>JAJYCQ010000002.1 GCA_021778315.1 Acidobacteriota bacterium | reverse complement strand
CCGGAGGTGAGCGCGCAGGAGCTGCTGGGGCCGGATATTGCGGAGACTCGGCCGGGGAGAAAAGGCTGAGAGCAGGGATAGGTTAAGGGCAGGGATTGGGGATTGGGGATTGGGAGCTAGCCGAAGAGGGTGGGCTTGCGGGGCATTTCTATGCCGAGGTGCTCGTAGGCGAGGCGGGTGGCTACGCGGCCTCGGGGGGTGCGGTCGAGGAAGCCGATCTGGATGAGGAAGGGTTCGTAGACTTCTTCGAGGGCGTCCTGCTCTTCGGCGAGGGCGGCGGCGAGGGTGTTGAGGCCTACGGGGCCTCCGTCGTATTTTTCGATGATGGTGCGGAGGAGGCGGCGGTCGAGCTCGTCGAAGCCGTGGGCGTCGACTTCGAGCATTTCGAGGGCGGCCATGGCGGTGGGACGGTCGATCTTTCCCTGGGCGCGGACTTCGGCGTAGTCGCGGACGCGGCGGAGGAGGCGGTTGGCGATGCGGGGTGTGCCGCGAGAGCGCATGGCGATCTCGGCGGCGCCGTCGCGGTCGATGGGAACTCCGAGGACTTCGGCGGAGCGTTCGACGACCCAGCGGAGTTCATCGTCGGTGTAGAACTCGAGGCGGAGGAGGATGCCGAAGCGGGAGCGTAAGGGGGACGAGAGCAGGCCGGGGCGGGTGGTGGCCGCGACGAAGGTGAAGGGGTCGATTCGCATGACATGGGTGCGGGCCGAGGGACCGGTGCCGATCATGATGTCGAGCTGATAGTCCTCAAGGGCGGTATACAGTTTTTCTTCCATGACGGGCTGGAGACGGTGGATTTCGTCGAGGAAGAGGACTTGTTTGGCCTTGAGGTTGGTGAGGATGGCGGCCATGTCTCCCTGGACCTGGAGGGCGGGGCCGGAGGTCTGCTGGAAGGCGACGTCGAGCTCGTTGGCGATGATGGTGGCGAGGGTGGTTTTGCCGAGGCCGGGAGGTCCGAAGAGGAGGACGTGGTCGAGGGCTTCGCCACGGGATTTGGCGGCTTCGAGGGCGATGGAGAGCTGCTCTTTGGCTTTGGTCTGGCCGATGAACTCGGCGAGGCGCTTGGGGCGGAGTTTTAGCTCGACGGCGTCGTCGTCGTCGAGGCGGCCAGCGGAGACGAGGCGCTCGGCCTCGGTGGCGTGCTCACCGGTGTTGCGGGGAGCAGCGGTGCTGAGGCCGATCTTGCGTTTTTGCTCGAAGTCCATCTGAGGCGAGGATAAGGCGAAGCTGGGTTTGAAGCAATCGATCAACAAATTCGGGCGTATCTTTGCGTGGGACGCGAAGAGAGGCGGCGGCGCTCTGAACGGGGTCCGGGGATGCGGTGAGCAGCGAAAGCCGCGTGGAGCGGGCGGGAGCGAGGGTGGGGCGAACGTCGCTGCCGTGCAGGGCGAAGACTGGACCGGAGGGTCCCTGAGGGAATCGAGAAACTGAGGTAGAACAAAGGGCGTGAAAGCAGTACTGTAGCTGACAGGGAAACTCTGCATAGATCGTCAGCATTCTCTACGGCCTAACGAGGTGCCGGGGAGACGGACGTTGCGGTGAGACGAAGTTGCTGGCTCACCAAGGCCATGGCTTGTGCACAGATTTTCAGACGGAATGGCACGACGGAGGATGGATGAGGATGCGCACTGGGTTGGGTGTTGGCGTGGCACTGCTGCTGGTGTTTGGAGGAGCAGCGCGAGGGCAGCAGGCGAGCCCTGCGGGACAGACTGCGGGTGCTCCGGCGGTTTTGGGAGTCCCGGCGGGAGCGGGAGGGATGGAGCTGGATGTGGTGGTGACGCCGAAGTCGGGAGCTCCGGTTGCGGGACTGCATGCGCATGATTTTGTGGTGCTGGATAACAAGGTGGCGCAGCCGTTGACGTCGTTCCATGGGTATGAGGGGAGCCCGGAGCCGGTAGAGGTGATCCTGCTGGTGGATAGCGTGAATACGTCGTTTCGGCATGTGGCGTATGAGCGAACGGAGATCGACAAATTTCTGAGCTCGCATGGAGGGAAGCTGAGCCAGCCGATGACGCTGGCGATCCTGACGGACAAGGGGGTGAAGAAACAGCCGGGGTATACGACGGACGGGAATGCGATTGCAGCGGAGCTGGATAAGGAGACGATCGGACTGCGGGATATTACTCGGGAGACGGGTTTTTATGGTGCGGGGGAGCGAGCGGATATCTCGATAAACGCGCTGCGGCAGTTATTGACGTATGAGGCGACGCGGCCGGGGAGGAAGGCGATTCTGTGGGTGTCTCCGGGCTGGCCGCTGCTTGCGGGGACGCAGGGATTCCTGCAGGGATCGCAGCAGAGGCAGATATTTGACCAGCTTGTTTCGATCTCCGGCTTGCTGCGGCAGGCGCAGACGACGATCTACGATATCAATCCGTTGGGGCCGGGCGAAGGAGTGGAAGACACGTTTAACTATCTGGATTTTATGAAGGGCGTGAAGAAGCCGCTTGACAGCAACCTAGGGAACCTGGGGCTGCAGGTGATCGCGACGCAGAGTGGCGGGCTGGTATTGACGGGGAGCAGCGACATCACGGGAATGCTGGAGCGGTGCCTGACGGAGGCGGGGACGTATTACACGCTGACGTATGACCCTCCGGCGCCGCGAGCGAAGAATGAGTATCACTCCATTGAGGTGAAGGTGGGAGAGCACGGGCTGACGGCGAGGACGCGGATGGGATACTACACGGCTCCGTGAGGAGGGAGACGAGATTGGAACCACCCGACTATAGTTGGCGTACGTTTTGATGCGGGGATAGGGGAGTCACGATGCGTTTGACTGCACACGTTTGTATGACCCTGCTGGGATGCGGGATGCTGGCGGCGGGAGCTGCGGGACAGAGTTCGGACGCGTCCAAGCTGCGGACGCGGCAGGGGCCTCCGGTTCGAACGATTCATCTGAATGTGGTGGTGACTTCGAAGTCGGGCGTTCCGGTGGGAGGGCTGGAGGAGAAGGACTTCACGTTGCTGGACAACAAGGCTGTGCGGCCGATGACGTCGTTCAAGGAGCATGACGGGCAGAAGGAGCCGATCGAGATGATCGTGCTGATGGACAACGTGAATAGCGGGTTCGAGGTGGTGGCGCAGGAGCGGATTGGGATTGAGAAGTTTCTGCGGGCCAACGGAGGCAAGCTGACACACCCGACGGCACTGGCGGTGTTGACCGATCGAGGGATGGAGACGCAGGGAGCGTATAGCCATGATGGCAATGCGCTGGCGGATGCGTTGGACAAGTATGACTCGAGCCTGCGGATTGTCAACCGGTCGGCGGGAGTGGAGGGAGCGGCGGAGGAGCTGGATGACTCGCTGAAGGCGCTGAGGACGCTGGTGACGTATGAGGCTGGGAGACCTCGGCGGAAGCTGATTCTGTGGGTGTCGCCGGGATGGCCGCTGCTGTCAGGGCCAAACATCAACCTGAGCTACATGCAGCAGGAGGGAGTGTTCAGCGATATTACGTGGTTCTCGACGGAGCTGCGCGAGGCGCAGATGACGATCGACAACGTGAATCCCCTGGGGGTAGATGAAGGACCGGGGAGAACGTTTATGTACATGGAGTATTTGAAAGGCATAACGAAGCCCGGGGAGGACGCGATGGGAAACCTGGCGCTGCAGGTGCTGGCGACGCAGACGGGGGGACAGGTGCTGAGCAGCAGCGATATCGCGGCGTCGCTGACGCAGTGTGCGGCGGATACGGGGGCGTACTACGAGATAACGTTTGAGCCTCCTCCGGTGGAGCACCGGGATGTGTATCACCGGCTGGAGGTGAAGGTGGCGCGGCCAGGACTGACGGCGCATACCAACTCGGGGTACTATGCGGAGCCGTGAAGGGTGAGGCTGGACGAGAAGGCGTAGGCGCAGAAAAGCGAGCCAGGGTGCGTCTTGCGAGCAAGACGAAGCGTCACACCCACAGGATTACCGGTCTGTCATGTTGAAGGCGGCGCAACATCCTCTGCGATTGCGTGTCGATGTGTATTCGATATGGGGGAATGTTTTTGTAGGGAGGCGGCTGCCGCGAAGGTGCTGCGATCGAGGAAGATTCGTGTGAGGCTGTCCGGGACGGATGCCGGAGGGCGGAAAGAAATTTTAGATGAAGCGTGTGATGTCGTTGGGTAGTGCGTTGGTGATCGGTGTTTGCCTGCTGTTTGCGGTGGAGCGGCGGGCGATGGCGTATGTGGATCCGGGATCGGGCCTGCTGGCGCTGCAGTCGTTTGCGTCGGTGATGGCGGCGGCGGTGTTTTGCCTGCGGCGGCGTATTATGGGGTTGTTCACACGAAGCAAGCCTCAGGCTAACGTCGCTACGCCGGTAACGGTGCGGAAAGAAGACACTCGCAACGCAGCATGACATCAGGAACGCCTACTGCCACCTTTCGCGACCCCGCGGGCTCACTGAGCCTTGAAGACGATTTTGCTGTCCGCACGATTCATCCAGCGGCGCGTGACCAGGTGATGGAGTTTGTGACCTCGCAATTTTGCAGCAAGCTGCAGGAGCGCGGGGACATGGTTGCGATCACGCTCAGGAACACTCCGGCGGGGCTGCAGTTGCTGCATCCGAAGGTTCCGGTGCCAACGTATCCGTGGGAGTGGACTCCGTCGCAATGGCTAGCGGCGGCGCAGTTGACGCTGGCGCTGTGCACGGAGGCGCTGAACGAGGGGTGGGTGCTGAAGGATGCGACGCCGCTGAATATTCTGTTTGTGGGTTCGCGACCGGTACTGGTGGATGTGCTGTCGTTTGAGCCGTGGAACCCGACGCCGAGGGACCATGCTTCGCATATCTGGATGGCGTATGGGCAGTACATTCGGACGTTCCTGCTGCCGCTGCTGATGAACAAGTTGTCGGGTTGGCCGCTGGAGCTTTCACTGTTCAAACGCGATGGCTATGAGCCGGCGGAGTTGTACAAGGTGCTGAGCTGGAGGCAGCGGCTGACACGGGCGGCGTTCTGGCCGGTGACGCTGCCGGCGAAGCTGGAGAAGGCGGGAGCGGCGGCGGCGCAGCGGCAGAAGGTGCAGCATCATCGGCCGGTGGTGGCGATTCATTTGATGAAGAAGACGCTGGCGGATCTGCGGATGCGGACGCGGCGCGCGATGCCGGAACATACGGGCTCGGAGTGGACGAACTATGCGGCGACGCTGAAGCACTATACGGCGCAGGAGAGCTCGCAGAAGCTGGACTGGGTTCGCAAGGTGCTGGAGGATTTGCGGCCGGAGCGGGTGCTGGATATCGGAGCAAATACGGG
Source organism: Acidobacteriota bacterium (assembly GCA_021778315.1). The sequence continues at coordinate 93,065 of JAJYCQ010000002.1, read as the reverse complement.
CGTGTTCAGCGCGCTGGCGGCGGAGAGTGGAGCGAGGGTGGTGGCGCTGGAACGCGATGCGGCGGCCGCGGAGAGCCTGTACCGGATGAGCCGGAAGAGCAGGCTTTCGATCCAGACGATCCATGCGGACCTGGCGCGGCCGACTCCTGCGGTGGGCTGGGAGAACGGCGAGACGAGCACGCTGCTGCACCGGCTGGAGGCGCAGTCAGACATGGTGCTGATGCTGGCGGTGATTCATCATTTGATTTTGATGGAGCAGATTCCGATCGGCGAGATTCTGGATCTGGTGTACCGGCTGACGTGGCGGTATGTGGTGGTGGAGTGGGTTCCGGTGAGCGATCCGATGTTCCAGAGTTTGATGCGAGGGCGTGATGAACTGTACGGGTCGCTGACGGAAGAGGACCTGCTGGCGGCTTGCGTGGGACGCTTCCATACGCTGCGGCGACAACCGTTGGAGAATGGGCGCGTGCTGTTTTTGTTTGCGAAGGATTAGCGGAACGAGCGTGCCGGTGGAGAGGATTCGATGCTGAAGAAACTTTGCCAGTGCATCGGCCTCGCGTCGCTGATTCTGGCGATGAACTACGGGGAGCTGCTGGGTGGCGGGGGCAGCGTTCGGATGCATGTGCCGTATGCGCTGAATGGGATTGTGTATGCGCAGCTGGCGGATATTCTGCTGCTGGGGTTGGGGCTGTTTGCGATCATCGGGCCGCTGTGGCGCACTTGTTTCTATCCGTGGGTGCAGCTGGTTGTAGCGATGGGGGTTCCTCCGTATCTGATCGAGCGGATACGCGCTGTACTTCCCTTTCACCTGGTGGATGGCCTGATGTTCTTGCTTGGGGTGGTGTGGGCCGGGATGGTTCTGGTGCTGTTTTTCAGATGGAACGACGCGTATCGACGGCTGATGCGGGTGGGAGATTTTGCTGGAGTTTTTCTGGCGGTGTTTGCGTGCTGCAGCGTGGTGCAGATGCTGTGGGTGACGCAGTGGAGGCCGGGACCGCAGGCGCACAGGGCGGCGTGGGAGGGGACGGCGCAGGCTCCGCGGCAGCATCCGCTGATGGTGTGGATGGTGTTCGATGAGCTGTCGTATGAGCAGGTGTTTGGGCATCGGGCGAGTGGCCTGGCGCTGCCGAACTTCGATGCGTTGCGCAGTGAGAGCACGGTGTACAGCGATGCGCAGCCGATCGGCGACCAGACGGTGAAGGTGCTGCCTTCGCTGCTGAGTGGTCGCAGGGTGGAGGGGTATCGGTATACGTTTGACAACCGGCTGATGGTGCGGGATGCGGGAGAGACGGGGCTTCACCAACTGGATGGGGCGGGGACGGTGTTTGCCGATGCGCAGCGCGAGGGCTGGCGGACGGCGGCGGTGGGATGGTACAACCCGTACTGCACGATCTATAGCGGCGCGATCGACGACTGCTATTGGATGAATCGCGATATGACCGACGGCCCGATGGCGCAGGATGAGAGCTTCTGGCGGAATATGTATACGCCGCTGAAGCAGATGGTGGATGAGGTGGTGGAACCTGCGGAGGCTCGGCGCGAGGTGTGCGGCTATGACGTTCGGCAGCGCACTAAGACGTATGTTGACCTGGAACAACGCGCGGAGCAGGTGCTGCGGAGCGACCAGACGGATTTTGTTTTGCTGCATCTTCCGGTGCCGCATAGTCCTAATATCTGGAGCCGTGCGCGGAATGAATACTCGCAGGAGTGCGGGGGTTCTTACCTGGATGGGCTGGCGCTGGCGGATCGGGAGTTGGGGAGGGTGATGGGGATTCTGCGGAGTTCGCCGCGGTGGAAGGATACGACGGTGATGGTGCAGGGCGACCACTCGTGGCGGACGTATTTGTGGAGAGATGAGCCGGCGTGGACGCCTGAGGATGAGGCGGCGGCGCGGGGAGGGTTCGATGCGCGGCCTGCGGTGATGGTGCGTGCGGCGGGACAGACGCAGGCGGCGGTGAACGGTGCGCCGTGGTCGCTGCTGAACGTGCACACGATCGTGGAGCAGGTGGTGCGTGGCGAGGCTGTTCACGACGAGAGTCAGAACTTGAAGCGGTAGCGGATTTCGCCGAAGATCTGGCGGGGATCGTTGTAGTGGAAGCCTCCGAAGGTGAGGCTGTTGTCGAGCAGGGTGCGGCGGTTCTGCAGGTTGGTGGCGGTGATGGAGGCGCTGAGTTTGTCGGTGAAGGTCTTGCCGATGGCGAGGTCGAAGCTGGTGTTGTAGGGGAGGTATTGGTTGGGGTAGGGCGTTGCGGGGTCGGGTGAGCCGTTGTGGAAGCCTGAGCCGTAGTAGGCGTTGGTCGAGGCGTAGGACTTCCACGGCAGCTTGGCGGTGAAGCCGACGTTGAGGGTGTTGCGCTGATCGTGGTCGACGGGCGTGTAGGCAAAGCCAGCGTTGTTGCAGGAGCCTGAGTTGGTGGGGTCGTAGCAGATGAGGCCTCCGGTGATGTTGCCTCGCTGCTCGGCGATCTGGTTGGAGTAGGCGAGGTGCGCCTGGCCGAACTTCCAGAGGCGCGGGGAGCGGATGGAGAGTTCCCAGGCGCGGATTAGAGCGCCATCGATGGAGATGGGGAAGTAGATGCTGGAGGCTCCGATGTTGGAGTGGTCGAGGAAGTTGTTGACGCGATTTTTGAAGGTGTCGACGTCGAGGAGCCAGCCGCGGAGGGGGATCTGGACGCCGAACTGGTGCTCTTCGTCCCGCTCGCCGTGGAGCGGTGAGAAGGTGGTTCCGCTGGTCTGCGCTACGGTGAGGACTCCGCAGCCGGTAGTGGGGGAGGTGGTGCTGTTGGCGCAGGCTACAGTAACGAGCGGCGGTGGCTGATAGAAGCGGCCGTAGAAGCCGCGGAAGACCCAGTTGAGTTTGGGCACTCGCACGGCAACGCCGAAGCGCGGGTCGATCTCGTTTTCGGTGAAGGATGAGTGAAACTGCGTGGCTCGGAGACCGGCGATGAGAGTGAGCCAGGAGGTTAGCTTGAAGTTGTCGGAGATGTACTGTTCGACCACGCCAGCGTTGGTCGAATCGGATTCGCTGATGGGGAGGGTTCCGCTGCCGTCGTTGGAGATGAGGCCGTAGAGATAGTGGTCGTGCTGTGCGAAGGAGTAGAGCCCGGCCTGGAGGCTGTTGCGTGCGACGACGGCGTTGATGGAGGCCTGGGCTCCGGCGTAGGTGGAGGCGCGGTCGTAGGTGGTGGCTACGGGGGTGTCGTTGGGGTTCGATTGGTAGTCGACACTGTTGTAGTGGAAGAAGGGCGAGAGCTGCAAGGTGGTGGAGGTATTGAAGGAGTGGAGGTAGGAGAAGGCGTCGGCGATGTCGGCTTCATGCTGGCCGTCGCGGAGGCCGCTGGAGTTGTACTGCTGGCTTTCGAAGTCGTTGGGGTTGGGGTCGTAGGGAATCTGGAAGTAGTCGGCGCGTGCCATGGAGAGGAGGCGGAGCTGATCTTTGGGGGTGCGGTTGTAGATGAGGGAGGCGAAGGCTCCGTAGCCGTTGTCGGCGTCGTGGAGGACCTGCTCGATGGGCGGGGCGAGGCCGTAGTCGCTGCGGTTGGCGTTGAGGCTGGCGTAGTAGGCGAACTTTTCGGTGTGGTCGCCGAAGTTGAGCTGGTCGTTGGTCTGAAGGAAGTTGCCGGCGTTGAGGACGAACTCGGCCTCGTGGTTGCGCTCGAAGCCGCTGCGAGGAACGACGTTGAAGACGCCGTAGGTTCGGTCGCCGACGTCAGCGGTATAGCTGCCTCGCTGGATCTCGATGTAGTCGATGTCCTTGGGGTCGATCTGGGCGGCGAGGTTGCTGCCGATGTTGGTGTTGGGAATCTCGACGCCATCGATCTGCCAATCGAGTTGATGGCCACCCCGCATGTGGAGCATGTCGTGGGTCATGTAGGCACCGGGGGTGAAGTCGGTGATCATGGCGAGGCTGTTGGTGCGGTCGGCTCCGGGGGTCTGGGCTATGTCCTGACGATCGACGAGGGTGGTGGGGGTGACGCTGTTGGGGTTGACGATGGGGGCGACTCCGTCGACGGTGACGGCTTGCTTGACGGTGCCGATGAGCATCTCGAAGTGCAGGATGGGGGAGGTGTCGGAGGCGAGGGTGAGGGTCTGCTGCTGGGGCTCGAAGCCGTCTTTGGCGACGAGGATGCGGTAGTCGCCGAGGGGGGCGGAGGGGATGGAGAAGGAGCCGTCCTGATGGCTGGTGGTGCGGAGAACGAGGTCGGAGGTTACGGCGTGGAGCTCGATGCTGGCGCCGGGGATGGGGCGGTGCTGGGAGTCGTGGACGATTCCCTGCACCGTTCCGAAGATGGAGGCGTGGGCGATGGAGGCGAAGAGGAAGAACGCTGCGAGAGCGAGGAGGGTGCGACGGAAGAGTGGGGCTGGTCGCAGGGAAACGGGGGGGTGCATGAGGCCTCGAGTGGGTCGTTGAGCGTGGTGTTGAAGTGCCCGGAGGTTGCGGGCGGAGCACGACACGGATTCACCGCTGCAGCGATGCAGGAGAAATCAAACGTGCGATGAAGTTAGCTGAGGAGCGAGGGAGGTCCGCGTTTTTGTCGCGAGCGGTCAAACGAGATGCGGCGGAGGCATTCTGCCTGCGCTGAGGCGGAGGGTGCTCGCAGCAGGAAGGTAGAGTGCGTCGCGGCGGAGGAGGGAGTGAAGACCTGGAGGTGGGATGCGGCCAGGGAATGCTGGCGGTAGGGGCATTGCTGGGGTGGGGCGCTGATGCCTGGGGTGGTGGCGCTGGTCATGCTCGCGAGAGCGGTGGCGGACATGGTGCAGTGATGCGCTCCATTGCGGCGGCAGCAGGCGGGCAGCGTCGATTGCGCCAGGGCTCCGGTGGAGAGCATGGGCGCGATCAGGGGCAGTAGCGTGGCCCCGAACAGCAGGATGGAGAACAGGCGTCGCAGCATGAAGCAGTACCAGCTTCATGATCGCATAGCGGGCTGGGACGGTTTGTGTTTGACGTCACAGGTACGGCTCTGGCGCTACTGCAAGAGGAGGAGCGTGCAGGCGTGGGGAGCTAGTTCGGTGGAGATGGCCTTGCGCTTGCCGAGGGACTTCGACTCCCAGATGTCGCGGACGGTCCAGGGGTGGGCTCCGAGGGCGGGGCTGAGGTCTGCGAAGGTGCGGTCTAGCTTCATGGGAGTGTCGCCGATGTTGAAGAGGGCGAGGGCGATTTTGCCTTCGGGGAGGGTAGCCTGCCAAACGATGAGGTTGTTGTCGTGGAGGATCTGGGAGCTTGCGGTGGACTTCTGGCTGACAGCGATCAGCTCGGAGTTGGTGAGGAGAGCGAGGGTGGGGGCGTCGAGCTGGGTGAGGTTGGCTCCGAGGATCATGGGGCTGCGGGCGATGGACCAGAGGGTCAGTTCGGTCTTGACTTCGTCGGGGGTGAGCATGGACGTGCGCGCTTTGCCCCAGCCGGGTTCGGGGCCGAGGTGGCCGATGGGGAGCATGTCGGCGTCGGGCCAGGTGCCGGGTTTGGCGTAGGGATTCCAGGCGTTGAGGCGGGCGAACTGGTCTTTGGTTCCCTGCGGGAAGGGCTTGCCGTTGGAGTCCCAGATGTCCCAGTGGTCGTCGGCGATGCGCCACATGTTGGAGAGGGTGCTGACCTCGGCGGCGTGGGCGAGGGCGGTGGGGCCGGGGGAGAGGCTGAGGACGATTGGGCGGCCGGTCTTGTCGATGGCGCGGCGAATCATCCGGATTTCAGTGAGCTTGTAGGGGTGGTCGGAGATGCAATCGACTTTGAGGAGGTCGACTCCCCAGGCTGCATACTGGCGGAGGAGGGAGTCGTACCAGGCCTGGCCGGCGGCGTTGTCTTTGACTCCCCAGTTGGTGGGGTCCCAGGGGCAGACATCGGTCTGGTCGGCGGCGTCCTGGGCGTGGAAGCTGCTGGCGCCTTCCGGTGTCCAGATGGGGAGATTGCGCTCGACTGAGGCTCGCGGGATTCCCCGGACGATGTGGATTCCGAACTTGAGGCCCTGCGCATGGACCCAGGCTCCGAGAGCGGTGAAGCTGGTGTCTTCGATGGTGGCGGGGAGCTTGACGGTTCCGCTGACGGGGCTGCTTACGGGGGGAGGCGTAGCGCTGGAGACGGCGGAGGGGAATCTCGCGGGGACCGGGACATAGCGACCGTGAGGATCGATGGCGTAGCGCAGGGTGTCGGGCTTGTCGCGGTCGTTGGGGTTCTCGAAAAACCAGCCTTCGTCGATGACGGCGTAGTTCCAGCCGAAGGGGAGGAGCTTCTGCTTGAGGACCTTGACGTTGGCGCGGAAGGCGGGCTCGGTGATGGTGAGGCCGTAGGAGTCCCAGCTGTTCCAGCCCATGGGAGGAGTGGGCGCTACGTTGGGTTGCTGTGCTGCTGCCATCATCGAAACCAAGCCTGCTGCCGCGATCGAACGCACGAAAAATCTCATGGCGAACGATATCATTCTGAGGGTTGCGTTTGCTTGGGGGCGTGGGCTGTGGGGTGCTTAGGAGAGCTGGATGAGAACGGCGCTTAGGGTTGGGACGTAGCAGGAGAGCTGCTCGCCGGTGACGGTGAGGTCGTAGGCGGTGGAGGGGGTGAAGGTGCCGTCGAGGTCGACCGGTGCGCCCTGGATGGTGACCCCTGAGAGAGCGGTGAGGCTGGGCGTGGAGGCTCCGGCGGAGAGCTGCGTCATGGTCTGCAGAGTGGCGGAGGTCATGGCGGCGGGGAGCGCGATGCTGAGGTCTAGATTCTGGGTGGCGTCCTTGTTGACGACGATGAGGCTGAGGCCTCCTTCGGAGTTGCTGACGGCGTAGCTGGTGACGTTGAGCGAGGCTGCGGAGAGCTGCGTGGAGAGCAGGCTTCCCTGCCCTGCGAGCGCTGCCATCAGGAGGCCGTAGTAGATTGGCTGCGCAGCGGTGACGGTGCCGAGGGTGTCGGAGATCGGCGTGTCGTCCTCATTGCCTCCGGCGTTGAAGTTGAGGCCGGAGGCACCTCCGAGAGCGGCGGTGAAGATGGTGTCGATGGCCCAGAGCGAGGAGGCGTAGGCGTTGGTGACGCCGGGAGTTCCGGCTCCGGCGCTGGAGGTGCAGCCGGTGAGGCGGAAGGGGACGTCGATGGATTGTGCACCGCAGGTTAGCTGCTGGAGCAGGGTGGCGAGGGCGGGGTCGGGAGAGACGAGGTCGTCGGGTGTGGCGGTGGTGGCGGGGTTGCGATTGTAGTGCTGGGTGAGGAGGTTGATCTGGCTGTGGGTGACGTACTCGCCGAAGGGGAGGGTCCAACTGTAGATGCTGCTGGCGGCCGCGGGACCGGCGAGCGGCGCGGAGGGAGTGGCGGCGATGATGGCGTCGCGATACTGGAGCCAGAGGGCCTCGAACTGCTGGACGGTCCAGGCGTAGGGGAAGTAGCTGGAGGGGTCGCCGTAGGTTTCGCACTCGTTGCCGAGTTCGACGCCGATGAGCGAGGAGCCTAGCTGCTGCGAGACGTAGGCGACCTCGGCGGCGGCGAGCGCGGGGGTGGTCGCCCCGGTGGCCGAGCCTCCGAGGTTGATGCCGTAGATGCAGGTCCAACCGGTGGCGCGGAGGAAGGATGCGAGGGAGGCTATGTCCGAGGGCGCGATCTGGCCGAGGGTCTGGCCCTTGCCCTGCGGTGTCCAGACGGTCTGGTCGACTGAGGTTCCGCCGAGACGCAGAACTCCGCTGCCGAGGCGCTTGAAGAGGCCGATGAGGTCGGCGTTGGAGCCGGTGAAGAGCGGCGTGGAGAGGGTCTGTTTCTGGTAGGCGAGGCCGAGGAAGCCGGGGCCGAGGGTTCCTGCGGTGGTGCCGGAGACGGTGAGCGAGGCGGCGGTGATGGCTCCGATGGGGAGAGGCTGCGGCGTTGGGCCGGCCGAGGGAGGGGTCTCGGTTGCGGGGGAGAAGGGAGAGGGCAGCGTGGGGGAGGGCCGCGGGGTCGAGAGCTTGCTGCTGGAGGGGTTGAGCGTGGTGAAGCGGGCGGCTCCGCAGCCGGAGAGGACGGAGCTGGCGGCGACGGCGGCGAAGCCCTGAAGGAGATGGCGGCGAGAAAGGGAGGGAGGGTAGCTCATAGGATTTTGCTGAAGCTGGGGGCCTTGAAGCTGTGGGTTTCCACAGAGTCGCGGCTCACTTACTTAGAAAATTCTAGAGATGCGTTCGTAATCTTGGGTAACCTCTCACGTCCCAAGAGGTGTGTAGCGGAATTAGGCATAAACATTAGATTTTTCTAATGTTTATCGAGGGGTAGGGGCTGGGTCGGGGAGGGTATTCGCCATGCGGGGCGGGGTATCTGTATTCTGAGGGAAGGCAGATTTTACTCTTGAGGGAGGGCCAAAGGACCTGTTATGCCGCTTTACGAGTATGAGTGCACTGGGTGCCATCGCCGGATCGAGAAGATCCAGAAGTTTTCTGACGCGGATCTGACGGTCTGCCCGCATTGTGGAGGGAGGCTGGAGCGGACGATTACGGCTGCGGCGATCTCGTTTAAGGGGGGCGGCTGGTATAAGGACGGGTACTCGTCGGTGAAGCCGGGGGGATCGGGAGGCGGGGAGTCGAGCGCGGGTGACGCGGCAGCTTCGAGCACGGGATCAGGATCAGGGTCGGGAGAGGCTGGGTCCGGGGGATCGGGATCGAGCGACGGGGGAAGTTCGGGGGACAGCGCGAAGGTGGTGGCGACGCCGAGTGCGGCGTCGACGGCGGCTCCTGCGGCACCGGCGGCAAAGGCCTGAGGGCACGGGGCGGGTAGGCGGCCGGGCCTGGGACTGGGTTCCGGAATCGGGCAGAGGCTGTTAACGGATTGACCTCACTGATACACAATCTTCACCGGACTACGTTATGATGCAAGCCATGAAGCTCTCTCGCTCACTCCGCAAACTCGGCGAACAGATCGAAGATTCGGTCGATCATGCTACGCACAACGGAAGCACCCTGCTGCGCAATGTCGGCCTGGTATCGGCTGGGATTACGGTGCTGGCGCTGGGTGTGGTGATTGGGCGGGAACTTCGTCAGCGCTACAAGTTCAACCGGCGCACGCCGTACGACTTTTACGCTCACTCGGGCGATCAGGCGCAGGATGTTGAGTTTGGCGTGGGAATTTAGGGCTTCGTTGGCGGGCAGATGAGCTGGACGAAGGATGCGTGCGGGGTTTGTCCGGCGAAAAGCGACAGATGATGTTTAGGCTTCGGCGAATATCTTGTGGGAAATTGCTGTAGCTCACGAACACCGTGAGCGAATCAGACGATGCTCAAAGCGGGCAACGGTTGTATGGTTGGATATGGCCTCTTCGTTGCTCCCACTACTCGAGACCGGAAAAGTTGCAGCGCAGCAGGACGGCGACCTGGCGGGAGAGCTGCGTTTGCGCGATGGACACCTGCGCGCGCTGACGGATCTTCGTCTGTCGGTGACGGATCGTTGCAACTACAAATGCGTTTACTGCCGAACGGGAAATGATGGGGCGCAGTTCTCGGAGCTGCCGATAGAGGATTATGCCCGGATCCTGCGAGTGTTTGTGTCGTTGGGGATTGAGAAGATTCGGCTGACGGGTGGAGAGCCGCTACTGCGGAATGGACTGCTGGACCTGGTGAGGGAGACGGCGAAGTTGCGGCCGGCGTTTTCTAGCGAGCCGCTGGACATTGCGATTACGACGAATGGGCATCTGCTGGCACCGCTGGCGAAGCCGCTGAAAGAGGCGGGGCTTTCGCGGATCACGATCAGCATGGATGCGGTCGATCCTGAGACGTTTACGCGGATTACGCGGGTTCCGGGAGGGTTTCAGAAGGTTCGGGACGGCATTCGGGCGGCGCAGGATGCCGGACTGGGGCCGGTGAAGATCAATTGCGTGCTGCTGCGCGGATTCAACGATACGCAGATTGAGGCGTTCGCGGAGTTTTCGCGGAAGGAGCAGGTGATTGTGCGGTTCATCGAGTTCATGCCGTTGGAGGAAGACCGAACCTGGTCTCCGGAGACGGTGGTTCCAATGAAGGAGATCGTGGAGCGGCTGAACAAGGTGCGGCCGCTGGTGGCGCTGGCTCCGAACCATGTGTCGGAGACGGCGAGGCGGTTCACGTTTGACGATGGGTTGGGGGAGATTGGCATTATTGCTCCGGTTTCTGAGCCATTTTGCGGTCACTGCAGCCGAGTTCGGCTGACGTCGGACGGCAAATTGCGGACGTGTTTATTTTCGCAATCGGATCATGATCTGATCGGGCTAATGTATCGGGGCGCAAGTGACGATGAGATGTGTAGCTGGATCCGGCAAATCGTCCAGCACAAAGAAGCGCGCCACCATATTGGAGAGCCTGGTTTTCTGAAGCCTTCGCGGAGCATGGTTCACATCGGGGGCTAAATTACCCCTGTAACGCTGCGTTGCACTTAAGAGAGCAGACTAGAGCACACAGGTAGGGGGCATGGATAAGTGCCTGATTTTCAGCTATGCTGAGTGTCACCATCCGAACCATTGAGGGTCGCACCGGCAGAACGAACGCATGTAGTAGCGGCTGGAATAGAACCGATCGGAAAGGGACGCGGGCAGTACGGCCGCACATCATGAGGGAGCGACGCAAGAACGATCGCCGTCAACTGGTACCGGTAGATTCGCGGCAGATGGAGACACTGCGCGTGTTTCACGAGGTGGCTCGTGCGCTGACGTCGAACCTGGAACTGGACTCGCTGCTGCGCTCCATCATGACGAAGATGGAGGAGTTTTTCGGGCCGGAGCACTGGTCGCTGCTGATGCTCGATGAAGAGACGTCGGAGCTGTATTATGCGATGTCGGCGGGGCTGGATGAGACGCTGCTACGCAATCTGCGGCTGGGGCCGGGCGAAGGAATTGCGGGGTATGTGGCGACGACGGGGATTCCGCTGGTGGTGCCGGACATCAGCGCGGACCCGGACTGGTCGCGGTATGCAAGGGCTCATCCGGAGCTAAATCTGCGGTCGATCGCTTGCCTTCCGATCCGCCACGGCAACCGGACGCTGGGCATTCTGCAACTCAATAACAGCGAGCTGGATCTGTTGCCGGAGTCGTCGATTGCGCTGCTGCGGGTGCTGTGTGATTATGCTGCGATTGCGTTGGAAAATGCTCGACACGTGAAACTGATTCATCACCTGAGCATCACAGACGACTGCACGGGGCTGTTCAACGCGCGGCATCTGTACACCCTGCTGGAAGAGGAGATTGTGCAGCACATTGCGGCGACGGCGTCGCGGGTGGTGACGATCGTACCTCCACACTTCAGCCTGTTGTTTCTGGATCTCGACCGCTTCAAGAGCGTGAACGACCGGCATGGCCACCTAGTGGGCTCGCGGTTGCTGGCCGAGGTTGGGAACGAATTGAAGCGGACGCTGGGACCGAACCACGCGGCGTTCCGGTATGGCGGCGACGAATTTGTGGCGCTGCTGCGGGGGCTGGACAAGCCGGCGGCGGTGGAGCTGTCACAGAGGGTGCTTGAGCGGATCTCACAGACGGATTTTCTGTCGAGTGAAGGGCTGAATCTTTCGTTGACGGCCAGTCTTGGACTCGCTACGTATCCGCAGGATGGAGCTTCGCTGCATGATCTGATTCGGTCTGCCGATACGATGATGTACGCGGCGAAAGAGGGCGGCCGGAATCAACTGGTGGTGGCCAACAGCAACGCTCAGGCGATTCATCCGGCACCCACCGCGTCCCGGCATGGCTGAGCTGACGGTGGCGGAATGAGGGGTTGAGGAGCGGGCTCAGGAGGGACCGCGGCGCTCGAGGGTGGCGGGCTTTTCCTGCTCGGGGCGGATGGACTCGACGTTCTCTTTGGCTCCGGGGTGCATGCCGAAGTCCCATACGTTGAGGTTGACTTCGTGATCGGAGAGGATCTCGACGAGGGCGTACTCCCCGGCATCGAGGGGCTGGCCGGGGGTGAGTTTCATCCAGCGGCCACCGGGCAATATTTCTTTGGTGGTCTCGACGATGTCTGGCTGGGGATGGCCGGTGCCGAGCGATGCGATGCGAAAGCTGTTGACGATGCGGGTGTCTTCGCGGACATCGAGATGCTCGATGACGTAGGTGTTGGCGGCAGGACCTCCGGAGGGAGTGGGGCGTCCGGTGGCGCCGTGGGTGTCGACGGTGAAGGCGGCGGTGTCGACCTCACCGTTGTCCTCGCCAATTCGCAGGTAGAAGACGGGGGAGGCGACGTGCAGTTGGATATCCGAGGCGGCGCCGGGGATGCTGAGGATCCGGTGCGCGACGGAGGCTGGGTTGATCGCCGACTTGAGCTCGACATGGGCGGTCTCCTTGTTGAGGTCGCTTCCCTCCTGCGGCAGGGGCACGAGCTCGGGCGTGGCGCGGTAGGTGTCGAGCGCGAGCATGCTGTCTTCCTCGGGCAGGTGGAGGTTGGGGGCGATCTCGGGAGTGAGGGCGCGGCGGGCGGCCTCTTCCCTTTCGAGCTCGGGGCTGAGGACGGGGCGGGGAGCGGCCTGCGCGGCGGTGTGCTCGCTCTGCCAACGCTCAGTTGCGGGGAGATCGACGAGATTCAAGGGGACGTCCTCGGACTCGCCGTTGCGCTCGGCGCTGCGGTAGCGCACGACGCTGCCAACTACTTTGTAGCTGAGCACGAGCTGGTAGGTTCCGTCCTTGAGGAAGAGGCGGGTCCTCTGGAGGGGAGCCGGCTGCGAGGAAGACGGCGCACTGAGCGCGTGGCGGTCCTGCGCGAGCGCGAGGGTTCCGCAGAGGAATAAGGGTAGGGCCAGGGCGCAGGCCTTGCGGAGAGAGCCCCTGCGATGGGCGGCGAAGCGAGACTCGATGGGACGATTCACGTTCATGCTTCTATTAGACGGCAAGGGCGGCAGGCTTGTCTTAGGACATGCCGATGATTTCGCCTTCATCATCGACATCGATGTCAAGGGCGCGGGAGGCCTTGGGGAGGCCGGGCATGAGCATCATGGCGCCGGAGATGACGACGAGGAAGCCTGCTCCGGCGGAGAGGGCGACGTCGGTGACGTGGAGGGTCCAGCCGGTGGGGGCACCCATGAGCTTGGGGTTGTCGGAGAGCGAGTATTGCGTCTTCGCGATGCAGACGGGCAGATGTCCGAAGCCCCAGCGCTCGAAGCGAGCGAGGTTGTGCCTGGCAAGGTCGCTGAGCTCGATGCCGTCCGCGCCGTAGATGGAGCGGGCGACTTTGGTGATTTTTTCGGTGACGGAATCTTCGGGCGAGTAGGTGGATACCGGCTCGACATGGGGGTTTGCGTCGATGACCTCGACGAGCTTGTGCGCAAGGGCTACGGCTCCTTCGGCGCCTTTGGCGAAGGCTTCGGAGAGGGCGAAGGAGGCTCCGTGGCCTTCGCAGAATTCTTTGAGGATCTCAAGTTCGGCTTCGCTGTCGTTGGGGAAGCGGTTGATGGCGACGATCACGGGAAGATGAAATCCGCGGACGATGGCGATGTGCTTTTCGAGGTTGGAGAAGCCTCGTTCGAGGTCGCCTTCGCCCTGGCTGCGGACGCTTTGCACGGTGGTGACGAGGACCGCCGCAGAGGGCTTGATGCCGGAGGAGGGCATCACGAGGTCCATATATTTTTCGAAGCCGAGGTCGGAGGCGAAGCCGGTTTCGTTGATGACGTAGTCGGCGAGGCGCAGACCGATCTGTTGCGAGACGACGGAGCTGGTGCCGTGGGCGATGTTGCCGAAGGGGCCGCAGTGCACCATCGCGGGAGTTCCTTCGGTGGTCTGAACGAGGTTGGGGAGAAGGGCTTCGCTGAGCAGGGCGAGCATGGGGCCGGTGGCGCGAAGATCGCCGGCGGTGACGGGTTGTCCTTTGCGATTCTGGCCGACGATGATGCGAGCGATGCGGCGGCGGAGGTCGGCGCGGCCGGTGGCGAGGGCGAGGATCGCCATGACCTCGCTGGCCGCGGTGATGAGAAATCCGGCGGGCCGGTTGCTGCCGTCGCGCTGCCGTTTGTCGGTCGCGGTCACGCTCACGATGATGTTGCGGAGGGCGCGGTCGTTCATGTCCAGGGTGCGCGGCCAGGTGACGGCGGCGGGATCGAGGTCGAGATCGTTGCCGTGGAAGAGGTGTGAGTCGATCAGCGCAGATAAAAGATTGTGCGCTGAAGTGATGGCGTGGAAGTCGCCGTGGAAGTGTAGATTGATTTTTTCGGCAGGCTCGATCTGCGAGAGTCCACCGCCGGCGGCCCCTCCCTTCATGCCGAAGACGGGGCCGAGAGAGGGCTCGCGCGAGGTGATGATGGAGCTCTTGCCGATCTTTTCAAGGCCCTGAACGAGGCCGATGGAGGTGACGGTTTTGCCTTCGCCGGATACGGTGGGTGTGGTCGCGGTGACGAGAATCAGCTTGCCGCGACCGCCGCTGCGAAGGTCGGTGTTGAGGATGTCGAGGCTGAGCTTGGCGCTGATGGTGCTGCGGCGTTCATAGAGGGTGTCGGGTAGATTGAGCTTGGCGGCGATGGCTTCGATGGGCAGCAGATTCTTCTTCAAGACGTCCTCAAGGCGATCTGTACGTTTGCGAACGCCGAATGCGGACGCAGGGTTTCGACTCCTTACAGAATATCTCTGGAAAGAACGATGAGCCTGCGGGACGCGTAGCGGATGAACGAAACCTAGAAACTTTGTTTCTGTAACCAATCACGAAAGGCCGGGCCGAGGCCTTGATGCTTGAGCGCCAGCTCGACGGTGGCCTTGAGGAAGCCCAGCTTATCGCCAGCGTCGTATCGCTTGCCGACGTAGTGGAAGCCGTAGACTTTCTCAAATTGCAGCAGGGCTTTGATGGCGTCGGTGAGCTGAATCTCTCCACCTGAGCCGGGTTTGACCTGCTCAAGCAACTCGAAGATGCGAGGGGTGAGGATGTAGCGGCCGATGATGGCGTTCTGGCTGGGAGCTTCCTGGGGCTTCGGCTTTTCGACGAGGTTGCTGACGTCGAGCAGGCGGGGATTGTCTGGATCGGGGACGCAATCGAGGCAGCCGTACATGGAGATGGCGTCGCCTTCGACGACCTCCGAACCGAGGATCGTGGATTGCGTCAGGTCGAAGGCCTCGACCATCTGCTTGAGGCATGCGACCTCACCATCGACGATGTCGTCGGGCAGGATGACGGCGAAGGGTTCGTTGCCGACGAGCTGTTTGGCCATGAGGACAGCGTGGCCGAGGCCGAGCGCTTCGGGCTGCCGCACGTAGCTGATGCGAGCCAGCTTGGTGACCGAGTAGGCGATGTTCAGGAGCTCGGTTTTGCCGCGCGATGTGAGAGCGGCTTCGAGCTCCGGAGAGCGGTCGAAGTGATCCTCCATGGTGGTCTTGCCGCGACCGGTAACGATGATGATGTCGGTGCAGCCGGCGGCGACGGCCTCTTCAACTCCGTACTGGATCAGCGGCTTGTCGACGAGCGGAAGCATCTCCTTGGGCGTAGCCTTGGTGGCGGGAAGAAATCGGGTTCCGAAGCCTGCGGCAGGAATAACGGCCTTGCGAATTTTCTGCTGAATCATGTCTTTGAATGTCTCTCTACTGTGGTATCTCTTCGCTATCGCGCGGTCGAGGCCGTGACGGGATAGCCGGCGGAGATGTACAGAACTTTCATGATAAAACCCAGAGGAACTATCAGGGGAATTAAAGGAGCACGGTATGTCGTTGCTGAGATGGCCAATTGATTCTGTCAGGTTGCAGCGCTGGGCGCAAGGCGGAGGCCGATGCGGCGAATAGCGCTGGGAGAGGACGGGATGAGCTCGTCGGTGCTGGGCTTTGGTTGCTCGGGGGTGATGGGGCGGGTGGGGCGGAAGGCGTCGCTTGCGGCGCTGGCTGCGGCTCATGACGCTGGCATCACGTTGTACGATACCGCGCGGTCTTACGGCTATGGCGAGTCCGAGGTGCTGCTTGGGGAGTTCCTGCGGGGACGCAGAGAATCTGCTGTGATTTCCACAAAATTCGGCATTCTTCCGGCTAGCACTTCGCGGCTCAAGCGAGCGCTTATGCCGGTCGTGCGAGGACTGCTGAAGCTGACTCCGAGTGCTCGCAGGATGATGCAGAAGCAGATTGCCGCGCAGTTTTCTGCGGGAAATTTTAGCGTCGCTACGCTGCGGGAGAGCCTTGAAGCGAGCCTTCGCGCGCTGCGCACGGACTATGTGGATCTGCTGTTTCTGCACGAGGCTCCGGGGAGCGTGATGCAGCAGGAAGACCTGTTCGCTGCGCTCGAACGGGTGGTTGCTGAGGGCAAGGTTCGGCGCTTCGGGATCGCGTCCCAGCCGATGGTGGTGGAGGCCGCTGTGGCCGCTGGGATGCGGACGATTCAGTTTCCGTGCAACGTATTTGAGCTTGGCATGGCGGGGAGGATGGCGAATCGCAGCGATGTCGTGGCCATTGCAAACCACCCATTTGGCGGAGGGGGAAGGATTGCTGAGAGTAAGGCTTTGCTAAGGGCGCTGTCACAGGATCGGAGCGCGCCTGGAGCGCTGCGAGAGAGGTTGCGTGTGGTGGATGACGAGGTGCTCGCGGACGTGGTACTGAACATCATTACGCGGGACACGGGCATCCAGGTTGTGGTTCCGTCGATGCTGCGGGTGGATCATGTTCACGCGAATGTTGCGGCGATAGAGCGTAGCCGATTCAGCGCTGAAGAGCTGCGCTGGCTGCGGGAGGCGATCGGCGAAACCCGACCGCCCCAAGGCAGAGAGGTCACGTTATAGGACGGGGCTATCGTCGTGCAGCATTGTCTTACGGATGACCTTGATGGGAGCGAAGCCCTGACGCATGAAGGCATCGTGAAACTGCTGCAGGTTGAAGGCCGCGCCTTCTTTCTTCTTCACGTCATCGCGGAGTTTGAGGATTTCGAGCTTGCCGAGCGTGTAGTAGAGATAGAGCGCATCGGAGGTGCCGCGCTTGGTCTCGACCTCGGCGATGGGACGCGCCTGGTAGCCCTCGTTGACGAAGAAATCTTCGGCTTGAGGGATGGTGAGGGGGCCTCCGATTCCGGTGTGCATGCGAATGCCGACGACGAAGCGTGCATCGCGAAGGAGAGCGTCCTGCAATTGTCCGAGGCGAATCAGCTTGGCTTCGCGCTCGGTGGCGGCGCCGAAGCCGGGCTGCCCGTAGCCTTCTTCAAGCATCATCTGCTCGCAGTAGTGAGCCCAGCCTTCGATGTTCGTGTTGGCGCCGATCAGCTTGCGAATCGTTGAGGGAAATTGCGGCGTCCAGAGGAACTGCACGTAGTGGCCGGGGTAGGCCTCGTGGACGCTCGTCGAGACAATGGTGCCGGTGTTGAAGGCGGCCATGTACTCCGAGGTGCGCTGCGCGGACCAGGTGGGGTCGGGCAAGGTGACGTTGAAGTAGGCCTTGGTGGAGTGCGTCTCAAAGGGGCCGGGAGGGTCCATCGACGCTTGCGTTGTGGCCCGCATGAAGGGCGGCGTTTCTTCGAGCATTGGCTGCACGTCGCTGGGGATGGTGATGATGTGGTGCGAGCGGATGAAGCCGATCTCGGAGTCGAAGCGGTCGTGGAAGGACTGCAGGAGTTTGTCGGGCGCGGGATGCATGGTTGCGAGCTCGGCGAGTTCCTGCTGAGGGGTCTTGGAGGGATCGATCTCCTTGGAGATTTTCGCAAACTCGGCTTGATTTTTATGCAGGTCGGCATATCCGATCTGCAGCAGGCGGTCTAGCGGAATGTCGACCATTTCGGTGTCTGCCAGCGCCTTGGAGAAGGTGTCGGCGCCGTAGCGGAAGTCTCCGTTGGAGCGGGGAAGGAGGTCGGACTTCATCCACGCGCCATAGCTCTTGAGCGCGTCAATCACGGCTGCGTTCGACTTCGCAAAGTCGGCCTTGGCCTCGGCATCGTCGGCGGAGGCGAAGGCACTGGGCACGTCGTTCTGGAAGAAGCTGACGAGCCCGTCGATCTGTTCGAGCGCAATTTCGGTGTAGATGTGCGGGGGATTTTTCAGGTTCTTGCGCGCCTCAACGAAGACCTGCGGGATCAGGCGCTCGCGTTCCACCGCTGCTCGCAGGCGCACATTCACGGGAGCATAGGGGCGCTCCATGATGACGAAGATCGAGTTCGTTATACCGCTGGAGTAGCTGTCAGGATTCTTCTCCCAGCCGCGAATGACCTCGAGCTGCAGGAGCTGGCCGCGAATGCTGTTGAGGAGGATCTGGTAGTCTGCGGCGGGCTCCGCGTCGAGGGCTTTGGGGTCGATGGCCGACAACTTTTTGTCGAATTCGTGCAGGGCCGCGACTTCACGTTGCACGCCGGCGGCTGAGTAGTCTTCGAGCTGTGGATCGTACTGGTGCAGTCCCGCGGCGGTTCCCGTCGTTGGCGAAAATTTGAAGTACACCTGGTCAAAATACTGATCGCTTAAGAAGCTGAAGGTCTGGTTGGCGCCGTCGGCTGCGAGGCTCTGCGCCGGTGCAGGAGTGATGATTAGGAGGCTGCCGAGGAGTGGGGCGATGAGGAAGCGACGGAATATCATGGTGCGCAAAGTGTAGCGCAAATCACGGCCACTTTGATGGTTCGATTGCGACGAGGAGAGGTGGCGCGCTAGGAGGCTGCGGCGTCCTTTGGGCGCAGCATCTCGAGCAGCTCGCGCGTCTCTGCCAGGACGACATCCGCCTTCGCACTGGAGAGCGGCCAGCGCAACGTGCCCTGTGGAGTAAGCTGTGCTCCGTTCTTTGCGTTGCGTGCGACGAGCTTCATCAACGCTCCCACGTTGAGGCCTTTGCCCTCGTCTGCGGGAGCGGCGTGCAGCTTTTCGCTGAAGGTGACGTAGAGCATTTCTCGCATCGGCTTGAGCTTGCCGGCCTGCGCTGCGGGAGCGTTCGCGGGGCGCACGGCGGCGGTCTCGCGCAGCGCAACGGTGGCGTTGGTTACGGGCCGATTCGCTGCGGCGCGCGTTGAGAACTGCAAGTTGGCGGTCTGCGGAGCCTGACCGTAGCGGCCTGCAAGCGGTGGGCGGACAGGCTGCGCGGTCGACCAGCTTCCGAAGCCCGGGCGCTGGACATTTGGCCTGACCGGCGGCGGAGGTGGGGCGGGCTTCTTCGTCTCTTCGATTGCTGTTCGCTTACGCTCGATTTGCGCGATGCCGAGCATCTCGCAGGTGAGGCGAATCTCTCCGGCGATGAGCAGGTGGAGGACGCTCTCGGGCGGCTTGCCGTAGCGGTCTTCGAGCTCGGCGCGGACCTCGGTGAGGACGGCCATCGACTCGGCGCCGGCGATGCGTTTGTACATGCGAAGGCGCTGGCCTTCTTCGGGGATGTACGTGTCGTCGATGCGCAAAGAGATGCCGAGATTGACGGTGACCTGCGGGCGCTCCTCGCGGCCTTCGCCCTTGAGACGGCTGACGGCCTCTTCGAGCATCGTTGTGTACATCTCGAAGCCGATGGCCTCGATGTGTCCTGACTGTTCGCCGCCGAGCATGTTGCCGGCACCTCGCAGTTCGAGGTCGAGCGCTGCGATTTTGAAGCCCGCGCCGAGGTCGGAGAACTCCTTGAGTGCTGCCAGTCTGCGGCGCGCGATCTCGGTGAGTTGTTGCTCGGGTGGAATGAGGAGATAGGCGTAGGCGCGGCGATTTGAGCGGCCGACGCGGCCGCGGAGTTGATACAGTTCGCTGAGGCCGTGGCGGTCGGCGCGGTTGATGATGATCGTATTGGCGCGAGGAATGTCGAGGCCATTTTCAATGATGGACGTTGCGCAGAGGACGTCGTACTCGCCGTCCATGAAGGCGAGCATGGTGCGCTCTAGTTCGGCCTCTGGAAGCTGGCCGTGGCCAACGACTACGCGCGCCTGCGGGACTAACTCACGGATTTTTGAGGCTAGCTCGTAGATTGTTTCGACGCGGTTGTGGACGAAGTAAACCTGGCCGCCACGTTCGAGCTCGACTTCTACAGCAGTGCGAATCAGCTTCTCGTCGAACTTTGCGACGATGGTCTGGATCGCCATGCGGTCCTTGGGAGGCGTCTCGATGACGCTCATGTCGCGAAGGCCGACGAGCGACATGTGCAGTGTGCGGGGGATGGGCGTGGCGGACATGCTGAGGACATCGATGGCCGCTCGCATCTGCTTGAGTCGCTCCTTGTGGCGGACACCGAAACGCTGCTCTTCGTCGACGATAAGGAGGCCGAGGTCCTGGAACTTGAGGCCTTGCGAGAGGAGGGCGTGGGTGCCAATGAGGATGTCGACTTTGCCCTGCTCGGCGCGCTCGAGGACATCTTTCTTCTCCTTCGCGGTGCGGAAGCGCGAGAGCATTTCGATGACCACGGGGAACTTGCTGAAGCGGCGTTTGAAGCTCTCGAAGTGTTGAAAGCAGAGCACGGTGGTGGGGGTAAGGACGGCGACCTGCTTGCCGTCCTGCACGGCCTTGAACGCGGCGCGCATGGCGACTTCGGTCTTGCCGTAGCCGACGTCTCCGCAGAGGAGGCGGTCCATGGGCTGGGTCGATTCCATGTCGGATTTAATGTCGGCGATGGCGGTCAACTGGTCGTCGGTCTCGTTGAAGTCGAAGGCATCTTCGAACTCTCGCTGCATGTTATTGTCGGGCGAAAAGGCTGTGCCTACGGCGGCTTTGCGCTGTGCGTAGAGCTTGAGCAGCTCTTCGGCCATGTCCTGCATGGCCTTCTTGACGCGCGCTTTGGTCTTGGCCCATGCCGGATTTCCGAGACGGTTCAGCTGCGGAGCAGGGCCGGTATCAGTCGAGCGATATTTCTGGATGAGGTCGAGACGTGTCAGGGGAACGTAGAGCTTCGCCTCTTCGGCGAAGGTGAGAATCATGAGTTCGAGTGAGGATCCGTCGGGCTGCTCGATGGAGCGCAGTCCATCGTAACGCGCGATGCCGTGCTCGACGTGGACGACGAAATCGCCGACGGCCAGATCGCGGAAGTCGGACACGAAGGCGGAGGTCTTGGACTTGCGACGGGCGGGGCGCGCCATCACATCGGCATCGTCATTGATGTCGTTAGCTCCGATGACGACGACCTGCCGGGCTGTCTTGCGATCGACGTCCTGAACCTGGACGCCGCTCGCGATGGCGGCGCGGACGATCACCGGCGTGCTGAGGTCGCCGGCCAGATAGCTGGACTCCGAATAGACGGATGCGGAGCCTCCGTGTTCGACGCGCGAGCCGATGCGGTAGGCGACTCCGTACTCCTGCATGAGCCCGGCGAGGCGCTCGACTTCGCCCTGATTGGGAGCGGCGATCAAGACGCGGGCCTCGGCCTCGGTAAGTAGTTTGAGCTGGTCGATCAGCGCGGGGATCGAGCCGTGAAAGCGCATGGTTGGGCGCGTCGCGAATTCGATTTCGCTGGCGTCGCTGCGGTCGCCCTCGAGTACATCGACCGCACCGAGTTGATCGAGCTCGAAGCCGGAGTAGGCGCGGATCTGGTCCTGCAACTCCCACGGCGAGAGATAGAGATCCTCGGCGCGTACGAGCGACCCGATGCCCGAACGCTCGTGGCGCTGCTCGATCTTGTTCCACCAGCGCTCGCCCTGATTCTCGACCATGGAGGGCTCTTCGACGAAGACGCGGGTCTTGGCTCCCATCAACTCCAGCAGCGAGGACTTTGCTCCAGCTACGGCGGCGTAAAACTCCCATCCGGGAAAGATGGTTGCTTCGCCGGTCTTCGACGTGACGTGCGTGACGTGGTTGACCAACTCGGCGGGAGTTTCGCCTCCTTCGAGCACGGCTCCGGCAGTTCCGCTACGAGTGAGCCGGGCGTTGATGGCGCTGAGCAGGGCTTCGGTGGCGGGCGTTTCGGTGAGGGGGAGGAGAAGGACTTCGTCGACGGCGGAGCTGGAGCGCTGGGTGTCGGGATCGAAGCGGCGCATGGACTCGATCTCATCACCGAAGAAGTCGATGCGTACGGGCCGCTCCATCTCGGGGCCGTAGACGTCGAGGATGCCACCTCGCATGGTGACCTGGCCGGGCATCTCGACGACATCGACTCGCGTGTAGCCGACCGAGAGCAGATGCTCGACCAGCATTTCGGGGAGATGCTCTTCTCCCTGGCGAAGGCGCAGTGCGAGGGCAGCGTAGTAGTCGCGCGTGAAGAGCTTCATGCAGGCGGCTTCGACGGGCGCGATCACGAGTTTGGCAGCTCCGCTCGCGAGCTTCCATAGCGCGGCTGCGCGCTGCTCCTGAATCTCTCCGTGCGGGGAGAGATTTTCAAAGGGGAGGACGTCGTGGGCGGGGAGGCGCAGGACCTCTTCGGCGTCGAGGGCGCCGGTCAATTCGCAGGCGGCGAGCACGGCGGTATGGAGGGCCTCGGCTGCCTTGTTATCGGAGACGAGGACGAGCGCCGGGGCATGCGCGGCTCGGACAAAGTAGGGGAGGTAGAGGGCTCGCGCGGTCGCGGTAAGTCCGGACACACGTCTCCGACCCGTGCCGGCCGCGAGATGGCGACGTGCACGCTCGAAGGCGGCGGAGTGCTCCAGGTCCGCAACCAGTTCGCGGACGAAGGGAAGAATCATGCAGATATCAGTCTATCAATGTGCGCTAGACTTGCGCGCCGTCAGGATCGTCCTCGCTGGTTCGGCTCAGAACGGCCTGCCCGTACTCGAGCAACGTCACCATCACGACTCCTCCGCAGATGTTGCCGGCGACCGCGGGGCCAAACCATTGCGGATAGGCGTCCCAGGGAAGTTGATGCAGAAGGACAGCGGTGAGGATCTCGCCGGAGGTGGCAATGCAGTGGGCGAAGTTTCCCAGGCCAACGACAAAGGTGAGCGCCCAGATGATCATGACCGAGCCGGTGATGGAGTGCGAACCGGAGACCAGCCAGGCGGCCGTCGCGATGATCCATCCTCCGACGACTCCGCTCCAGAAGATGGCGGCCACGGGCTGATGCACGGCGGTCAGTCCGAGGCCTGCGATTGCCTGCACTACGTCGGCAGGCATGGAGCGAGTCAGCCCCGCGAGCGCGGCGAAGGTGAGGGCTCCCAGCATGTTCGAGGGAAGGACGGTCGCCCACAGACGAAGCGTGTTCCAGATCTGTTTTGGCTCGGTGAGAACGAGGGCTACGGGGTAGAGCGTGTTCTCTGTGAAGAGCTGCGAGCGCCCAAGGATTACGACGATAAAGCCCAGAGGGTAGAACATGCGCGAGATGATGAAGGCGCGCGGGCCGGTGCCGAGTTTGGCCAGGATGATGCCCACGCCGAGCGCCGAGAGGCCCATGAAGATGCCTCCGGTAAAGCCGGAGAGGGCGAGCGAGATGCTGGACCGATTCAACTCTTCCTTGGCGTTTTTTGCGACCTGCTGATAGATCTCGTGGGCGCTGGGGCGGGAGAGATTCTTCTGGTGGGAGGCGGAGCCGTCGGGCTCGCCGGACGGAGTTGCTGGTGCGGGCTCCTCGGCTGGCGTCCATCCACTTTCTGCTTTTTCTTCAACGACTACAGTCCTGGTCTCGTCTGCCATGCCCATCCTTTGGAGTTCTTCGGATATGAGATGCAGGCTTTCTCGCAGGAACCGGGGGGCGCGTTGATAAAATGAGGACAATGTCCGCAGCCTTTGCACTTTCGCCGGAAGTCCTTGCCAAGTATCAGCCCGTGATCGGGCTTGAGGTCCACGTTCAGCTGCTCACTCGCTCCAAAGCCTTTTGCGGCTGCAAGAACGAATACGGCGGCGAGCCGAATACGCACGTCTGCCCGGTCTGCCTGGGGCTGCCCGGAGCGCTGCCGGTGCTGAACAAGCAGGCGGTGGAGTTTGCTGTGCTGGCGGCGAAGGCGATCGGTTGCACGATTCGCGAGACGAGCGTCTTTTCGCGCAAGAATTATTTCTACCCGGACTCGCCCAAGGGCTATCAGATTTCGCAGTTCGACAAGCCCATCGCTGAGCATGGCGTCCTCGTCATTCCTGATGCGGAGGGCAACGACAAGCGCATCGGCATCACGCGGCTGCACATGGAAGAGGACGCGGGCAAGAGCTTGCACGACGGCTATGCGGACTCGGCGACACGCACGTATATTGACCTGAACCGCTGCGGTACTCCGCTGGTGGAGATCGTCTCTGAGCCTGACCTTCGCACGCCGGATGAGGCCTTCGAGTACCTCACCAAGCTGAAGGAGATTCTGCTGTACACGGGCGTGTCCGACTGCAATATGGAAGAAGGCTCGCTGCGCTGCGATGCGAATGTGAGCGTGATGCTGAAGTCGGATTTCGCAGCGCGTGGAGCGGCGGCTTACGGCACCAAGGCTGAGGTTAAGAACGTCAACAGCTTCCGCTACATTCGCGCGGCTCTAGAGTATGAGATCGAGCGGCAGATTGGTGTGATCGAAGACGGAGGGCGCGTGGTGCAGGAGTCGCGGCTGTGGAACAACGCCGAGGGCCGCACGTTTTCGATGCGCAGCAAAGAGCAGGCGCACGACTATCGCTACTTCCCTGAGCCGGATCTTCCTCCGCTGGTCGTTGGCGCGGAGTGGCAGAAGCAGATTCTGGCTGGGTTGCCCGAGCTGCCGGAAGCACGGCGCGCGAGGCTCGCGGCCGAGTATGGCCTTTCCGCGCAGGATGCGGCTACCTTGACCACGGACAGAGGGTTGGGGGATCGCTTCGAGCTGGCCGCGAAAGCTGCAAAGTCGGCCAAACGCGTTGCCTCGATTTTGCTCAGCGAGATTACGATGCGGTTGCGTGCGGCTGGCATCGAGTTCGAGCAATCGCCTGTGACGCTGGATGGGATCGTCGTCGCTGCGGATCTTGCGGAGGCTGGCGAGATCAGCTCGAAGCAGCTGAAGCAGCTGCTGGATACGTGCTTCGCTGAAGGGCGCGATTTTACGTTCGTTTATGACCGCGATAAGCCGCAGCAGATCTCGGATACGTCGGCGATTGAGGCGATGATCGACGAGGTGATCGCGGCAAATCCGGCACAGGTTGCACAGTTCAAGGGCGGCAAGCGGACGGTCGCTGCGTTCTTTGTCGGGCAGGTGATGCGTGTCAGCAAAGGGCAGGCGAATCCGGCGCTGCTGAATGAGCTCGTGGTGAAAAAACTCGACGCGGCGTAACGCAATCAGCGTCTAATCTCTTCATGCGTCTCACTCGCAAGCTCGCGCTCGTTTGCATGTTCTTCGCTCTCTCCGGCTGCCACCGCAACTACGTGGCTCCGGAGACGCCGATGCCGCCCAACACCATCCTGTTCTCGCAGATGATGCGGCAGCTCTCCGCGCAGCCCGGCTTCACCGACAAACTGCTCAGCGAGATCGGCGGCAAGGACGGCAAGCATGGCCCCGCCCTGCTAACGCCCGCGCTCTTCACCGAGCTCCGCAAGCGCATCCTCGGCAGCGACTGGCAGGGCCTGGACAGCTTCCCCGGCTGGACCATGCGCGAGATCAACCCCACCGTCCGCGTCGTCGGCCACCTCGCCGGAAAAGACAAGAAGCTCGAGTCCGCCTCCGCAGTCCACCCCGGAGCGCCCCTCTCCGCAGCCCCGACAAATCAGTATCTCGACCTCGGTCCCTACGCCCTCGACAGAGCCGAAACTGTCTCGCTCGACAAGCCCTCCACCCTCCCACCCTTCACCACCGTAGGCATCGTCACCTCGCTCGGTGACGGCGTCACCCGCGGCGACGGTCCCAACGATCTCGCCCCCGAGCACGCTGAATCCCAACAACTCGCGGACGTCCTTAACCGCCTCGCCGCCAATTCACTGGATGGCGCAAAGCGATTTACCGTGTCAGGAGAGCTCGCTCCGTTCGTTGATCCGCCGATGCCCATGCCACCGGGTTCGCCGCACGACTACTATTACCGCACTGCGAAGACGCCCGCCGAACTTATCGCTCTTCTCTCTCAAACCCAAAAGGTCACCGTCGACGACACCCGCTACTTCGCCAACTTCGCGCACCTCCACTACAACGGCCAGGACGTCATGGCGCCCTTCTGGATCGACTCGCGACTCATCATCCCAAAAAGCGGCGGCCGCCACCTCCTCGTCCCCGCCTCCCACGCCGAGTACGAGTGGCACATTCACACCGCCGCAGGCGCTCACGGCCCCCAGATCAACGCCGACATCTCCTACTACTTCGGCATCGACGGCAAAGCCGAGTGGCGCACGATGGACACCCTCGACCAACCCTGGGTGCTCGAGCGCAACGCCCACGAGTACACCGGCGCGCAAGCCATCGAGGTCACGCGCCTCGCCGGCCTGATGACCGTCGCCTACATGCACCTGCATGCAGCGCATCCGACGCTGCCCTTTGGCGGATATTATGCGCTGGGGGTTTGCCAGGATGGGGTCTCCGCCATCGAGCACGCGCTCACCGGCCACGTCACGCTCTTCCCCAACACCGCCGACGTCGCCCTCTTCAACGACCCGCGCGACGCCGAGATCAATGCGCTGATGGCGGCGATTCCGAAGGACCGCGACGGCTCCCCGTCCACACCCGAACGCATCTTCGGATCGTTGCCCACGAACGACTTCAACACGATCACGATTCCCGGCCTCGCCGCCGATCTCAACGCGACCTACTCGGCGTGGCAGAGCGGAAATCTGAACCACGACCACAGCGGCAGGTTCTATATGGCGCTAGGGATTGGGCTGCTGCTGGGGTTCTTACTGATTCGCAGAAAGCGCGGAAGCGCTTGATGCAACGCCGTCCGTGAAGTTGCGCTCCAACCTGATGGGAGGTTCAGCGTATGGCAACGGCGAAGAAAGCGGCTCGCAAGTATGGCCCGTCCGCAGGCAAGCAGGTGAAGACGGAGTTGCACGAGATGCATCAGGGTACGTTGAAGAGCGGACGCAGCGGGAAGGCGGTGACGAATCCGAAGCAGGCGATCGCCATCGGTCTATCCGAGGCCCGCAGGAAGGGAGCGAAGGTCCCTCCCAATCCGAACGACTGACTGAGAAAAAATGGGGCGGCACGCAATGTCTGCGGCCGCCCTCTCCCAGTACACTTGGCTACTGAACTTGATCCACGCGCGATGCGATTTTTGGCACTCGCGGCTCGCTCAACTGAGCTTCTTCGCGGCGTACAACAGCGCGGCGTTTGCTGGCGGGCAGGTAGGCGCGATACACACTGATGTGGAAACACGCCTGCTGAAATTCTTCTTCGACATCGAGCTTGCCGCCCCGCATCAGGGGGAGGAGATAGCCTCGCATCCAGGCAATCTCCTGGAGGCTCATACCGCGCTTGCCGAAGTCCAACGCCTCTCCGGTGAGGTGCGGTGAGGCGGCCTCGCCGGTGATGCCGGCGGCGTTTCCGTTGACGCGGCGGAGACGTACTTGATAGGCAACGGTGCGGACGGCGGAGTTCACCTGCAACGGTTCGTGGAAGCGGGCGTAGTAGGCTCGCGCGACATCGGACGCGAAGCGAACCGCCCACGGGCGAGCGCAGCGGCGGTCGCTGGCGAGGTCCGGATTGACATGCAGACTGGCGCTCTCGGGGAAGTCAATCAACTGGCGGGTGGAGCGCATGCGGCGAAGATCGGCGTCGTCCTGCACGCGTTGCAGGCCTTCGTCATCGGCCATCATGTTCTGGTGGACTAGAATCTCACGAGTGCCACGGAGGGGAGCGGGAACGACGAGCCGGCCATTGCGATAGAGGCCGGGGAGGACCATCGGCTGCTCTACTTCGGCCATCAGTTCCTGGCGCGAGGGGGAGCGGAATGCGGCGCCTTCGGAATCCTCTGCGGCGGGGTCGGTGTGCGTCGAGGTCTCGGCGGCAAGCGCAGGTGTTGCTACGAGATCAGAGGGTGCGGCGTGCTCGACCGGGGTGCGCGTGGTCGCGGCGGGAGCGGCTTCGACGCGAGCCAGCACGGCTGGCTGTTTGGTCTGCAACGGCTTTGCGGATGCAGCTGCGGGATGCAGTGGCGTCGAACTTATGTCTTCATCCGGATGCGATTCGCCGGTGGCGACGATGCCGGATTCTGGAGCAACGACTGGCGCAGGAGACTTGGCGGCGTGCAGAAAATCGTTTACGGTGAGCGGCGTGCTGGTGGTCTGCGCGGTGTCTGTAGAAGGTGCCGGCAGCGGCTCAGCGGCTGCGATCCGGGGCCGGGCGAGGCTGGAGTTGTGGCCTCTGCGGCGGCTGGCGCTGGCGCTGTGGAATACGGGCAGTACCTGGTCGTCGACCTGAACGGGGTGTTTGGGATGACGCGTCCGCGAGCGCGCAGCGGTCTTACCGACAGGGCCATTGGCCTTGCGCTGCGCTACGCCGTTGCTGGATTGACGACTCTTCACCGATGCACCCTTCGTACTCTTTGCCCAATTATTTGCTGCATGCGCCCTGGATGCCCCGGCATGAGGCTTCGCATGACGCTGGTTGACGCTGCTGGACTGGCGGGCGATGGACATGCGACGCATCTGCATCGGGTGTGCCACTGCGATTGCCGAACAGCCTAGCCACAGCACAACAACGCTCAGCGCCGTCATAACCGCCGCGCCGCGAGAGAGTGTCCTCCCGCGTGCGTTGTGCTGCCTTGCGGCGAGCCCCCACTGCGTCATCATCATCACAAGTTCATAAGGAGGCCGCTAAGCCGCCGAGCTTTTTCAGCCTATCCTCAGCAACAGTACGACGGTAGTAGCGATTCGGATTCGTTACCGAATCAGCAATAGCCTGCGTGTTCGTTGATCGCACGTAAATTCTGTGGCGTTCCCTCTTTGCTGACCCCCACGTTTCGCGCTACATTGGGGAGAACACGGAGATTTGCTGATGTCCCAGAACCTGCCTGCCACAGTCACATCCTCGACCTTCCGCTCAGCATCCAACCTGAAGCGCACGACATCCAGCCTGAAGATTGCCGCACTATCGATGGCAGTCGTCACGCTGGCAGCCACCGCCGTTCTATGGCAACCGACCAGCGTTGCCGCGCAGGCCGCACCCGCCGCCAACACGCCGGAGTTCTATACCCAGCGCGTGCTGCCGATCTTCAAGGACAATTGCTATCACTGCCACGGAGGGATGTTCCACCGCGGCGGGCTGAGCATGTCCAGCCGCGAGGGCCTGATGAAGGGTGGCCATGATGGCGCCGTGATCGTGCCTGGGAATGCGGAACAGTCTTTGCTGATCAAGCTAATTCGCCACGAAGGGCCGGTCGACGATCCGATGCCGATGCCGCCTAAGCATAAAATGTCCGATGACGATATCGCCATCGTGACGCAGTGGGTGCAGGCGGGCGCCGTAATGCCTGCCAGCCAGCCAAGCGAGTAAGTACTGCGAGTAGCGGCTAGTAGCTGCGGGGATACATGCGGGACATGCGATCGTGCCATCCGAGGCGATCGTCGTCCAGCGCTGTCCAGAGCAGACCCAGGCCCAGCGGACAGGCGGCGAGCACGGTGGACAAGAGCCTCCGGCGCATGGCTTTGCGGGTGGGACTCTGTTCGCTGAAGGTGCAGAAGGCGATGCGCGCCGCACGCATTCCTGGCGTTGCTTCGTTGAGCGTGAAGAAGAGCATCTGGTAGAGCAGCGCGAAGGCCACGAACGTGCCCGCTGCCGCTGTCCCGAGCAAGGGTAACGATGCTGCTCGCAGATCCTGCCCGGCGAGCTGGAACGCGACTGCCGCGAAGCCGGCAAACCCGGCACTGACGCACAGCACATCGATCAGAGCGGAGAGGATCCTGCGCTGCAGGGGAGCGGCGTAAAAGTGGTGATCGAGCTGTAGCTGCGCCTCCAACTGCGGCGACATGCTGGCGGCGAGGCGCGCGGATGTTCCGTCGCCGAGCAGGAGGCCCTGCCACTCCGGAGCTTCATCGGAGGAAACGGCGTCGGGGGAGAGAGAGATCTGCTCGGTCTCGACTTCGAAGATGCGGAGCTGCGGCTCGGGGGTGCCGTCCTCGCGCAGAGGGCCCTCGGCGAGGCGCGGCCTTGCCTTGCGGGAGGCGACCAGTTGCCGCGGAAATTCGATGATGTTGGCCTGGATAGGAAGTGTCTCCATAACCAGGTTGTGAAATTCGGGGGAGCGGCGGAACTCTATCTCCTCGTCCAGCTCGGCCATCTCGTCAGAGGCTACGGGAACGGTCTTCGTGGGGGCGTAAAACGCAGCCGCGGCGGAGGCAAACTCAATCTCCTCCAGCAGGCGCACCTGCAGCTTTGCGGGGGAAGGCACGGCACGGAGGGGCGCCTCATTCTGATCGCGCTGGACCGGATTTTCACGCTGAACAGGATTGGCACGCGGCGTGGGTGCCGGAAGAGGCGCTCGCGGCTCCACGACCTCGAGCAGGGGCAGATCCTCGAAGAGCTCGGCGCTATGCACGGGAGCGGGCTGGACGGGGGCAGGCTGGGCGGGCTGATTCCACTGCTCCATGTCCTTGAGCAGCTTGCGCTGGGCCTCGACCACGGCCTTGGCGCTGATGGCTGCTACCTCCGCTTCGGCTTGCGCCTGATTGAGGACACGCTGGGCCTCGGCGGCGAGAGACTCACGATAGCTGAGGATCTGCTGATATCTTGCGGCGACAGTCTCACGCACGCGCGATGCTCCGGGATGGACCTCCGCGCGGGCGGCATCGCGGCGAGCCTGGAGGCGCGCGGCGGCCTGCATAACGGCCTGCTCCCGCAGGGCCTGGGCCTCGCGGCCTTCAACAACTGCCCGGCGGCTGCGATGCGCCGCCAGCCGCTCCGCGGCAATTTGCTTGAGGGCGGTCCGACCTCCCTCGGTGCCCGTAGGCAGATAGCTTTCGGAAGGTTCTTCGAATTGCGCGGCACTGCTCATGGTCTCTATCCTTGCTTCTGTAACCCAAATTGCCGGTTCTGCACCAGCGACGCCCGGCAAGCGTCTAATCTTGCATCAGTGGACGGCCTCATCCAAGCTCTCGGTACCAAGATTCGCAGCCATCACGCCAGACGCCTCTTCCTGCCGTCTGGAAGAGTGCTTCGTCTTATTCCTCTGTTCATAAGTACCACCCTACTCGCCGCAGGTCATCAACATCTACGGGCTCAGGGCGTAACGATAGAGGAACCCCCTGCCTCGAGCGTCCCGCATCAGGACCAGCAGGCGCTCCCTTCCGCACCGCAAGTTGACCTCTCGACGATCCCGCACGCGTATGTTCTGCCGAGTGGGAAGGCGGAGCCGACGGCTACGCTGGAGAGCGATCTGCAGTCGAAGCACGGCCATCTCGCGTCGGCTACCGGCAACGTAGTGCTGACCTTCGGCGACCATGTCTTACGGGCCGACACCCTCACCTACGACGACGAGACTGGCGATGTTACAGCCGACGGCCACGTCGTTCTGACCGGCGGGCTGAACGATGAGCACATCGAGGCGACCCATGGCACCTACAATCTGCGCACCGTGACGGGGAGGTTCTACGATGTCACCGGGTCGGTGGGGCTCTCGCGGGCCAGCAACGCCTCCGCGGTTACGACGACGAACTCCGGCATCGCATCGGCCAATGCCTCGCACGCGGCCGGGTACCAGAACTCCAACCCGTTTCTGTTTGAGGGCCGGATCGTCCTCAAGACGGGGCCGATGGACTACACGATCTATAACGGCTCGGTGACGTCGTGTCTGTTGCCGCACCCGGACTGGCAGCTCTTTGCCCGCAAGATCACGCTCGACAGCGGACAGGCGAAGGCGGCGAACTCCACCTTCAAGCTGCTTGGTTTGCCGCTGCTCTTCTTTCCGTATGTCACGCACCCGGTGGACACGCAGCAGCGGCAGTCGGGAATTCTGATCCCAGTCCTCGGCTACTCCAGCGCCAGCAATAACACGGGCTCGAAGGGCTTCACGTTTGGCGAGCAGGTCTACATTACCCTCGGCCGCTCCGCCGACCTGACGCTCGGCACGCTGTATTACTCGCTGCGAGGCTTCTCCGAGAATGGCACCTTTCGTTACCGGGGCTTCGGCGATGACTTCTTCGACGCGCACTTTTCGTCGCTGCAGGATCGCGGCTTCACGGCTCCCGGATTCAACAGCCAGAACCAGCCCATTTCCATCTACACCAACCAGGGAGGAACAGACATCACGGCCAGCTTCCGCCGCAAGTTCAGCCCCCACGTGCGGGCGGTTGGCGACGCCGAGTACCTGAGCTCCTATGTCTACCGCGAGGCGTTTACCGACAACTTCAACCAGGCCGTCAGCACCGATATCACCTCGATCCTCTATCTCACGGATCAGAAGAATGGCTACTCGCTGGATGGCCGCGTCGATCGCTACGAAGGACAGAAGGTGGTGCCGATCGGGACCACTCCGGGCGTGGAGGTCAAGATCTACCATGCTCCGTCGATCGACTTCACGGGCCTCGACCACCCGCTTGGCGGAACACACCTGCTGTGGAACATCAATGCGTCGGCCGCTGGACTGAAGCGGGTGGAGCCGGACTTCAGCTCGTCCGGCATCACCGAGCGCCTGGATCTGCAGCCGGAGATTGCGCTCCCGCTGCATGCGGGAGGCTGGAACACGCTCGCCAGCGTCGCTGTGCGCGAGACGGTCTACTCGAAATCGCGCACGGCTCCCTATGGGAACAACGCGATTCCGGTGCAGTTGCAGACTCCGCTCAATCGCGCGGATGTCGCGGTCAACGTCGACATACGGCCTCCTGTGATCGAGCGAACGTTCAGGGTTCCGGCTCGGTGGAGGCATCTCTTTGGAGACGAGGTTCGCCATACTATCGAGTCCGACTTTACGTATCGCACCGTTCGCGGCATCGACAACTTCCTCGGGGTCCTGCGCTTCGACGAAGCCGACCTGGCCAGCGATACCGACGAGATTCAGTACGGCATGACGCAGCATCTGTACTTCCGCCCCCGCGCTACCAAGGCGATGGCTGCGCGGCCAGGCTGCATGGCCTTGCCCTCCGCTCCCAATCCGGCGTCGCGCACGGCTCCTTCGGGCACGGCGGTGGCCACTCCGGCAGTGGACACGCTGAATCCCGACGAGCAGGCGACGAGCGACGCGAATGGGATTGCCAACGTCTCTGCCACTGCGCCCGACCAACCCACGCGCACCCATGCTCGCAAGGCCGATCCCTGCGCGCAGGCCCCTGCCCTTCCGGCGCAGCGGGAGTGGTTCAGCTGGGTGCTCACCCAGAAGCACTTCTTCGAGCCCACCTTTGGTGGTGCCGTGATCGACGAGCGGCGCAACATCTTCGATACCACGCTGAACTTCTCCGGTATCGCCTTCCTCACGCAGCCTCGCGTCATCTCGCCGCTGAAGTCCCGCATGCGCCTGCGCACCTCGGGGCATGCGGACTTCGCCTGGGACTTCGACTTCGATACGGGAGCGAAGAAGCTGCTGAGCTCGAACACCTACCTCGACCTGCACGAAGGCCGCGTCTTCGGCGGCTTCTCCTATGCTCTGCTGAACGCCCCCGGGCGGACGTACAGCGAGGTCATCGACACCGTGACCAACCAGGCGACCGGACTGACGACGTCGGCGATCGCGGACTTTTCGCAGATGCGCTTTCTGCTGGGCTACGGCACTCCCAGTCAGGCGGGGTTCTCGGCGGCAGCCTCGGCGGGAATCGACCTCAGCCTGGGCAGCGAGCAGTACGTCACGATCCAGACCAGCTACAACTGGAACTGCTGTGGGCTCTCGCTCGAGTACCGCAAGTACAACCTTGGCACCATCCGCGATGAGGGAGCCTACCGGTTCAACTTCACGCTCGCCAATATCGGCACCGCCGGGAACCTGCGCCGCGCCGAATCGCTCTTTTGATTTCGCGGCAAGCTCACCTTTCGGCTCTGCGATAATCAAATGTATTGTGTTGACCTTTCGCCGTCTGGCCCCCCTCGCCCTCGCCGCACTTCTGACCTCCCTCGGCTGCCATGCCCAAACGACGATCACCGCGGGAGCTCCCTTGCCGCTCTCGGTGACGCATCGCATCGAGGTGCTGCTGCGGCAGAAAGCGCAGCTTCCGCCGCTCTCGACCGTGCAGGTCGGCGCACCGAAGCCCTCCGATGTACCCGGCTACAGCACGGTGGACGTCACGTTCTCGGACGAGGGCAAGACCTCTCGCCCGATCAGCTTTCTGCTCTCGAACGACGGCAAGACGCTGGCGCAGTTCAACAAGTACGACATCTCTGCCGACCCACGCGCGCTGATCTCCGCCGACGGGCGCCCGACGCGCGGCGGCCCCGCCTCCGCTCCGGTTATGTTCGTCAACTTTGACGACCTCGAGTGCCCCTACTGCGCGCGGCTGCATGAGTCTCTCTTCCCTGCCATCACCCAGCGCTACGGCGATAAAGTCCGCATCGTCTACAAGGACTTCCCGCTCGATCAGCATCCCTGGGCCATGCACGCCGCGGTCGATGTCGACTGCCTCGCTGCGCAGTCGCCAGATGGCTACTGGAATCTGGTGGACTACATCCACTCCCATGCCTCGGACATTGGTTCCGACCCGGCAGCCAAGGCCACTCCCGGCGACGCAAAATCCGATCAACCGAAGCACACGCTCGACCGCGCCACCGCTCAACTCGACCAGCTTACCCGCGATCAGGGCACTGCGCAGAAGGTCGACTCGGCAAAGCTCAACGCCTGCATCGCCAAGCAGGATACGTCCGCGGTGGAGGCCTCCAAGCAGCTTGGAGCGTCGCTCAACGTCGAGGCCACTCCGGCGATGTTCATCAACGGCGACAAGATCGACGGAGCTCTTCCTCTCAGCTACATCTTTGGCTTGATCGACGACGCACTTCGCGCCGAGAACGTAACGCCTCCACCTCCCTACGTGGACCCAGCCGCGCCAGCCGCTGATCCCTCGGCTAAGCCTGCTCCGGCAACCCCTCCTGCTCCCGGGCGATAGCTCGCGCGCGCAGCAATGCCCGTCGCCGGTCGACCGGTGACGGGCATTGCTGCTTCAGGAAATACTTCTTTGATCCCCTGAAGGATCCGCGGCGGGTTTGGCGGCCAACCGGGCTACACTAGAAGTGTTGCGTACTTTTGCGCTAATCGAATTTCCAGGAGCTGTTTTGAAGATCGTTCTTGCAGAGAAAGTCTCGCCCGCCACGCTTGCCATCTTCCAGAAGGAACCGGGCTGGAACATTGTTACCGCCAACCAGATCGCTCCAGGCGGACTTCCCGCCGAACTCGCCGACGCAGACGCGCTGATCGTCCGCTCGGCTGTACAGGCGGACGCAGCGCTGCTGGCCGCCGCACCCAAACTCCGCATCATCGGCCGCGCGGGTGTCGGCGTTGACAATATCGACGCAGCCGAGGCCACTCGTCGCGGCATCGTGGTGATGAATACCCCGGGCGCCAATGCCACCGCCGTTGCTGAGCTGACGCTCGGCCTGATGATCTCGATGTGCCGTGCGATTCCACGTGCGAACGCTACGATGCACGCCGCCAAGTGGGAGAAGAAATCCCTGCAGGGCTCCGAGTTGCGAGGCAAGACGCTCGGCATCGTCGGCCTCGGCCGCATTGGCCTCGAGGTCGCGCGGCGAGCCAAGGCGTTTGGCATGGACCTGATCGGCTACGACCCGTTCATCGCTCCCGTCATCGCGCGAGAGAACGGCGTCACCCTCGTTCCCATCGACGAAATCTTCTCCAGCTCCGACTTCCTCTCGCTGCACGTCGGGCTCACTCCGCAGACCGAGGGCCTGATCAACAAGCACTCGATCGCCATCATGAAGAAGGGCATACGGATCGTGAACTGCGCTCGTGGCGAGCTGATCGTCGACGAAGCTCTGGCCGAGGCCATTGCCTCCGGCCACGTCGCCGGTGCCGCTCTGGACGTCTTCCGCTCCGAGCCACTGAAGGATTCTCCCTACTTCGGCCTCGACAATGTTCTGCTCTCGCCACACATCGCGGGCTCGACCGACGAAGCCCAGGAGGCCATCGGCATCCAGCTTGCGAACCAGGTTCGCGACTACCTCAAGCTCGGCGTCGTGCAGAATGCGGTCAACGTCGCCTCGCTGTCGGAGGAGGAGTACGCCGAAGTTTCGCCGTACATCGAGATGGCCTCGCGCCTCGGGCAACTGCTCGGCCACGCCGCCGGTTCGGACGAAAAAGGTGGCAGCAAGGACGCGCTCGGCAACGTGGAGAGCATCTCGCTGACCTACAACGGCCGCCTCGCACAGCTCAAGACAGATATGATTCGCAACGCCGCGATCGCCGGAATCCTGCATGGAGCCGACGGCGTGAATCGCATCAACGCCTCTGCTGCGGCAGCCGAGCGAGGCATTCGCGTGCAGGAAGACAAGCGCGAACAGATCAGCGGAGGCACCGGAGCGACGCTGCGGCTGTCGCTGCACTGGACCCGCGAGAGTACCGGGGGCGCCGAGCAGGGCAATTGGACCGGCCTCGCAACGGTGCTGCACGGCAACTCTCCTCGCCTGCTCAGCTACGATGGAATCGACATCGAGGCAGAGCTCGCGGGAACGCTGGTCGTCATCCGCAACCTGGATGTTCCGGGCGTGATTGGCCGGATCGGCACAATTCTTGGCGAGGCAAAGCTCAACATCGCGAGCTTCGCTCTGGGCCGCGCGAAGCCGTCCAAGGGATCGAAGCCCGGCGAAGGCCACGCCCTCGCTGTAGTGCAGTTGGATCTGGCCCAGATGGACGCGTCTACCTCTACTCCACCCGAGCTCGAACAGGCCCTCAGCGCACTTCGCCAGGTCGAAGCCATCACCAGCGTCCGAACCGTAGAGCTCGGCAAGCTGTAAACTTAAAAAGCCGCGGTTTTTCCCCCGCGGCGTCAGGAATCCTCCCCGATGCCTCAGACTTTTCGCACGATCAGCCTCACCTTAGCGTCCACGCTGCTCCTCGTTGCCGGCTGCCATAAGGGCCCGCAGCAGGGTGTCGCGGCCACGGTCAACGGCCATCCGATCTTCCAGACAGATGTGGACAAGGCCTACGCCACGCAGCTCGCGAGCAACGCCAAGCAGCAGTCGCCGTCGCCGGATCAGGTCGACTCGCTCAAGCTCAACATCCTCCACACGCTCATCGTGGAGGCCATCGTCGAGCAGCGCGCTGCCAAGCAGAACCTTACCGCCACTGACGCCGAGGTCGACGCGAAGCTGGCCGAGATGAAGGCCCCGTATACCGAGGACCAGTTCCAGGCCAAGCTCAAGGCGTCCAACCTTACGCTGGATGAGCTGCGCCGCGACGTTCGCCGCAATCTCACCCAGGACAAGCTGATCAACAAGGAGATCAACTCTCGCATCACCGTTACCGATGCCGATGTGACCAGCTACTACGAGTCGCATAAGAGCGGCTTCAACCTACCGGAGCCGGCATATCACCTGGCCGAGATTCAGGTCACGGGGCAGGCCTCCGCACAGCCCGGCAACCTGCAGAACAACAAGGCCAGCAGCGACGACGATGCCCACAAAAAGATCCTGGCCATCAAGAACCGCATCGACTCCGGCGAGGACTTTGGCGAGCTGGCGGCAAACTTCTCAGAGAACGCGGACACCGCTCCCAACGGCGGCGACATGGGCTTTGTCTCCGAGTCGCAGCTGAAGACCGACCCTGCGATCTATGCCGCTATCGGCAAGCTGAAAGCCGGAGAGACCACCGACATCATTCCGCAGATCGACCCCAACACCCACAAGGCGGCGGGCTACTATATCTTCAAGCTGCTTAGCCGCGACGCCGCCGGACAGCGTGACCTGAGCGATCCTCGGGTGCAGCAGAGCATTCGCCAGCAGCTCCACGATAGCCGCTCGCAGCTGCTGCGGGCCGCCTATCAGGAGATCATCACGGACCAGGCCAAGGTCGAGAATTTCTTCGCTGAACAGGTCTTCAAGAACGACGCACAGTAAAGCAGACACTCGACAGTAGAGGATAGACAGCAGTGAAACTCTATACGCACGGCAAACCTGTTCTGTACTGTCTACTGTCTTCTCTCGCCTGTGTGCTGCTCGCCGGGTGCCACTCGACGCCTCCTCCCATGCCGCTCGATCAACTCAATGCGCAGCAGGCCCACGGCCATCTGGTCTTCCAGACCCACTGCGGCCAGTGCCACTACGATCGCGACTCGGGCTCGCTGCATGGCCCGCCGCTGCTCGGCGTCTTCAAGCAGCCCTATCTTCCCAGCGGAGCTCCGGCGAACGACGAGCGCATCACCGTTACCATCCTGCAAGGCCACGGCCTGATGCCCGCAGACCGCAACCTGGACACCGACGACCTCAACGATCTGCTCGCGTATCTGCATACGCTTTGAACGATGCCATGAACCCTGAAGATCCTCAATCCACGGCTATTCCCCACGCGCCTCGTCCGGCGCAAGACACCGGCTTCGACTCGCGCCACCTGCCCGGCATTGCCGCCGGCGAGAGCAAGGGCATGCTTCCCGGCATGGCGCTGATCGGCATGTACCTGCTGGTGCTGGCGATGCTCAACGCCTTCGCCGCGATGCGAGGCACGTTCGGCCTCGGAGCCGCAAAGTACAGCATTCTCGGGGTGTGCACACTGCTGGTCATCGGGATCTTTGGCATGCTGCGCCTGCGCCGCTGGGGATGGTCGCTGGTCACGGCGGGCTGCC
This sequence comes from Acidobacteriota bacterium, assembly GCA_021778315.1. Next base: position 54,826 of record JAJYCQ010000002.1, on the reverse strand, counting down.
TGCTGATGGCCGCGGGCTACTTCTATGGCTTCCACCACATGCACGCCCCGCCCTACATCATCAACGGCCTCTTCGACCTGGTCTTTTTCCTCTATCTGAGCCGCACGGAAGTCCGCGAACGTCTGCGCTAAACGCAATACCAAGCGGAACGATCGACTACGCTAAACCCTCTCAGCCGAACTCCTGCGAACGAGCCCACCGTTCAGGCCAACTGCCTCGAAGATGATGGCAAATCAGAATCTCCGGATGGTCTTCCGATTCCTCGTTCTTCACGCCATATGGAATATGAACCTGCGCCGCTACCTTGCAGGTTTCGAAGTTCCGCAGCTGATCGTTCAGCTCGCTTCCTACCACGATGACCGTCTCCGGCTCGTACGGCCCGTAGCCGCGTGCATGGAACGTATTCGTACTGCTGATGGGCGTGGGCAAGCCATACTGCGGACCATAGAGAGCCAGTGCGCCGGCCTCTCCATAGTTATTCGCCAGCACCGCCAGTCTGCTGCGATCCTCCTCGGGCAGCGTATCCCGGACCGCCGCCACCTGCGCCACGAACTCCGGCCAGCCCACCTCATTCGCCATGTCGTAGTTGTTCTTCATCTGCCAGTTCCATCCGGCGGTACCGACCCTCCACATCGGCAGATACGCCCACGAAACTGCGGCCACATCCAACAGCATCGCCAGCACCACCAGGGCGCGCACCGAAACACGAATCCAACTCTTCCTGGCAGCCAGCGCAGCTTCCAGCGCCACCGCTCCCGCCGCATAGAGCACCGGGTACGCGGGCATCAGGTAATATCCGCGCCCCCTGGCAATCGCAAGCAGCACAAACGGACCAACGTAGAGCAGGCTCAGCAGCCGAAACCGCGCCTTCCGAAGCAGCCAGACCAGCCCTGCCATCGCCAGAGGAAACGCGAACATCGTGAACTTGATCTGATCGCTGTAATACCCATCCGCGCGGCCATGCCGTACGTCGCGCGCATGAATAAAATGCTCCATCTGCAGGGTGATGAAATGATGCCGCGCCAGCCACACTAAATTTGGCGCCGCAATCACTATCGCCACCAGGGCGCCATACCAGAACCATCGGCTGCGCAACTCTCTCCGCTGCGATGGCAAGAGCAAGATTCCCGCCAGCAGACTCGCCACCAGAAACGCAATCGAATACTTCGACAGCACGCCTATCCCCACGCCGGCACCGACGCCGATCCAGTTTCGCTCGTCCCCGGTCCGCAACACCCGTGCCGTACACAACACCACAACGCACCAGGCCAACAGATCAAATGTGTTGTACTGCAGCAACGTACTAAATACCAGCCCCACCGGGAACGCAGCGAACAGAGCGAAAATCTGCGCTGGCCGGCGGCCTCCAAGCTCCCTCGCGATCAGCCCCACCAGCACCAGTGACACAGCATTCACCATCGCAGCGGGCAGCCGCAACACCTGCGGCGAAATCCCAAACAACGCAATCGCAATTCGCCCGCAGAACGCCGTCAATGGAGGGTATGCGACGAATCCCCATTGCAAGTGCCGCGCATCATCGAGAAACTGCAGCTCGTCGCGATGAAACCCGTAGCCGTTCCCCAGCAGAAAATGCACGACGACGATCATCGCCGCAAACAAGCTCAGGACAGCTACATCCGAGCGCAGGGAGCTATGTGGCTTGGCCGGTTCCATGGTGAAAGAGATACGACCCATGCTTGCGATCAGTTCCATCGCCGCCAGTAAAAGGCGAAACGTCTACAATAGAGGTAGCTGATGCCTCCACCCGTCCAATCCGACGTGCTGATCCAGATTGACCTAACTCCGCACAAGCCGGCCGCCAAGCCTGCGTGGCTCAAGGCCCGCGCTCCCATGGGCGAGACCTTCCACGACCTCAAAAAGCTCGCCCGCGACCTCAATCTCCACACCGTCTGCGAGTCCGCCCACTGCCCCAACATCGGCGAGTGCTGGAACCAGAAGACCGCCACCTTCATGATGCTCGGCAACCTCTGCACGCGCCGCTGCGGCTTCTGCGCCGTGCCCAAGGGCAAGCCCGAACCCATCGACCACACCGAACCCGCGCGCGTAGCCTACGCTGTCGCACAGCTCGGCCTCGCCCACGCCGTCATCACCAGCGTCAACCGCGACGACGACAACCTCGGCGCAGCCCAGGCCTTCGTCTCCGTCATCGAACAAATCCGCCAGCAAGCCCCCGGCTGCCGCGTCGAAGTCCTCACCCCGGACTTTCAGGGCGTCGCCGCAGCCCGGCGCATGGTCGTCGCAGCGCGCCCCGAGATCCTGAATCACAACATAGAGACCGTTCCCCGCCTCTACCGCGTCGCGAAATCCGGAGGCCGCTACGAGCGCTCGCTTGAATTCCTCGCAACGGCCAAGACCGAATCAGAGGCGCACGAGCTCGGCCCCATCGTCATCAAAACCGGCATCATCGTCGGCATGGGCGAAGAGATGCACGAGCTCCTCGGAGTCTTCCGCGACCTCGCCGACCGCAAGGTCGACATCCTCACCATCGGCCAGTACCTGCGCCCCAGCCGCGACCATCTCCCCATGTCCCGCTTCTACACCCCCGACGAGTTCGCCTTCCTCAAACACGAGGCCCTCGGCATGGGCTTCCGCCACGTAGAATCCGGCCCCCTCGTCCGCAGCAGCTACCACGCCCACGAACAGGCCCAATCCACCGGCCTCGCGTAGCCGCAACTCTCGTCAAAGCCCACCTTGCTACGCGAGCATCTGCACTCGCTCCATAAGATCGTCCGGCTTCTTGTAGCGGGGAGCGCTCGCCATAAACCCCTCAATCGCGGCAACCGGCTGGATGCCTCCCCTCGCGCCTTCGGCCATGCAGTTCATCGCCGCCGCAGCGCACGCAAACTCCAGCTGTCGCTCCAACTCCCAGCCCTGCAGCAGCCCATAGATAAAACCGGCGTGGAAGATATCGCCAGCGCCCGTTGTATCCACCACCGGCACCTCATACGCGGAGCTGAAGTGAAACTCCCGGCCATCCCATGCGAGCACGCCATCGGGCCCCAGCGTCGCCGCCGTCAGCAGGCATCCGAAGCGCTCCTGCATCTTGCGCAGAGCGCTACGCAGATCGTCCTCTGCCATCAAGCGGCATGGGAAATCGCGGCTCACAATCAGGTAGTCGATGTTCTCAATCAGTGCTTCGACGCCGGGATAGATCTCATCCAAATCCGCCGTGACGGGAATATTTGCCTCCCGCGCCCATCCTGCGGCAAGCGTCGCCGCAGCCGTATCGTAGCCATCCACATGCAGCACCCTCGCCCGTTCAATCCACTCGCGGCGAAGCTCGTGCGGCTGCAGAATCAAGCGCTCATCCCGGCGGCACAACACCGTTCGCTCACCCGAGCCATCCACCAGAATCAGCGACCGCGGGCTTGCCGCATCGTCCACGGTAATCAGCTTCGCATCCACGCCAGCGCGCGCGAACGCTCGAGCATGCAGCCGCGCCGCATCATCGTCACCCAGCTTTCCAACATAGCGCGTCCGCATGCCCCACGTCTGGCACGCCACCACCGTGGTCGCCGCCTGTCCGCCCTGCATTACCGTCTCGTGGCGGTACTCTACCTTGGAGCCGCAAACCGGAAACTCTGCCAGCGGAATGATCGTATCCGTAGCATTGAGGCCCACACCCACGAGATCAACCTGCGACGTCAACGGCATGGGGTCATTCTAATCCGTGAGCGGCACCATCGGTCGGGCCCGGTCGAGCTCAATCCGCAGAGATTTCCGCAACGCGCGCCACTTCGACCAGCGTCGAATAAAACGTCGCCCCTCCGCCGATGTCCGTCAGCCGCTCGCTGGTCAGCACATTTACATTCGCGCCATCCTGCGACAGCTTCTGCCAGTCCAGCCGCGCCGCCACCACGCCCTCCGGAACCGTCTCTCCCACGCTGGCAACCAGCGTAATCCGCCCTCGCCCATTCCACACCGACACGCTGTCCCCCGTCGTCACACCGCGCGCCGTTGCATCTGTCTGATGCATCTCCAGCAAGCCCGCCGTCTTTCGCTCCATCTGCCTATGCCCTGGCAGGTTCGCAAACGTCGAGTTCATATAGTTGTCCGCCTTGCGCGGCAGAAACTCCAACGGATACGCTCCGCCGCCCTCTGCGCCGTTGCGTGATTCGCGCGGAGCAATCCACTCCGGCACCGGCGTCAGCTCGCCCCGGCCACTCGGTGTCTTGAACCACTCCCGCGTGCTGAACGGCAGCGACTCACCCCGCTCATTCTTCGGCAGCGACAACGGCACATGCCCCTCGCGCTCCAGCCGCTCCTTCGTGATCCCCGCAAAAAACGGATGGTCCGTCTCCAGTGCCTGCGAGATCAACTCCTCCACCCCATCCTCAAACTCCGGATCGCCGAACATCCTTCGCCCTAGCTCACCGAACATCCACACATTCGACCGAGCCTCCCCCAGCGGAGCAATCGCCGGCTGCGAGATCTGCGCGAACAGATGCCCATACGCCCCCATCAACTCCTTATGCTCGAGGAACGTCGTAGCCGGCAGGATCACGTCCGCATAGTCCGCCGTGTCGGTAAAAAACTGCTCATGCACCACCGTGAACAAATCCTCGCGCCGCAATCCCGCCAGCACCCGTTCCGAGTCCGGAGCAACCGCCGCCGGGTTGCAGTTGTACACAAACAGCGCCTTCACCGGAGGCCTCTCAAGTTCCGTCAGCGCCATCCCGAGCTGGTTCATATTCACGACGCGCGAAACCTGCTTTAGTCCGCTCCTTTGCATCATCAAGGGCAGCTGAAGACGCCCTGTATTGAACGGAAACGACCCACTCGTCGACAGCAGCAACCCACCCCCGTGCTGCTTCCAACTTCCCGTAATCAGCGGCAACATCGCCACCGCACGCACCGCCGTACCCCCATTTTCACTGCGTTGCACGCCGTAGTTCAGCCGAATCGCCGCCGCCCCGCGCCCACTCCGTCCAGCGCTGCCGTAAGCCGTTGCCAGCCGCTCAATCGTCTCCGCAGCAATCCCCGTCACCTCCGCCGCACGCTCCGGCGAATGCTCCGTTTTGAGCGTATGCTCACGCAGCTCTTCCCACCCTAACGTGCACTCCTGCAGGTACTTAGCATCGTCATGTCCATCGCGAAACAGCACGTGCATGATCGCCAGCGCGAGCAACACATCCGTCCCCGGCCGCACCGCCAGATGCTCATCCGCCAACGCCGCCGTGCGAGTCCTGTACGGATCAATCACCACGAAACGCGCTCCGTTACGCCGAGCCTCCTCGATGAACGGCCACAGATGAATATTGTTGCCGTGGATATTCGAGCCCCACGCAACGATCAATCCCGCATGCGCAAAATCCTGTGGCACAGTCCCGAGTTTCAACCCGTAAACCTGCGTCAGCGCCTCTCCACCCGCACTCGCACAGATCGTCCGATCCAGCTGCGACGCACCCAGCCGATAAAAAAACCGCCGGTCCATCGACCCATATCCGAGCTGACCAATCGTCCCCGCATAGCTGTAAGGCAGAATGCTCTCCGGCCCAAACTCCGCCGCCGTCTCTGTCAGCTTCTTCGCGACAAGTTCCAGCGCCTCGTCCCACGAAATCTGCTCAAACGCCTCTGCCTCATGCCCCTGCGGCAACGGCCCCTTGGGCACCCCAGCCTTGCGCCGCATCGGGTACAGCAGCCTCTCAGGCGAGTACACGCGGTCCAGATACCGGGCCACCTTGCCACACAAAAAACCCCGCGTCACCGGATGCGAAGGGTCGCCCTGCACCTTGGTCGCGCGTCCGGTCAGCGTATCCACCGTCACCAGCACGCCGCACGAATCCGGGCAGTCATGCGTGCATACAGCGTGGATCGTCTTTGTTCCGGCAGCTGGCTCCGGGTTGGCGATTGGCTTGGACACAACTATATTGTAGGCGTCAGCCTTTCGCTTCAGACGAAGAATTCACCCAGGAGACTCACTCGCTCATGAAGACTCTGCGCATGCTCCTCTGCCTTCTCATACTCACGCCTGCGATTGCCCAGCCCGCACCCAGTGCCAGCGCCAATGCACGGGATATCATCGCTGTCCTCAACAAGTCCACGGACGACTGGAACCGCGGCGACCTCGATGCCTTCGCCACCAGCTACAAAAAGTCGCCCGACATCCTCTTCATGGGCCGCACCATTCGGCATGGCTATGCGCAGATGCTCGCAGGCTACAAGGCCAGCTACCCCACGCAGGAGAAGATGGGCAAGCTCACCTTTTCTCAACTTGAAGTGCAGCCACTCGACGAGCGCCTCGCAACGGTCACCGGCCACTTTCATCTGGAACGCACGGCCGCTGGCGGAGGCAACGTCGATGGCTACTTCCTGCTGGTGCTAGAGCACACGACCGCAGGTTGGAAGATTGTGAGAGACGACACGACTGCCCTTCCGCCTCCGTCGAAGTAGCCCCTGAGGTACGCTGTCTTCAGGAGCCTGCATGTCCGTTGAACCCCTGAGCGCCCCCCCGCTCGAACCTCTGCTCGAAGCCCGAGACCTCGTCAAAGACTACGGCTCCGTGCGCGTGATCGACGGCGTCTCACTGCGGTTGATGCGCGGCGAGACGCTCGGCCTCGTTGGCGAATCCGGCTCTGGCAAAAGCACCGTCGCGCGCCTCCTGCTGCGCCTCATCGAGCCCACCAGCGGCGATATCGTCTACCGCAGCGCGGAGGACACGATCACCCGCAGCTACGACCTCATGCGAGTCACGCCGCGAGAGATGCGCCGTCTTCGCCGCAAACTTTCCATCGTTTTTCAGGACCCCTACGCCGCGCTGAACCTGCGCATGACTGTCCGCCAGATCCTCGCCGAACCCTTCACCATCCACCGTGAGCAGCCACCGCAAGGACTAGACGCCCGCCTCCATGAACTCCTCGCCGAAGTAGGCCTCGAGCCCTCAGCGCTCCGCCGCTATCCCCACGAGTTCTCCGGCGGCCAGCGCCAGCGCATCAACATCGCGCGCGCCCTTGCACTGCGTCCCGAACTGCTTGTGCTGGATGAGCCGGTCAGCGCGCTCGATGTTTCCGTCGGCGCGCAGGTCATCAATCTACTGCGCGACCTGCAGCAACGCTACGGCCTCACCTATCTCTTCATTTCGCATTCCATGCCGCTGGTCCGCTATCTCTGCCACCGCGTCGCTGTGATGCAGCGTGGTCACATCGTCGAGACCGGAACGTGGAGCGAGGTCTGCGACACTCCCCGCGAGGCCTACACCCAGCAACTCCTCGCCGCCACGCCCGAACTGCCGCTGCGGCAGCTAACTCCGTCGAACTAACTCCCCGCAACGCCCTGCTTCTTCGCCTCCACATCGCACACATTGCGCAGGTAGTCCCACGAGTAGAGCCCCGCTTCGTGTCCATCATTCCACTTGAATCGGATCGCATACTTACCCACCGGCGTCACCTCCACCGGACGAGGCGGAGCCTCATACATCGGCAGCAGCGACATTGCCTTTGGCTTGGCCATCCCCGGCTCGCGCCCTTCCTTCCCGCGCTCCTCATGGCACGTCGCGCAAGGGCAGGCCGCCCGCAGCCACGCGAAATTCCACGAGCTCGTGTGGCCATCCTTCCACTCGATCACCACACCGCTGCCGCCGCTCTTATCCACGCGAACCTTCGCCGGAAGAATGGCATCGCCCGTAAGCTTCGGCTGCTCTGCGCCCGCTGCCTCCTCCGCACTGACAAAGCGAATTCCCTCGTGACTCATTCTGTTCCCTCGTGGCTCATCGCGTAATCCTCTTCCTCAATCTTCCCACCTAACGCGGTGCGTGTGCTGGCTGATCGTGATTCATCGTGCGCCTGTCGAAGCGCAGCTTCAGCACCAGGATCGACATCGACAGCACGAACGTGAGCGCATTCGCAACCCAGACCGGAGCTGAGTGAACCAGCACGCCATACACTCCCCACGTGAATGTCCCCGCGGAGAAAATCAGAAACATGCCCAGCGAAATATCGCGCGCCGACCGCAGCCGGATCACGCGCAGCAACTGCGGCACAAACGACACCGTCGTCATCGTCGCTGCAGCGTACCCGATCAAATCCATCTCCACCCGAGAAATCTTCATCCCTGCGCCTGTCGCCAGAAGAAGTACGCGGCAATGATGCATCCCGTAGCCACGACAACGGCGCGCAATACATCGCCATTCATCCGGCGAGCGAATCTTGCCCCAACCCATCCCCCAAACGCCGCAAACACCATCGACACCAGGCAATAATGCCAAACCACAGCGCCCCTCAAAATGAACGTAACGATCGCGCAGAGGTTCGACAGCGTCGCAGCGACCACCTTGGTCGCGTTCAACACATGCATCCTCTCCATTCCAAACAGCGCGAGGATGGTCATGACAATGAACCCTCCGCCCGCACCAAAATATCCAATGTAAAAGCACACCGGAAACAGCGAACACGCTAAGGCAAACTTTGGGATATGAGGCTCAACGTCTTCGTGGTTCGCTCGCCGCCGAATCCACTTCGAAACCGGCCCGCTGACACCAAAGATCACAGTTCCACCCAGTATCAGCCAGGGAATCAGATGCAGGAATGTGCGCTGCGCAGTATGAAGTAACACTTCTGCGCCAAGAACGCCGCCCAGCAAACACGTTGCTGCAATGGTAGGCAGCAGGTCTTTGCGAACATCCTTCCGCAGTGTAGCCAGAGACGTCAACTGGCCTGGCCACAGCGCAACCGTATTCGTAGCATTGGCCTGGACCGGAAGAACTCCCATACCCAGCATGGCCGGAAACGACAGGAAGGATCCACCTCCGGCCATCGCGTTCATGACTCCCGCGATGGTGGACGCAGCGACGAGCCACATGTAGTGCAGATGGGGTATGTGTTCAAAAAGCATTCTCTCTTGATTGTAGTCGGCAGACCAGTGTTGGCCGCGGGCCTGCATGATGACAGCAAGTCAGCCGAGTCCAGCGAGCTCCAGCGCCTCTTCCGCCGTCCCAGCCACCAGCAAAATCCCCCGATTCCCTCGCAGCATCCCTTCACGGTCGCAGACGTCGAGGAACTCGAGCATCGTGTCGTAGAAGCCCGCAATGTTCAGCAGCACGACAGGCTTCGAATGAATCTTCAGCGTCTGCCAGGCCAACACTTCGAACATCTCCTCAAACGTCCCATACCCTCCGGGCAGGATGAAAAACGCATCGGCTTTCTCTGCCATCATAGCCTTGCGCGTGTGCATCGTGCTGGTCACGTGCAGCTCGGTGATGCCCTGATGGGCGATCTCATGATCTACCAGCACGTGCGGAATCACTCCCACCACATGCCCTCCGGCAGCCAGCGCTCCATCAGCCACCGCTCCCATCAAGCCGACTCGGCCCCCGCCGTAGATGAGCCCGAATCCGCGTTCGGCCAACGTACGACCCAGCGCCTCTGCGGCCGCGCGATACTCCGGCCGGGCTCCCTCCGCCGAGGCGCAATAGACCGCCACGCTCTTGCTTTCACTCTGCTGTCTCATAGAGACAGAATACATCTGCTCGGAAAAAGCCTCACCCGAAGGTGAGGCTTAGGTTTGTTGCGGCGGAGGCTGCGTAAAGCGCTCTACCAAAGACCCCACGAGCGGCTGATGTAATCCGTCATCGTCATCGTGACGAGGACGAGGAACATAAAGAAGCCGGCTCCGATCGTCATTTTGATCAGCCGCGATTGGTATGCGACGTGCATAAAGAACAAGATCACGATCACCGCCTTGAAGCAGGCAATGGCAAGAGCAATCACCGGATTGGCCCACTTCAAATCGACATACGCGGCCGCTACCGTGACTCCAGTAAAAAAGAGCAGCGTAGCGAAGACGTACGTATACTGCAGCGGGGTGACGATGTGGTGCTGCGCGTGCTCCGGGTTGGTAACGTTTTGCGGATCGTTTGCGTCTGTATGAATTGCTTCGTGAGCCATCGCGTTTCCTTCGTGGTCTGCGTCAAAGAAGTCTAGTGGAGCGGATGCCGGTTGATAAGATACAGCAGTGGGAAAAGGAACAGCCACACTATATCAACGAAGTGCCAGTAGAGCCCGAAATTTTCAATCGGAGCCACATAGCCTGCGCTGAAGTCTCCTCGATGTGCCCGCCAGGTCAGCCAGAACAACAGCGCGATTCCGATGATCATGTGCAGCGCGTGCATTCCCGTCATCGCAAAATACAGGAAGAAGAAGATCTGCGTCTTCTGCGCCATGTCTGGCGAGAGAGGCGCTTCCTTGATGCCGTAGGCAGCGGGATTGACGAACATTGACGTACTGAAACTGTTGCCCGGGATGTGATGCAACTCATACTTCTCGTGATACTCATCTGCCTTAACGCCAAGAAAGATAAGACCGAAGACTGTCGTGAGGATCAGCATCACGACGAGCACTCCCCGCTTGCGCACCTCGGCCGCCCACACGCCAATCGCCATGCAAAAGCCAGAGCTGATGAGCACGGCCGTATTGATCGCTCCGAGTGGAACGCTCAACTGGTTCGATGCAACCGCGAACGCCGGGTAATACCAGTTGCGGTACAGCAGGTATGCGAAGAACATGCCGCCGAAGAACATGATTTCAGTCAGCAGAAAAAGCCACATGCCGAAGCTGCCTGCCTCTCGCTGCTGCTCTTCGGTCTCAAAATGATGACGATGCTGCGGCAGCACAACGTGCTCATGCTCTGCATGGAGCACGGTCTCGTGGGGGTGAGGGGTAGCGAGTGTACTATCCAACGGTCGTCACCTCTTTTTTTGTCTTATTCGTGAGCCACTCGTAGTCATAGGCTTCATGATCCATTACGGGCGTTTCAAGGAAATTCTCTGTGAGCGGTGGCGACTGAATCTGCCACTCGAGCCCGGTAGCCTGCCACGGATTGTCTCCTGCGATCGCGCCATACTTCAGCGACCATGCGAGGTACAACATCGGCAGCATATAGCCAATACCCAACACCGTTGCCCCAGCTGTCGACAGCACATTCAGTACCTGGAACTCAGGAGGATATGCGTGATAGCGGCGAGGCATCCCAAGGTATCCCAGAATAAACTGCGGGAGGAACGTGAGGTTGAACCCGATGAAGGTGGTGACGGCAGCCAGCTTCGAGAGGGACTCCGGATACATGCGGCCCGTCATCTTTGGCCACCAGAAATGAACACCCGCGAGGAACGCCATCAGCATGCCTCCCACCATAACGAAGTGGAAGTGTGCCACGATAAAGTACGTCTCGGTGAGATGAATGTCCATGCCGAGTGAGCCAAGGAACACCCCTGTGAGGCCACCAATGGTGAACAACCCCATGAAGCCGAACGCATACAGCATAGGAGTCTCAAACGTGATGGATCCCTTTTGCAGCGTGAAGGCCCAGTTGAAGATTTTGATAGCAGAAGGTACTGCCACCAGCATCGTGAGGAGTGAGAACACCAGGGCCGAGTAGTTTGAGACACCCATGATGAACATGTGGTGCTCCCACACGAAGAAACCAAAGAGCGCAATCGCTACGGAGCTAAACGCCACAGCCGTGTAGCCGAAGACTCGCTTGCGGCTGTACGTTGAAATCACTTCAGAGATAACACCCATGCCGGGCAAGATCATGATGTACACGGCCGGATGCGAGTAGAACCAGAAGAGGTGTTGGAACAGCAGTGGATCTCCTCCCTTGGTTGGATCGAATACTCCGATACCAAACAGTCTTTCCAGCGCGACCAGAACCAACGCGATCGCAAGCACCGGCGTCCCAAGGACCATCAGGAGCGACGCTGCATAGTGGGCCCATACAAACAAGGGCATACGAAACCAAGTCATGCCTGGGCAGCGCATCCGGTGAATGGTGACGATGAAATTAAGGCCTGTGAAGATTGACGCGAAGCCCGCGATGAAAATGCCCATCGCGGTAGTAATGACGTGGGTATTCAGGTAATGGGTCGATAGGGGCGTAGTGAAGGTCCAACCGGTATCGACCCCGCCCAGCACGAGGGCTGCGAGGGTAAAGATTCCGCCAATCACGTAGAGATACCAACTCAAGAGATTGATCTTCGGAAAGGCGAGGTCTTTTGCGCCTAACATGATTGGGATCAGAAAATTCCCGAGCGTCGCCGGTACCGATGGCACCAGGAACAGGAAGATCATAATGATCCCATGCATACTGAAAAACTTGTTATAGGTGTCTGAAGACACCAGGTCAGGTTGGGGAGTCAGCAACTCCAAACGGATCAGGCCCGCAAACGCTCCGCCAATGAAGAAGAAGAACGTGATCGAGATCAGGTAGAGGATCGCAATGCGCTTATGGTCACCCGTCAGCAACCAACTCAACAAGCCGTGCTCATTGTTGATGTAGTTACGCTTGGGAATCTGCGCTGTTGACTGGTCGGGAAGAGAAAGAATGGTATTTCCTATCGCAGCACTCATGGCTTCACCGTTTCATTTGTGCCCTGTGGGGGCGTTGTTGGAGCTGCCAGGTCGGACTCCGCCGTGACCTGCGTCTGTTGGACCCGGTAGTTCGACTGCATGTTCTTTATGTATTCAACCAGATCGATCAGGCCGTCTTCGCTGATCTGGCCCTGGTATGTCGGCATGATGGGCGCGAAACCCGCCGTCACATGCTGGCTGGGATTCAAGATGGCGTCTCGTAGGTATGCATCATTCACGAGCATCTGGCTTCCGTCGGTCAGGGTCAGCTTTGCACCATACACGCCCGCAAGATTCGGCCCGCGAGCCGCTGCGTTGCCGCTGTGGCAGGAATTACATCCCATGCTTGCAAACAGGCGTTCGCCGTTCTGTGCCAGGCTCATTCCTGACGTCGATTGCTGTAGCCACTTCTTATAGTCGTCCGGCGTTAGCACCGTAATCGTACCCACCATGCCCGAGTGCTGCGTACCGCAGTACTGCGTACAAAAGAGATGGTACGTGCCTACCTGAGTGGCCTCAAACCACACGGTCGAGTAGCGCCCCGGAATTACCTCGCGCTTGATGCGGAAATCAGGGATAGAGAAGCTGTGAAACACGTCCTGCGAGATCATGGTCAACTGCACAGGTTGGCCCATCGGGACGTGCAGCGCATTGATTTCATGCTGGCCTCCCGGATGCTCCGCCTTCCACATCCACTGCTTGCCAACGACATAAATATTCATCGCATTCGCCGGGGGATTGAAGATGCGGAAATACAGCAACGCTCCCCAAACAAAAGTGACGAGGAAGATCGCGAGCGGGATAATGGTCCACGTTGCTTCCAGCAGAGTTGAACCTTCAATCTGCGTCGCCACGGGGTTCTTCTCGCGGCGGTAGCGGATCGAAAACACCAATAGCAGGATCGCCACCAGCGCCGTTCCAACGAACGTCATCAACAGCAGAAAGAAGTACAACGCATCGACGTACGGGGAGATGCCACTTGCTTCGGCCGGAAATAATGCCGACGCATGCAGCCACTTCACCATAAATTGCCACAGTACTGGACTAAGTCCCATCGTTAGCCTTTATCCATTTCGCCGGAATTATCTTTGTCCGGCTGAGGTGTGTCTTGTTCATGCGTGAGTTTGATATCACGCCGGAACATCAAAAATATAAAGCCGCCCAGCGACGCTACCGTGATAATGCCGCCTAATTGCACAGCACGCACCACAATCAGCGAATGCTTGTTGGTCTGCGGATCGTAGTGATAGCAGTACGTCAGAATGTTCGCGACCGGAGATCCAATCTTGTTGCCTGACGCATCGATCAGCCCAAGCAACACATCCTTGGGCGAATACTCCACGCCAAGGTAATACTGTGCCAACTTACCCTGCGGCGTTGCGATCTCGATAGAGCTCGCATGCGCAAACTGCGTCAACTGCCCATCCGGGCCGGGGACGCGCACGTAGCCAAAGCCAATCGCCTTGGTTACCGCATTGATGGCGGGCTCTTTGCCCGTCAAATAATGCCAGCCACTGGCCGTGTCGGGATGCCCATACCGCTTTAGGTAGAATGCCTTCTTCTTTGCAGCCAGCTCGGGCGTCTCGCTCGGGTCAATGCTGATAATGACAATCTGGAAGTCTTTGCCCGGAACCAGGTGCACCATCTCAAGCGCACTGGTCAGCCCGTCCATCTCCTCCGAACACAGCATCGGGCAGTTGTAGTACACCGTCGTCACAATCGCCGGGTGCTTGCCATCGAAGTATTGCCCTAGCTTGACGGGCGCTCCCGTTTCATCGACGAAGAACGCATCCATCGGCAACTGGCCGTTCAGATGCTGCGTTACCTGGACCGTTTGCAACACGGTAGGAAGCTGTGTGCCGCTGTTTTCCCCTTCGCTCTTGTCGCCGTAGCTCGAGACCTGCGCGCTACTCCGCAGCGGCATGGCCATCAGGCCAAGCGCGAGAACCAGCCCCGTGAGGGCCGCCCTGCTGCGAGTTGCGATTGCTGCGGTCATGCTTCCTGCCTACTCTTAAGCTTACTGTTGCGTCGTGCGCGTTGTCGGGGTGAAGCCTCTGTACCTTGGTCTCGATTGCACCCTGTTACAAGGGCTACTGCTTCGCTTCAGCGCGATTGAATTGATTCTTCTCTTCGCGAGCTTCGATCGTATCCAACTCATACCCGGTTCGTGCAAATCCGTCGGTAAGAGGAGCGCTCACGGTGGGAGCTGTCTCGCCCGCCATCAGAGAGATCCCCTGCTGCGATGCGGGAGCCTGCGGCAGCCCTCGCTGCACGATGAGCTGCATGGCGCGATCGATCGGAATCCGTACCGTACCGGCTGGCAGATCCGCCGAGTTGCTGTAGTAATTCAGCAGCAGATCCTCGCGGGCATGCAGGTCAGCGATATCCTGATTGCCGTCGTCGGTCTCCAGCCTTGGCGTAGGAAACACCTGCGTCATCTGCTGCAGCTGGCGCTGTTCCATCGTGGCGCTGGACGTAAGGTCTTCGCGCTTCTCGCCGTGTGTCGTAGCGCCGAGCGTAACGTTGGCGTGCCACTTATCTACCGGGCCATCATGCTTCAACAGCGCGTAGTTGATTGCCTTGCCCATCGCGAAGCAGAAGAAAAAGAAGATGATGACGAAGCCAGACAGTCCGGCAAGAAACGTGATGATGCCGCCAACGCTGACGTCCTGCGTTTCGTACCCAGGGTGTTCGCTATCGACTTGAGGATTCCCGTGATCCGGTCCCTTAGTGTGCATGTTCAGGCTCCAAAAGCTCTTCCGTATGCGGATCGTTTACGTTGATCAGCGGTCGCTTCTTCAACTCATTGATGTAGAACATCATCCAGAAAGCCACGACCGAGATCGGCACGGTCACATACGCCAGGATCCCGATGTTGCCGGTGATGTGAAGGTTGCTGGCGGCGTCCTTGAAGTTCGGTTCGATCAGCCAGAACATGTCGATGAACCGAGCCAGGATCATGAACGAGCACAGCCAGATCATCTTGCTCTTCGACCGCTTGATGTCGCGCGATAGGAGTAGGGAAAACGGAATCACCCAGTGGCAGATCACGTCCAGGGAGCAGATCACCCACCACCCGCCATGGATGCGATGCAGATACCAGGGAATCTCGTCCGGCACATTCCCCGACCAGATGATGAGGAACTCTGCAAAGGTCAGGTAGATGTTCAGCATCACAAACGCGAACGTCAGCTTGCCCAGATCATGCTGTTCGGTGATGCGGAACATCGTCTTGATCGGCTCGTAGCGTGAGAGCAGGATGAGAGAGAGAATGCCCAACGCGAGCACGGCGTAACCTTGCGCGACCAGAAACTGCAGTCCATACACCGACGAGTACCAGGTCACGTCCAGCGACTTCACGAAGATAATCACAAACGCGGTCATCAAAATGACGTAGAGCAGGATCGATGGGCCAGAGAGGTTTTCGAACCGCACCCGCCAGGTATCGAAGCTAGCCTGAGTTCCAGCTTGCGGATCCTCATCGCGCTTCATCGACCAATGGTTCAGAATCGTGATGACCAGCGCCATGAAGCCCAGCACAATGGCGGCCTGCACAATGGCCGCTGTCGGATTCAGCATGGTGTGCTTGGAGTTTGCGGTGAGCTGCTGCTCCTGCGTCATCAAACCTTGTTTGAAGGCCTGCAACGTCGCTGCCGCATTTGGGAACGCAGCCCACTGGTAAAGGTGCTTCATCAAGAAGAGGATGGGTAGCAGCATCAGAATCACAACCCAGATGGTGCGAGTCATCGCCTCGAGTGGCCGGCGCAGGATCTGTCCCCACTTACCGCCCGAGACATACTGCACCATCAGGAACGCCAACGCTCCACCGCAGAAGTTGAAGCACGTCATGTAGCCCATCAGATAGGCGCGCAGCAGGTGCTCCTTCCCGAGGGGGACAAACAAGAAAACTAGCGAGATGAGCCCAAATACGACGGCAACGACGCCCGCGCGCATACGCCACGTCGAGAGGACGTCGGGTGCTGCCAGGACCGCCGGCATCGTGCGCGGACCGTGATGCGCGCTATGTCCGTGCGTCAGATCCGCTCCGTGATGTTCGTGTGCCATTTCCATGCGTCAGTCGCCTTCAAAGTTCCGTAATCAATCTTGCTATCGAGTTCAAAAATCCTAGTAGGGCTGTCCGTACGGTGTTCCGTTCGAAACCGGTGCCGAAGGTGCTCCGCCAGAATTGCGCTGGCCAGAGTTCTGCGTTGCCGCCTGTCCATAATGAGCGCCGGTGCCCGGAGGAGGAGTGCCCATGGGCTGCCCCGGAATGCCGTTGTCCTCTCCGTTCGGCGTACCATAAACCGCCGTCGAAGGAAGCGCCCATGGATCAGCAAAGCCTGTAGGCATTCCAGCATCCTTCGCGATCGCGTGGAGCTCCTGAACATGGCCTCCAGCGGCTACGTCGCTGGGCTTTGCATCCTGGCTCAACTGCAGCGCGCGGATGTACGCCGCAACCGCCCAGCGATCCGCCGGTGTGAGCTGTGCCGAGTAATCTGGCATCGCTCCATAGCCATTGGTCATCACCGTGAAGAAGTGTCCCAGCGGAGCATTGCGAAGTCGATCAGTGTGGAAGTTGCCCGCGGGGCGATAGCCTCTCTGCACAATCATTCCCACGCCATTGCCGACGCGCGAGTGGCACGGTGTGCAGTAGATGTTGAACCGTTCCTGACCTCGCTCCATCGTCGCTTCGGTCAGGGGAATCGGTAGGCCGTCCCCTTCCTTGCCGCCCTGCAGGCCAGTATAGAAATAGCTGTCCGCGTCCATCTGATTGCGAGCGACCGTGTTCTCCACCTGCGGGCGCACGGAACGGCCAGAGGCAAAGAATGTCGTCCCGCGCTGCGGAATAAACTTTGGCTGATTGTGCATGTCCTGACGGCAGCCGGCCAGAGCCAGCGTCGCCGCCATTGCGGACATAGCTCCGAGTTTGCCCGCTACTGTCATCGTTCCAAATCCCTTATGTCTGCTCACGGATCCCTGCATTAGTGGTCGACCTCCACAACGGAGACCGGCGAAAACTGCTCCAGAAACTCGCGCGTCTTGGCAGGCTCAAACCTCGGGTCATTCGCCTCGAGACAGAGGAAGAACTTGTCTGTCGTCGCTCCGCTCGCAAAGTTTGGAGCGTTGAACAAGGGGTGATACAGCTGCGGCAAACCATTCTGCGCAATCATCCCAAACGCTGTCGACAAGCCTGCAAACAGAATCGTCAACTCATACTCCGGAATCACGAAGGCCGGCCAGCTGAACAGCGGCATCGCGCGAATATTAAGCGGATATCCCCAGACATTCACCCACATCTCCAGCAGAAACCCCGTCGTCAAACCAGCCAGGCCTCCCAGCAGACACATTAGCGGTACCCGCGTCTTGTGGAAGCGCAACGCCTCTGCCGCCTCTTCGACGGGGTACGGCGTGTAGCACTCCATGCGACGATATCCGGCACGATGCGCCATCTCGGTAGCATGCACCAACTCACTGGGCGTATTGAACTCGGCAAGAATGCCGTAGACTCCCTCACGCGGTGGCATTAGAGCGCCTCCTGGACAACAACTTCGGCATCAGCTCCGCCCGGTCGCACCTTGGTCTGCGGCAACATCATACGTATCTCCGACATGGGAATCATGGGCGCCAGCCGTGCAAACAGCAGGAACAGGCAGGTAAACAATCCCCATGTTCCGATGAACAACATATAGTCCCACTTGGTCGCGCGGTACGTTCCCCAGCTCGACGGCAGGTAATCGCGGTACAGTGTGGTCACGACGATCACGAAGCGCTCGAACCACATTCCGATATTCACCACGAACGACAGGAAGAACAGATAGCCGACATTCACTCGCAGCTTGCGGCTCCACAGCGTCGTCAGTGGAATGGCGATGTTGGTCAGGATGAGAATCCAGTACGCCCAGCCCATCGGCCCGAACATACGATTCCACATCATGAAGAACTCCCAGTGGCTCGCCGAGTACCAGCTCATGAAGACTTCCATGCCGTACCCATACGCCACAATCGAACCGGTCGCCAACATGACCTTCGCCATATTATCCAGATGCCGCAACGTCACCAGGTCTTCCAAGTGATAGAACTTGCGAATCGGAATCGCCAGCGTCAGCACCATCGCAAAACCGGAGTACACAGCGCCCGCAACGAAATACGGCGGGAAGATCGTCGTGTGCCAGCCAGCCATGGCGGCCACAGCGAAGTCGAAGCTGATCGTCGTGTGTACCGAGAGCACCAGCGGAGTTGAGAGGCCGGCGAGCAGCAGCGAAGCTGACTCATACCGAATCCAGTGGCGCGTTGATCCTCTCCAGCCCAGCGACAGAATGCCGTACACATACTTCGCCAGCGGCAGCTTCGCGCGATCGCGCAGCGTGCCGAAATCCGGAATCATCCCGATGTACCAGAACACCACCGAGATCGTCGCGTACGTAGAAACCGCGAACACGTCCCATGCCAGCGGGCTGCGGAACTGTGGCCACACATTCATCGTGTTCGGGTACGGCAGCAGCCAGTATCCCAGCCACGGGCGTCCGATGTGCAGCAGCGGGAACATGCCAGCGCACACCACTGCAAAAATGGTCATCGCTTCCGCGAACCGGTTGATCGAGTTGCGCCATGTCTGCTTGAACAGCAATAAAATCGCAGAGATCAGCGTTCCTGCATGGCCGATGCCGATCCACCAGACGAAGTTGATGATCGCAAAGCCCCACGCTCCGGGAATCGTAACGCCCCAGATGCCAGTGCCCTTCAGCACCAGCCAAGTCACGGCGATTACGACACCTGTCGCGATCGTCGCCGCCAGAAACAGGCCGCCTACCCAGGCCCACGGCGTGTTGGCCGTCAGAACGATGCCCGCAATCTTTTGCGTCACACTCTTGAAGGTGTGCCCCGGCGCGATGACCGCGTACTCGCCGGTGCGAGGATCAATCATCGGATCGACGATCTCCGGTATGGGTCCTTGGGTTGCCATCTTATGCAAGCTCCGCGTTCGGGTTGATGACGCCAGCGGTGTAACTCGTGCGCGGGCGATAGTTCAAATCTTCAAGCACGCGATAGTCGCGCTCTTCGGCCTTCAGCTTGGTCACGCGAGCCTTCGGATCATTGAGGTTGCCGAAGACAATCGCATCCGTCGGGCATGCCTGCTGGCAGGCCGTCAGAATCTCGCCGTCCTCGATCGCGCGGTTGTTCTTGTCCGCTTCGATCTTCACTGCCTCGATGCGCTGGATGCAGTAGCTGCACTTCTCCATCACACCGCGCGAGCGAACCGTTACATCCGGGTTGCGCATCAACTTCAAGCTCTCGGTGTCGTAATCCGAGTAAAGCAGGAAGTTGAAACGGCGAACCTTGTACGGGCAGTTGTTCGAGCAATAGCGCGTTCCAACGCAACGGTTATAAACCATCGTGTTGATGCCTTCCGGTGTGTGCACCGTCGCTCCGACCGGGCAAACCTGCTCGCAGCCTGCGCTCTCGCAGTGCTGGCAGAGCATCGGCTGAAAGTGCGCCTTCGGTGCATGCAGATCGCCCTCGAAGTAGGTATCGATGCGCATCCACTGCATGATGCGGCCAATCTTCACCTGCTCGCGTCCAACCACCGCGATGTTGTTCTCCGCGTAGCAGCTCACGATGCACGCATTGCATCCCACGCAAGAGTTCAGGTCGATCGACATCCCCCACTTGTTCTGAAGGACCTTGGCTCCAGCGCCGACGACGACCTGGTGGTCATACCGCCAGTTGTCCGGGAAGAAGCTTTCGTCGTGCGGAACGGCCTCGCCTTGCGGGTTATAACCGACCTTATTGACCAGCGTTCCATCGGAATCCTTCGTGCCCGTATGCGCGAAGTCCGGATTCTTCATCGCCTCTTCGTAGGTCGCATAGCGGATAATCGACCGCTCCATCGCCTCATGTCCAGCCAGCGAGTACGTGCCTTCCTTATCCGACTCCGGCCTCTCCAGATCGCGCTGCGCATACGCTCCACGGTGCTCGATGTTATGCACCTTCGTGACGCACAGATCGTAGATGCCCTTGCCGCGCTCCACCGTCAAACCGCCTGACGATAGCGGCTGATCTGCGGTCCGCAGAGCATACGCATTGAAGCCAACGCCCGCGCCCACTCGCCCTGCCTCAGCACGGCGTCCAAGGCCAAGCGCCACCGTCACCGCATCGTTCGGATGACCGGGCGACATCAGCACCGGAGTAATGATCTTGCGGCCATTGAGCGTCAGCTCGATCGCCTCATTCTCCTCAATGCCCAGCTTGCCCATCAGGTCCATGTTCATCAGCGCGGCGTTATCCCACGAGACGTTCGTCACCTGCTTCGGCAGCTCCTGCAACCAGCCATTATTTGCATAGCGGCCGTCATAGATCGAAGCATCCGGCTTGTAGCTGATTTCGATACCGCTTACCGCAGAGCTCGCGATTGCCGGTGCACTCTTCGGAGCACCCAGCGTCTTCGGAGTGAAGGCCGTATTCGCAACCCAGCCATCGTGCAGTGCCTTCTTCCAGCCCGTCGCAAAATCTCCGCCCGTGATGTACGTCTTCGCATTCGCAAGCACCGCGTCATACGCGCTCACCGAAGGATCGAGCAGCGTCTGCAGTACATCGTGCGAGCTCTTGCCGCCATACAGTGGAGCGATCATCGGCTGAATCACGGAGATGGTGCCGTCATACGAGCGGGCGTCCGTCCAGCTCTCGAGGTAGTGCGTCTTGTTCAGGTGCCACGTCGAGTAGAAGCCCGTCTCATCCAGATGCGAGCCCAGATGCACCGTGTTCGGAACCTTATTGAACGCAGCCTCAAACTCCAGATCGACCGGAGCGTTATACAGAGGATTGACGCCCAGCATCACCAGCCACTGCACCTTGCCCGCGCTCATGTCGGCGACCAGCGCCTTCAATTCCGTAGTTTGCTCGCTCGGCATCGGAGCAACCGTCTGCGTGTAGAAAACCGTCTTGCCTTCGGCTGCGGCATTCACCGCCAGCGCTGCCTGGTGCGACGCCAAAGAACTACCCGGCCCAACGACCACCGCAAGCCTGCCGCCTGACTTCTTGATGTCGCCTAGTACTGCAGTCAAAAATTTCTGCGCATCCGGGTTCGACAGCGTCGCTGATCCGCCAGCCAACGCATTCGCAAACGCATCAATCTCGCTCGGCTTCAGTGCCAACCGGTGCTCTGCCTTGAAGCCCGTCACCGTCGGATTGGTCTCGACGACGTACAGCCGGTTCATCGGCTTGTCTTTATCGAAACGATGCCGCTCAGCCCATGCTGCCGACATTGGAAGGAATCCAGGGAACCCAATCCCGCCCAGGAAATCAGCATCCAGCGCGAGAATCACATCCGCATCCTCGAGCTTGTACTGCGTGTCGTAATAATCCCCAAACGCAGCCTTGGACGCAGCGCGTCCAGCGTCCTGATTCACCGGCTCATACTGCACCAGCTTGGCCTGAGGATACTTCGCCTGCACTTGTTTCCACTGGGCCGCAAGCGTTGGCGACGTAACGGTCTCCGACAGGAACACAATGCCAGCGCCCGTTTTGGTCGCTGCCACTGCAGTCGAAAAGTCCTTTTGAAACTGCCCGAAATCAGAAGACTCGCCACGGAAGCGAGGGCGAACCGAGCGGTCAGGATCGTACAAATCCAGCAGCGAAGCCTGGGTGAACGCATCCGACTTGCCCTTCGCGACTGGGTGCTCCGGATTGCCTTCCAGCTTGATCGGGCGGAACGCATCCGACTTCACCAGCACCGGAATCGCTCCGGTCGGGAAAGGATGTGCCGTCGCAAAGTACATCGGCTTGCCGAGGACCAGATCCTCGGGCTGCTTTACATACGGAAAGATGAGCTCATCGGGCTGCTTCGTGCATCCGGCGAGTCCGGCCAGGGCAAAGCTCGCGCCCATCACCTTGAGGAAGCCGCGGCGGCTGACGGCGTCAACCCACTCACCAGCAGAGGCCTGCCGAGGGAACTCTTCTTGCATCAATTCCTGAAACGCCGGAGTATCCGCGAGCTCATCCAGACTCCTCCAATAGCGCTTGCCGCTCTTGCCGTCGAGCTTCGCCCGCACCTCGGCAAGCGTCATCTTCGCTGGAGTGATTGCAGTAATTACCTGCGCCTGATTCTCTGCTGCCATCGGCTGTTTGCCATCCATTCGAGTTTCGTTCATCGGTGGCACACCTCACAGCTGGCCAGCTCATTCGCTGTGCGGATGTGGTACTGCTGCGTCAGGTAGCGACCCAGATCGTCCTGGCTGGTGAACTTCTGATAGCTCGCCGGCATCGCAATCATCGGAGCCGCTGATCCCGCCTGTGCCTGCAGACTCGCTCCCGTCGGTTCCTTCGCCAACCCTGTCGGCTTGTCCAACTGTGCCACTTCAGGATTAGAGTTCGAAGGATCCTTCGTCACGCACAAAACCTGCTGCGCTGTCGGTCCAGACTTGCCAGTCGCCGAGCACCACACCGGCTTATCGGTCGAAGGCCCAGTCCACGCCATGTTGTAAATCTCGGAGGTCGGCCTCAGGTTCACGCCCGGATTGCGATGGCAGTTCAGGCACCACTCCATCTGCAGAGTATTCTCGGCATACATCAGAGGCATCTGGTCCACGCGTCCATGGCAGCTCGAGCAACCAATGCCCTTGTTCACATGAATCTCGTGATTGAAGTACACGTAGTCTGGAAGGTCGTGCACCTTGATCCACTGGATCGATGCACCCGTCGCCCAGCTCTGCCGTACCGGCTCCAGCAGTTGCGCGTTTGTCCAGATCTGCGAATGGCAGTTCATGCAGGTCTTCGTCGGAGGAATGCCCGCATACGAACTCTTCTCCACGGACGTGTGACAGTACTGGCATTGGAGCCCAAGCCCCTCAACGTGATGCTTGTGGCTGAACGGTACGGGCTGGTCCGGACGCTGCCCCTGCCTGGTCACCCACGGTGACCTTTGCAATGAGTTCAACGCTACGCCCAGCGCGATGACGATCAAGCCCGTCAGCACGAGGCTCGCGCGAGCCAGGGCGTTCGAACTGCGGTCAAATACTTGCGCCATGAATGCTTTCCTGCTTCCTCTGCGTCAAAAACCACTGTGGAGGTTGAATACTTCTGACTTTGTCGGCTTAGGACCGCAGCGTATTGCTTTGCCCCAGACACCGCGTCCACAACCAAATATTTACGGGAATCATCTAACGATTTCTAACGACCTTTTGCGAAATTGAGTATAGCAGTTGAAACACAAATCATGTGACAGCGGTCACTGCTTCGGCATCGATACTCGGATTCCCGGTCGCTTATCGGTCAAAGATTGGGTCTGCCTTCAATTTCATCGCAGGAATTACCGCAATCCATCCAAATTTGTAGACGAATTACGTCCACATAAGTCCGAATTCAAGCGTGGAATTTGTTCTTGCTACTGAGCCGCAACACTCCGCTCCACCCACACCGCAAACTCAGCTTCCGTGATCGCACTCGCCGCCGCACGCAAAATCATCGCCGTCTCCCCAAGCTCAGAACGCCCCACAGACCGTATCATTTCCGCATGCCGCATCCCGGACGCACCAGCCGCAAACTGCCCTACGACCCCGCCGAGGCTGTCGCCGCACTCTCTGCCGCCGATCCCAAACTCGCCAGGCTCATTGCGCGCGCCGGCCCCTTCACCCTGCGCCTCGCCTCCAGCCAATCCCCCTTCGAAGCCCTCGCCGAATCTATCGTCTACCAGCAACTGAACGGCAAAGCCGCCGCGACCATCCACTCCCGCATGATCGCCAGCTTCGAGGACATCTGCGGCCTCGGCGTCCACCCCTCGCCGCAGCATCTGCTCGATTGCCCCACCCCTCAGCTTCGCGCCGCCGGCCTCTCCCACAACAAGACCCTCGCCCTCCGCGACCTCGCCGCGAAAACCCTCGACGGCACCGTCCCCACCCTGGCAAAGATCCGTCGCATGGACGACGAGGCCATCATCGAGCACCTCACCCAGGTCCGCGGCATCGGCAAATGGACCGTCGAGATGATGCTCATCTTCCGCCTCGGCCGCGCCGACGTCTTCCCCTCCAGCGACTATGGCGTTCGCAAAGGCTTCGCTCTCACCTTCCAGGGCCTCAAGCCCGGAGTCAAGGTCACGCCCGACCTCCTCGCCAAGCCAGCCGACATGGAGCGTCGAGCCAAGAAGTGGGAGCCCTGGCGCTCCGTCGCTACCTGGTATCTCTGGCGCGCCTGCGACCTCGCCTCCCCCAAACTCACGAAGCCCAGCTAGCCCACCAGCCCGTCTCTAAGCCTTCTGTTCTTCGAGCGCCAGCCACGCCATGCAGTACAGAAAAAAGCAGGCAAGCAGCAGCAGCGTCAGCGGTATCGGACGAAACAGTACGAGCCACACCAACGGTGGCCAATGGGCAACATGACGTCCGATCCACGGCCCCACATGGACGAACTGGTGCGACATCGCAATCGTCGCCACAGCGCTCAGCGTCAGCGCCACATATCCCCGCCACTGCTTCGTCGCTGCCAGCAGCGCGACCGCAGGAAACATAAACAACAGCAGCCGAGTGTCATACTGCCGGTGATAAATCGGCAGAAAGCTCAAGGCTGCAGCGGTCGCCAGCGCAAGCAGATCGCGAGCAGCGAGGACCGTCAACTCCTCCTCGCCAATCAGTCGTCGATACGGATTCCTCAACGGCCGCATCACCAAGTAGAGCCAAGCCAGAAACAGCGGAACAAACACCGCATAGGCCGCTCGATTGAAGAAGCTCGGAGTATCGTGCATCAAGCTGAAGACGGCCTGCAGATCGGTGACGCTCTGCGCCTCGTCGTTGCTCGGCCCCGGATCGCTCGCGTTGCCATGCGCCGCGATCTGAACAAGATTCGTGCGGAGTTCCTGCGGCCAATGCGCCGAAGCCGGATGGTGAAACGCGAGCCAAATCCCCGGGGTCATCAACACCAACGTCACGACCAGCGTCTGCAGAGCCCGCCGCCGAAACATCATCGCCGGCTCAATCCGGCTCCCCGCAGCCGAAGACTCCAGCGAGCGTACCCCACGTGAAGCCAGCAGGAAGAACAGCCAGATCAGCGCGCCCACATGCGGCTTGAATGTAAGGCTCACCGCAAACGTCAAAACCCCAAGCCACGCCAATCGTCCCCGCAGAAAACACCACGCACCGATCACCACCAGGCTGATCGACAGGATGGCCGGCTGGCCCAGCATAATCAGCATCGTGCTCGTCATCACGAACAACGCGAGCACTCCATGAACGACCAGCGCCCGCCGCCCAACGCAGAGATCTGCAACACAAAACGCCGCACAGCAGAACAACAGAATCCCGATCGCCAGCCACACAACGTGCGCCGGACCAAACGGAAGCAACGTCAGCGGCAGCACGAGAAACAGCGCAGACGGAGGATAGTTTGCGTTGTAAGGCCGAAACGGCCGCAGGTCCGAACGATCTCCTCCATGCTGCAGATACTCCTGTTCAATCTGAATCGAATCGTAAGGATCGCATCCATCCCTCAGGCACAGGGTGCTGCTATACACGGGCTTAAAGTCGAACGCCTGCAGCGTCAGGGTTTGATCATGGTACCCGCGCACCGCAAAAAACAGGCACCCGAGCAGAACCACGCAGAGGCCGTAGAGGCGCTGACGCCCGAATGCAGTTGTCCTGTCCAATGAGCAATCCTTTTCTATACTGAATCCCTCGGATTGTATCGCGCATGGCTCGCTTCTGAGACACTGTTCCCCGACTCCACCGTCACTCTGCAGCATCTCTACTTCGCTTTGCGATCTCCCGTGCCCTTACGATAACGTTGCTCCACAATCTCAACCCGTCACCATCCCTGCACCGTGATACGCGATAATAGGCACACCCTATGCAGCGCACTCTCATGACCAGCCCGGTCCGCATCTCTGCCGCGATTACCCTCATGATCCTGCTCGTGCTCTCTGCAAGTGAGTTCCTTCACTGGCACGATACCGAGCACGTTGATTTCAGGGTCTATCTCACCGCCGCCCAATTGGTGCGCGAGCACAAGGGCGCAGAGATCTACAACGCAGCGGACACCGGTCAAAATCCGCAGATACGATTCGCCCCCGCAGATAGCCTCTTTCAGCGCACCGCCTCCAGCCTGGGCATTCCGGAAGTGCGACTTTATGTCTATCCACCCACGTTGGCCGATGCCCTCGTTCCCCTCACCTTTCTCTCACTGAAACATGCCGGCGACGCGTGGCTCATCATCAACCTCCTCTGCATCGCTCTCACCGCGATGCTCGTCACCTGGATGCTGTATGACAGCCCATTCCACATCGCATGCCTCGGCTTACTCATAGCAGTCTTCTGCTTTCGCGCGAATATTCTCGCGCTTGAACAGGGCCAGATCTCAATCGTTCTACTGCTTCTCTGGACCGCGGGCATCGTCTTTTACGTCAAGGGCTTCAGGCGAACGTCAGCTGCTGTCTTCGCTCTTGCGACCGCCATCAAGCTCACGCCACTGCTCGTCGTCCTTCCGTTTCTGTTGTGGCGAGAGTGGAAGTGGCTCCGCTGGTTTGCTCTCTCACTCGTCGCTCTATGCCTCATCTTGTGCCTCGTCAACGGACCATACTCGCTGCTCGATTACGTCTTCCACGTGATGCCGCCCATGTCCGCCGGCTACCCCCACATCGATAACCTGTCGCTCTCCTCAGCGATTCCACAGCTCTACCTCGGCCTCACCGGTGGAGACTTTCGGACGCCGAATATACCCGTCCCCAAGGCTGTTGTCCTTACGACAAAACTCATCACAGCAACCGTTCTGCTCGCCGGACTTTTCTACCTTTACAGGCTGCGAAACATCCGCTCCCTCATGGAGCGAGCAACCATCCTCTCCCTGGTTGCTCTGCTCTCTCTTTACTGCTCCCCGATCGCATGGCGAAGCGCGTACGGGGTCGTCTTCCTTGCAGCTCTCTTCCTCTGGAAGGACGCCTTCGAGCAAGGAGCCTCCCATCTCGAACTAGCCTTACTCGTCCTCTGCACCCTTGAGTTCAGCTTTTTCCTTGATACGATTTTTCTTAGACATACCCAGGGTGTCCTGCTCTCCTCCACTGCGCTTCTCGCGCCTCTCACGGGCTGCGTCTTGATCTTCTCTACGTTCAGAAAGTTGCAGCTCGCACGCTCCACCCAGGCGGCGCATTAATCCGGACTGACCGTCACCCTGCACGGCTTGGCCCCGCAATCACATTCTTGTCTGGAGTCCTCTTTGCAACTCGTTCGCCGATATCGCATCCCGGCTCTCTTCTGTGCCTTCGCCGTCCTCGTCTGCGAACTCATCAGCCGCCCATTCACCACCATGGGAGTCTGCGACGACGGCCCCTACATCCTCATCGCGCAAAAGCTAGCCACCACCGGCCACATCATCTACAACGGACCGACGACGCCCATCCTCGGCTGGCAACTCTACCTCGCCGCCGCCTTCATCAAGCTCTTCGGCTTCTCCTTCACCACTGTTCGCATGAGCACTCTGCTCGTTGCCATGGCGCTCGCCTTCCTCCTGCAGCGAATCCTCGTCCGCACCGGCATCACCGAGCGCAATGCCACCCTCGCCACGCTCGCCTTGGTTCTTTCGCCGCTCTACCTCCTGCTCTCCGTCAGCTTTATGACAGACATCACTGGCCTTTTCGCCATCGTGATCTGCCTTTACGCCTGCCTCCGCGCCCTGCAAGCCTCCACCTCCCCCTCCACCATCGCGTGGCTCTGCTTTGCCGTCGCCGCCAACGCCCTCTGCGGAACCTCCCGCCAAATCGGATGGCTCGGCCTTCTCGTCATCGTTCCCTCCACCCTGTGGCTTGTGCGAGCGCAGCGCCGAGTCTTCTTCGCCGGCGCCGCAGCCAATCTTGCAGGAGCCCTCTTCGTCCTCGCCTGTATCCATTGGTTCAATCACCAGCTCTACAACGTGCATGAGTCCCTCTCCGTCACATCGTTTTCCGTAAGCCATTCCGTCGGGGAGCTCATCCATTCTTTCCTCGATGCGGCCTTCCTCCTCTTCCCCATCATGGCGCTCTTCCTGCCTCAGATCTATAAGAGCCGCCCTCGTATCCTCACCGCCCTGTCCGCCACTTCGCTCGGCTATCTTCTGCTCGCCATCCATTGGAGACACTCCCACCCTGACTTCCTCCTGGAGCCAACCCAGGTCAATTGGGTCACTGCCCACGGAGCCCTCGAGAGCCTCGCCCTCAACGGAGCTCCGCCCGTCTTCCTCCATACCAGCGTTCAAATCCTCCTCACCATCGTCTCCGTCGGAGGAATCCTCGGCCTCATCGCCTCGTTCTTTCGAGCCCCTACCACACTGCCTCCCCCACCCTCCTCGCCCTGCATCCCCTGGTCAGAACTCGCCGTCCTGCTCGGGCCATTCACCCTTGCGTACACGCTTCTTCTCCTTCCCAGAGCAGCCACCGCAGGCCTCGTCGACCGCTACTCTCTGGAGCTGCTGATCGTCGCTCTCATCTGCCTCATCCGCTACTACCAGGCCCGCATCCATCCCCAGCTCCCTCGCGCGACGATCCTCCTCGTAGCCATCACCGCCATCTACGGCGTCGTTGTCACCCACAATCTCTTTTCGTTCTACCGAGCTCGCGTCGCCATCGCCGCCGAGCTCCACGCCGCCGGAATCCCCGACACCTCCATCGACAACGGCTGGGAGTACAACTACGTCGTCGAACTCCAACACGCCGACTTCATCAACGATCCCAGAATCGTGCTCCCCGCCAACGCCTACGTGCCCACCCCACCGCCTCCCCCCGGAACCTGCGCGACCAATTACTACGACACCACGCCCCACATCCACGCCCGCTACGGCATCTCCTTCGACCCCAATGCCTGCCGCGGCCTCGCTCCCTTCTCTCCCCTGCACTACTCCCGCTGGTTCGCCTCCCAACCCGGAACCCTCTATGTCATCTACTACACTCCGCCGTCCCAGCCCTAGCCCGATCCCTTACATTGCTATCCTGAAACCACATCGGCAGCAGTGAGCAAACGTCCCTCATCACGCTCCGACGAACGCCCACCCACGATCCTGCCCGGAGGCCTTTTGCAACTCGTTCGCCGATATCGTATCCCGGCTCTCTTCTGCGCCTTCGCCGTCCTCCTCTGCGAACTCATCAGCCGCCCCTTCGCCGCCATGGGAATCTGCGATGACTGGTCCTATACCCGTAGTGCCCAGGACCTCCTCTCCACCGGCCACATCGTCTACAACGGCTGGGCCATGCCCTTCCAGGGCTGGCAGCTCTATCTTGGAGCAGCCTTCATCAAGCTCTTCGGCTTCTCCTTCACCGCCGTCCGCATGAGCACGCTGCTCGTCGCCATGGCCCTCGCCTTCCTTCTCCAGCGGACCCTCGTCCGCTCCGGCATCACCGAGCGCAACGCCACCCTCGCCACCCTCGCCTTCGTTCTCTCCCCCCTCTATCTCATGCTCTCAGCCACGTTCATGAACGACATCCACGGCACCTTCGCCATCGTGATCTGTCTCTACGGATGCCTCCGCGCCCTGCAAGCCTCCACCTCCCGAGCCACCATCGCCTGGCTGGTCTTCGCCGTCGCCGCCAACGCCCTCTTCGGCTCCGCTCGACAGATCTCCTGGCTCGGCATCCTGGTCATGCTCCCCTCCACCCTCTGGCTCCTGCGAGCCCGCCGTGCCGTTCTTCTCTCCGGAGCCGCAGCCACCCTCGCCGGCGTCCTCTTCATCTTCGGCTGCCTGCAATGGTTCAAGCGCCAGCCCTACTCCGTCCCCGACCAACTCATCCCCAACACCCTTCCCATCGCCCACACTCTCGCGCAGGTCTTCCACACCCTCCTCGATATCCCCTTCCTTCTGCTGCCCATCATCGCCCTCTTCTTTCCACGGATTCGCCGCAGCCGGCCCCGCATCCTCGTCGGCCTCGCCGCCGTCTCGCTCGCCTATCTCCTCCTCGCCCTCCATTGGAGGCACACCCATCCCGACTTCCTCCTCGAGCCAACCCTCGGCGATTGGCTCGGCATCCACGGCATCTACGAGGTCACCGAGCTCAAAGGAACTCCACCCATCTTCCTTACCCCCCTCGCTCGAGTCCTGCTCACCGTCCTCTCCATCGGCGGTCTCCTCGGCCTGCTCGCTTCCCTCCTTCAACACCACACCCCGCCAACCACCGCTCCGGCTCCCAACACCCGCATCCCCTGGCTACAGCTCAACACCCTGCTCCTGCCCTTCACCTTCGCCTCCGCGTTCCTCATCTTCGCTCACTCGGCCATGTTCGTCATCAACGACCGCTATCTGCTCGCGCTCGTCTTCGTCGCCTTGCTCTACCTCGTCCGCTACTACCAGCAAGCCATCCACCCGAGGCTCCCCCTCGCTACCCTCGCCCTCATCGCCCTCATGGCGACCTACGGCATCGCCATCACCCACAATCTCTTCTCTCTCTACCGCGCCCGCGTCGCTCTCGCCGCCGAAATCCACTCCACCGGTGTCCCCTACACCTCCGTCGACAACGGCTGGGAGTACAACATGACCGTCGAACTCCAGCACTCCAACCACATCAACAACATCCTCATCGACAACCCCGCCCACGCCCACCTCCCCGTTCCCCCACTCCCCTCCACCACCTGCCCCATGAACCACTTCGACCTCACCCCCCACATCCACCCCCTCTTCGGCGTATCCTTCGACCCCAACGCCTGCTACGGCCCAGCCCCCTTCGCCCCCGTCCACTACTCCCGCTGGCTCTCCCACTCCCCCGGCACCCTCTACGCAGTCCGCTACACCCCACCATCGAAGCCATAAATCCGCACCCGCATCCCCCTTCACTGAAAGTCATCCCGAGCCAAATCCTCCACTGTATGATCACGAATAGAATCCAGCGATAAGACCTGCTGACGCATCAGCGTACCCATAACCACAGGAGATTGTCGTGAACCAGATGCGCCTCGTCATTCCCGTCTACAACGACTGGACATCATTCCAAATACTCCTGCACGACTTGGACAAGGCTGCATCCACTCTCCCCTTTAAAATATTCGTAAGCGCCATCGACGATGGCTCTACAGAAGATGCCAACCTAGTTCTCAATGATTTATCCGGCATAAAGCATCTTGTGGGAGTCGAGATCGTCTCCCTTGCCGTGAATATCGGCCATCAACGAGCGATAGCTGTCGGCCTCTGCCTCGCCGCTCAGGATCATGATTTCGATGCCCTCCTCATCATGGATGCCGATGGGGAGGATCCCCCTCACGCCATCGAAGCTCTCACCCGCGACATCGGCGACAAAAAAGATTACTGCTTCGTCGCTCAGCGCAAAAAGCGAGTCGAAACCGCCTCCTTCAAATTCTTCTATCTCCTCTACAAGACCTTCTTCAAGATCATCACGGGGAAGACCATCAGCTTCGGTAACTTTTGTGTCTTGTCCAGCAGCTACGTCGATCGCCTCGTCATGATCTCCGACCTCTGGAACAACCTGCCTGCGGCTATCCTGCGATCAAGGTTTCCACTCACGCGAATTCCTATCCATCGCGGCCGCCGTTACGCAGGCAAATCAAAGATGAACTTCACGTCCCTCGTCGTCCACGGCCTCAGTGGCATCTCCGTCTACGCTGATACCATCTTCGTCCGGCTCCTGATTCTCTCCGTGGTGCTGGTGATCGCGAGTACTATCCTTGTCGCTGGTTTACTCACGCTACGCATTTTTTTCCCTGCTCACGCTACTCCTGGCTGGACCACCACCATCGCCTTCGGCCTTACCATCATCATCCTGCAGGTGCTCTTCACCGCGCTGTCTTCGATCTTGATGCTGCTCAACAACCGTGTGCAGAGGCTCATCCTTCCAAAGATCGACTACCTTCCCTACGTCCATGGCCGCCGACTTCTGTTCGGCAACATGCACCAGCCCTCTTCAAAGCGGCTTGCGCCAAACCCCAACGATTGATTTCCCAAGCGAATACATCAAAATCGGGTCAATCAATCGCGATACAGGAATGATCCAGCTATCCCATACATGTAACTGCGCTGCGGTCGGCATCGATTGCCGCAGAAATAGCTGATTCATCGAAGAAGCAGCGATGCCACAGGAATCCAGATAAAAAATTGTCTCGACGTTCAGCGCTGGCGGAGATGCCTTCCGCAGGGACGAGCGGTTATAGCGCCGAAAGTGACCAATCGCCGCATCGAACGGCGTGAACAACCATTGGTGAGCAGGCGACAAAACGATCACACACCCACCCGGTCGCAGCCGCTGCGCCGCCAGCTTCAACTCTGCCGCATCATCCTCAATATGCTCGAGCACATCAATATAGATAATCGTGTCGAACATCTCGTTCGGATCCAACGACGCCAACGTCCCACAAAGGCTCTCAAAGTCCCGAGTCCCAGCCATCCCCTGCAAGTTGGCAGCTAAATTAGCCGAAAGATTTGGATCAGGTTCCAGGCACACCCATCGGCCTCTCGCACCCGGACTCAGCAGCCCCGTGTTTGAGCCTATGCCTGCGCCAACCTCCAACACATCTCCCGAAATAAAAGGCCTGATCCGGCTTGACCAGTACGACTTCCAATTCTTGACCGCCGCAAACAGATCCAACTCCGAACCCACATAATGAAACTCACCCATCTACTCACGGCCTCCTGCGTCATCGCTCATCGATCTACATGGTGGGCGCCTGTCCGTCTCAAGCCCCGCTATCGCAGCAGATCAAACTGCGCCCGCGTGTTGTTATCCTGAAAGTACCACGCCGAAGCACACGGTACGCCCTTCGAACCTCTCACGTCGCAATCCAATCTTCGTCCCCAGGGGGCTCATTGCAACTCGTCCGCAAGTTCCGCATTCCGGCTCTCCTCTGCGCCTTCGCCGTCCTCCTCTGCGAACTC
Source organism: Acidobacteriota bacterium (assembly GCA_021778315.1). Next base: position 21,650 of record JAJYCQ010000002.1, on the reverse strand, counting down.
ATCGCCCGCCCCTTCACTACCATGGGCATCTGCGACGACGGCCCCTACATCCGCATGGCGCAAACACTCGCCGCCACCGGCCACATCGCCTATAACGGCTGGTCCACAGCCATGCTCGGCTGGCAACTCTACCTCGGAGCCGCCTTCATCAAGCTCTTCGGCGACTCCTTCACCACCGTCCGCATGAGCACCCTGCTCATCGCCATGCTCACCGCCTTCCTCCTGCAGCGAACCCTCGTCCGCGCCGGCCTCTCCGAGCGCAACGCCACCCTCGGCACCCTCGCTCTCGTCCTCTCCCCCCTCTACCTCATCCTGTCCGTCACCTTCATGACCGACATCAATGGCCTCTTCGCCATCCTCCTCTGCCTCTACGGTTGCCTCCGCGCCCTCCAGGCCTCCACCTCCCGCGCCACCATCGCCTGGCTCTGCTTCGCCGTCGTCGCCAATGCCCTCTGCGGAACCTCCCGCCAGATCGCCTGGCTCGGCGTCCTCATCATGGTGCCCTCCACCCTCTGGCTACTCCGCGCCCATCGCCGAGTCGTCCTCGCCGGCGCGGCCGCCACCCTCGCCGGTGCCCTCTTCGTCTTCGCCTGCTTGCAATGGTTCAAGCACCAGCCCTACTCCGTCGGGATGATGCCGCCTCTCAAACCAGCAATCTCCGTCACCCGCGGCCTCGGAGAGCTCACCCACGCTTTACTGGATATACCCTTCCTCCTTCTTCCCGTCTTCGCACTCTTCCTCCCCGGAATCTGGAGCAAAAATCGGCGCTCCATCGCCGTCGTCGCCGCCATCTCTCTGGCCTACATCCTCATCGCAGTCCAACGCGGATACATTCCCATGCTGGAGCCCACAAAGGGTGACTGGGTCAACGCGCTCGGGATGCTCCACGAAGCCGGATTCAAAGGGGAACCGCCCGTATTGCTTCACACCGGCGCACAGGTGCTGCTCACCATCGCTTCGCTCGGAGGCCTGCTGGGCCTGATCTCCTCGCTCCTCCAATCCCGCAGAGCCCTGCCCGCCCCAGCGTCCCCCAACGGCGCGTCATGGAATCAACTCAACTTCCTCTTGATTCCGTTCACTCTCGCCTACATCGTTCTCTTGATGCCGCTGGGAAGCACCTTCGGACTCACCGATCGATATTTACTCGGCCCCACCCTCGTAGCGGCAATCCTCCTTATCCGCTACTACCAGGAGCGAATCCAACCACAGCTCCCCATGGCCTTCACTCTCCTGATCGCGCTCATGGCCATCTACGGAGTAGCCGCCACCCACAATAATTTTGCGTTCTACCGTGCCCGCGTGGCACTCGCCGCCGAGCTGAATGCCGCCGGTATCCCCGATACCTCCGTCGATAACAACTGGGAGTACAACTTCGACGTCGAACTCCAGCACACCGACCATATCAACGACTATCGCATCGTGCTCCCCGCACATGCCTACATCCCCACGCCGCCTCTCCCCGCTGGCACCTGCCCCATGTACTTCTTCGACGAAACCCCACATATCCGTCCGATCTACGGCGTCTCCTTCGACCCCAACGCCTGTTACGGCCCAGCCCCGTTCGCTCCCATCCACTACTCCCGCTGGCTCGGCTCCAGCCCCGGCACCCTCCACGTCGTCCGCTACACCCCTCCCGCAATCCATTAGGACAACAGCGCATTGCTATCCTGAAGGCAATACGAAAGTCACACGTCCTCCCCCGGCGTGCGCATCAACCCAACTCGCCGCAGGAGGCTCATTGCAACTCGTCCGCAGGTTCCGCATTCCGGCTCTCTTCTGCGCCCTGGCCGTGCTGGTCTGCGAACTCATCGCCCGCGCCTTCACCACCATGGGAGTAGCGGATGACGGCAGCTACATCCTGATCACACAAACGCTCGCCGCCACCGGCCACGTGGTCTACAACGGAAATACCACGCCCCTCCTCGGCTGGCAGCTCTATCTCGGAGCCGCCTTCGTCAAGCTCCTCGGCTTCTCCTTCATCACCGTCCGCCTCAGCACGCTGCTGGTGGCCCTCTCTCTCTCCTTCCTCCTACAGCGAACCCTCGTCCGAGCTGGCATCCACGAGCGCAACGCCACCCTCGCCACCCTGGCCTTCGTTCTCTCGCCCATGTACCTGCTTCTCTCGGCCACCTTCATGACCGACATCACCGGCCTCTTCGCCATCCTTCTCTGTCTCTACGGATGCCTTCGCGCCCTGCAATCCCCCACTCCCCGCGTCGCCATCGCCTGGCTCTGCTTCGCCGTCACGACCAACGCCCTCTGCGGAACCTCCCGCCAGATCGCCTGGCTCGGCGTCCTCGTCATGGTGCCCTCCACCCTCTGGCTCCTTCGCGCCCATCGCCGCGTCGTCCTCGCCGGTGCCGCCGCCACCCTCGCCGGAGTCCTCTTCATCCTCGCCTGCATGCTCTGGTTTCTGCACCAGCCCTACAACGTGCATGAGCCGCTCCTCCCCAGCACCTTCCCCATCATTCACGTCCTCAGCGAACTCATCCATCTCTGCCTCGACGCACCCTTCTTACTGCTTCCCATCGTGGCCCTCTTCCTTCCCCAACTCCGAAACGGCCGCCGCGGCATACAAGCCCTCTTCGCAATCACATCTGTCGCCTACGCCCTCCTCCTCATCCATTGGAGACACTCCCACACAGGCTTTCTCCTCGAACCCACCCAGACCGATTGGGTTGGAGTCCACGGCATCTACGAGAGCATGGCCCTTCATGGCCATCCACCCATCTTTCTTCACCCCTGGCTCCGAGTCTTGTTGACCATTGCATCGCTCGGAGGAGCCCTCGGCCTGTTCTCCTCCTTCTTCCGTCCGCAAAATTCAACACCTCGCACGCAAGACCCGAGGCCCCCCTCCACCTCCGCCACCATTTCCTGGTCGCAGCTCGGCATGCTTCTCACGCCCTTCACCCTCGCTTACTCGCTGCTCCTTATTCCCCGAGCTACCGTTTGGGTTCCCGACCGCTATTTGCTGGCGCTGCTGATGATCGCGCTGCTCTGCCTGGTCCGCTACTACCAGGATCAAATCCACTCCCAACTTCCACTCGCCAGCGTTGTGTTCGTCGGGCTCATGGCCATCTACGGGACCGTCGTCCTGCATAACACCTTTGCGATCTATCACGCTCGAGTCACCCTCGCCGCTGAGATCCACTCCTCCGGTGTCCCCGACACCTCCGTCGACAACGGCTGGGAGACCAACTACGTCGTCGAACTGCAGCACTCCCACTTCCTCAATGACTTCAGAATGGTGCTCCCCGCGAACGCCTATGTCCCAACCCCTCCGCCCCCCCCCCCCCAGTGCGCGATGAACCAGTTCGACGAAACCCCGCACATCCATCCCCTTTACAGCGTCTCCTTCGACCCCAACGCCTGCTACGGCCCAGCGCCCTTCGCTCCCATGCATTACTCCCGCTGGTTCGCCTCCGCTCCCGGAACCCTCTACGTCGTCCGCTCCACACCTCCCGCCCAACCCTGAGCTCCGCACAATTGCTATCCTGAGACGATGACCGCAGCAAAAAAATCCGGCCCCGCATTCTCCCAGCCGCAACCCCAGCCACAGCGTTACATCTGCGTTCACGGCCACTTCTACCAGCCCCCCCGCGAGAACCCCTGGCTCGAAACCGTCGAACTCCAGGACTCCGCCGCTCCCTACCACGACTGGAACGAGCGCATCACCTCCGAGTGCTACGCCCCCAACGGTGCCTCCCGCATCGTCAACCAGCAGCACCAGATCATCCGCATCGTCAACAACTACGCCCGCATGAGCTTCAACTTCGGCCCCACCCTCCTCAGCTGGCTCGAAGACTTCGCTCCCCGCACCTACCGCATGATCCAGGACGCCGACCGCGTCAGCGCAGAGCGCTACTCCAACCACGGCTCCGCCCTCGCCCAGGTCTACAACCACATCATCATGCCGCTCGCCTCCGAGCGGGACGCCCGCACCCAGATCCGCTGGGGCATCTCCGACTTCGCCCACCGTTTCGGCCGTCAGCCCGAGGGAATGTGGCTCGCCGAAACCGCCGTCTCCCGCTCCGTCCTCGACCTCCTCGCCCGGGAGCGAATCAAGTTCACCGTCCTCGCTCCCCACCAGTCCCTGCGAGTCCGCCGCATCGCCGCCCAGGGCGAAGAGCCAGCCCCCTGGTCCGACACCCCCAACGCCACCGTCGACACCTCCCAGCCCTACCTCGTCAAGCTCAACGACGGCCGCTCCATCGCCGTCTTCTTCTACAACGGCCCCGCCTCCCGTGCCATCGCCTTCGAAGGCCTCCTCAACGACGGAGAGACCTTTGCCCGCCGCCTGCTCTCCGGCTTCCAGGCCGATAAGCCTCTCTCCGAGCCCCAGCTCGTTCACGTCGCCACCGACGGCGAAAGCTACGGCCACCACCACAAGCACGGCGAGATGGCCCTCAGCTACGCCCTCCACTGGATCGAAGAAAACAACCTCGCCCAGCTCACCAACTACGGCGAGTTCCTCGAAAAATTCCCTCCGCAATGGGAGGCCGAAGTCGTCGACGAATCCTCCTGGAGCTGCTCCCACGGCGTCGAGCGCTGGCGCTCCGACTGCGGCTGCAACGGAGGAAGGGCCGGCTGGAATCAGCGTTGGCGCACCCCTCTCCGCGACGCCCTCGACCTCCTCCGCGACCGCACCGCTCCGCTCGCCGAAGCCGTCGCTGCTCCTCTCCTCAAAGACCTATGGGCCGCTCGCGACGCCTACATCCACGTCATCCTCGACCGCAGCGCCGACAACCTCGACCGCTTCTTCGCCACCCACGCCACCCACCAGCTCACCCCCGCCGAACGCATCACCGTCTTCGAACTCCTCGAGCTCCAGCGCCACGCCCAGCTCATGTACACCAGCTGCGGCTGGTTCTTCGACGACATCTCCGGCATCGAAACCGTCCAGATCATCGCCTACGCCGGCCGCGTCCTCCAGCTCGCCCACAAGCTCTTCTCCGACCCCGTCCGCTTCGGCACCCAGGCCTCCGATCTCGAAGCCGAGTTCCTCAGGATCCTCGCCCTCGCCAAGAGCAACAGCCCCGACTTCACCGACGGAGCCGAAGTCTATCGCCGCTTCGTCACCGCCGGCCGCCTCGATCTCGAAAGCGTCGGTGCCCACTACGCCATCAGCTCCATGTTCCGCAGCTACCCCGACTCCGGCCAGATCTTCTGCTTCGACGTCCAGCGCCACACCTACGACGTCCTCACCTCCGGCCGTGGCCGCTTCTCCGTTGGCCGCGCCTCCCTTCGCTCCCGCATCACCGAGGAAACCGAAGACATCTGCTTCGCCGTCCTCCACCTCGGCGACCAGAATCTATCCGCCGCCGTCAAGCACTTCAAGCCCGAAGACGCCGAAGCATGGGACACCTTCGTCGCCAGCGCCCGCAGCTCCATCCGCCGCGCCAATCTCCCCGAACTCATCCGCAACATCGACGAATACTTCGACTCCACCCTCTACTCCCTCGCCTCCCTCTTCGCCGACGAGCAGCAACGCATCCTCAAGAGCATCCTCAACCAGACCCTCTCCGAAGTTGAAAATTCGCTCATCCGCATCTACGAAGAGCACGCCACCCTGCTCGACTTCCTCTGTGAGGCCCACGTCCCCGCTCCCCCCGCCCTCGCCATCACCGCCGGCTTCGCCATCAACGCCGGACTGCGCCGCGCCCTCGAAGCCGAAACCTTCGACTCCGCCGAGCTCGCCCGCCTCCTCCGCCGCGCCGAGATCGATCACGTCACCCTCGACAACGACCTCCTCAGCTACACCTCCGACAAGCGCATGAAGCGAGCCATGGTCCGCCTCGAATCCGCCGCCGAGCTCCAATCTCCGCAAAACCTCACCGTCCTCAACGAGACCCTCGCCATCGCCGAATCCCTCCGCACCCTCCCCATGGAGATCAACCTTTGGCAGGCCCAGAACATCTGGAACGACCTCCTCCGCCGCGCCGACTCCACCTACTGGTCCCGCGAGTGGCGCGACGGCTTCCGCAAAGTAGGCCTCGCCCTCAATATCTCCGTCGACGAACTGGTCATCGATCACGCCGTCCGTACCTTCTAAGGAAGGGCCGCTCACCGCCTCTTGTCCCCAGCCCGGCAGCATATCGCAATAGGCTCCTAATCCCCGCTATGTCCGACACATAACAATATTTTCATTTTAGTGATCTACATCACAACACGGATGCCGCCGCGGACCTAGAGTTATCTGCGAGGGGCCACGCAGAGGAACATGTGCCCATAAGTCATGCCGTCGCCACGCACGGGGCGGCATTCCTTTTGCCCCAACCCACTCACCCCTTCCAGAACGTAATCACCAGCCCACCCGCCACAATCAAGCTCCCACCCACCAGGATCGGAGTCGTCGGCGACTGCTGAAACCGCACCTTCGCCACCACCTGCGCCACCACAAAAAACAGCGCGACATACACCCCCAGCAGCTTGCCAAAGTCCCACTGCGGAAGGTTCACAAACAACCCGTACATCCCCAGCACCGCCACCCCCACCACAAACCACATCGCCCGCTGGCTCCCACTCGACCGGTACAGCCCTGTCTGGAAGAACGAATCCCCCAGCACCTCCAGCGACGCCGCAATCGCCAGCACCACAAACGCCCCGATCGGCGTCGACACAAATTCATTGAGATCGCTCTTCATCTTTGTCTCCTCACTCTTGTTTGCTTTGGAATGCCTCTGAGTCTACTAGAGCCCCCGACTCGAAGCCTGACAAAACTTCACCCTTCCCTGAATTATTGCGTCCCGCTTCTTGAACCCCGCTAAAAATAGATAGACTGGATACATTACCCCTATCTGCACAGTGCAAAGGAACACCTTTGAGGTTGACTGGTTACCTGTTGATGGTCTCGGGTTGGATGCTCGCCCTCGCGGCCCTGCTCCTGCTGGCAGGCCTCGGGCAGCGTTTCGCCTTCGTCCTCGCCGCCCTGCTCGTCGAACTCCTCGGCCTCGGTCTCGTCGCCTACCGCTACCGCTCACTCCAGAGAGGCACTGAATGAATCTCGCCGTCTGCCTTCTCTGCATCATCCTCGTGCCCCTCGCTGCAGCCGGTCTGGCGCTCATCCATCAGGGCCTCGGGCGCTCTCGCAGCGCCGCCCACGCCATGCTCGCCACCCTCTGCGCCCTCGGCGTCTCGGCCATCGTCTTCGTCCTCTTCGGCTCTGCCTGGGCCGGATACACCAACGGCCTCGCCCACACCTTCCAGCTCGCCGGCAGGCACTGGGACTGGCTTGGTGCAGAGCCCTTCTTCGCCGCTGGCCTCGCCTCCACCCTGCTCCGCAGCCCCTACCCCGCCCTCGTTCTCGCCCTCCAGATGTTCGCCGTAGGCCTCGCCTCGCTCATCCCTATCAGCGCAGGAACCGACCGCTGGCGCCTCGCCGCCATCTGCGCCTCCAGCGCCCTCTTCGCCGCAATCATCTTCCCCCTCTTCGCCCACTGGGTCTGGGGAGCAGGTTGGCTCGCTCAACTCACCCCCCTCTTCGGCCTTCCCTCCTTCACCGACGCAGGAGGTGCCGGAGTCCTCCAGGTCGTCGGAGGCCTCACCGCCCTCTCCGTCGCCTGGATCCTCGGCCCTCGCCAGGGCAAGTACACCGACAAAGTCGCCACCGCCATCCCCGGCCACAACATCGTCCTCGTCCTCTTCGGCTGCCTGCTCGCCCTCATCGGCTGGATCGGCCTCGAGTCCGCCGCCTCCATGCTCTTCTACGCCCTCAACTCCATCCAGATCATCGTCGTTGCCATCAATGCCATGCTCTCCGCCTCCGCCGGCTGCCTCGCCGCCGTCCTCATCACCCAGCTCCGCTACCGCAAGCCCGACGCCTCGCTCAGTGCCAACGGCTGGATCGCCGGCCTTGTCGCCGGAAGCGCCAGTTGCGGCATCGTCTCTCCGCTCGCCGCCTTCTTCATCGGCCTAGTCGCCGGTACCCTCGTCACCTTCCTCGTCGAAACCCTCGAACTCAGGCTCCTCATCGACGACCCCGGCGGAGCCATCTCCGTCCACCTCGGTGCCGGCCTCTGGGGCCTGCTCGCCTTCGGCCTCTTCGCCCCCACCGCCGGCCCCCGCTCCGCCCTGCTCCTCTCTCAACTCGTAGGAATCAGCACCCTCCTCGGCGTCATCTTCCCCCTCATCCACCTCGGCAATCTCCTGCTCAACAAGCTAGTCCCCTTCCGCGTAGACGCCGACGGCGAATGGCAGGGCATGGACATCCGCGAGCTAGGCGCCGGGGCCTACCCGGAGTTCGTAGTCCACGCCGACGAGTTCGTCCCCCGCTAGGCACTCAAGCTCGCAATCATCAACGTCGCCGCGATCAGCGATGCCGTGACACCAGCACCAGCAACCCGAACAGCAGCAGAGGTATCAGCACCAGCGCCGCATACAGCAGTACCCTCCTCCGCTCCGGCGACCGCCGCGTCCTCCACCGCTCCGCATCCGGCCGCTCCGCAATCCCCACCTCATTCGGATGCAGCAGATCGTGCGCCATCTCCCTCGCGCTCGCATACCGGTTCTTCGGCTCACGCTCCATCGCGCGATACACAATCTCCTGCAGCTGCGGAGTAATCGAAGCCTCAATCTCCCGCGGAGGAACCGGCTGATTCAGCAGTCGGTCATTCATCACCGCAAACGGATTCGGCCCCGAAAACGGCACCACCCCCGTCAGCATCTCGTACAGCATCACGCCCAGCGCATACAAATCGCTCCGAGCATCGCCGCGCTTCCCCCGCACCTGCTCTGGCGAAATGTAGTCCGGAGTTCCCATGCTCTGCGAAAAATGCGCGAACGTCAGCCGCCGCGCCCCCGCGCTCGCCGCAATGCCGAAGTCGATCAAATGAATCTCATCCTCCGGCCCCACCATAATATTCTCCGGCTTCAGGTCGCGATGCACCACGCCATTCGCATGCACGTGCTCCAGCGCCTCGCAGATCCCCACCGTCAACTTCACCGCTCGCTCCACCGGAAGCTTCTTCTCGTCATTCAAAACCTGTCGCAGCAGCCGCCCATCCAGCCACTCCATCACCATGTACACCTGCGACCGCCCCGGGTTAGCAAACACCTTCATCACGCCCGGATGATCGATGCGAGTCCCAATCTCCTCCTCGCGCCGAAACCGGTCGAACATCGTCGGATCGCTCTCCACCTCCGGATGAGGAACCTTGATCGCCACCTGCTCACTCGTCCTCAGATCCTTCGCGCGAAACACCGTCGCCATGCCGCTGGTCGCTACAATCTCCTCAAGCTCGTAGTCGTCGAGCCGGTCGCCGGGATGGAGCGTCAGATTCGGAGCAATCATCTAGAGCAGCCTGTACGGTCGTCCACGGTATAGCCCCATTCGTTCCACCGTCTTTACTCGGATAAGTTGCACGCTCACATTATCATGACCGCCCGCGTCATTGGCCGCTGTAATCAGCGCCTCCGCGGCCTTCTCCAAATCCCCGCTGCGCTCAACTATGCGTTGGATCGACGCATCGGGAACCCCTCCATACAGCCCATCCGTGCACAGCAGCAACACATCCCCTGGAAGAATATTCACCGTCTGCGTATCTGCCGCAACAAATAACTCATTGCCCAGCGACCGCGTCAGCACATGCCGCCCATCGTGATCCGCTGCCTCTTCCTTCGACAGAATCCCCAACCGCATCTGCTCCTCCGCCATCGTATGGTCGCGCGTCAGCTGCGTCCCTCGACCATTACGAAACAGATAGCACCGCGAGTCCCCCACATGCGACACAACCGCCGAATCAAACCGCAGCGCGCACGCCACAAACGTCGTTCCCATCCGCGCCCCGCGCAGCGACGTCGCCTGCCCAGCGTCGTACACCGCTGCATTTGCCTCCTGCACCAACCGCGGCAGCAGCGACACATGCATCACACCCTTTGGAATCTTGCGGAACCCCTCTACCGCCGTCTTGATCGCCAGACTCGAAGCCACCTCCCCATACTCGTGGCCTCCCATCCCATCCGCAATCGCAAAAAACCATCCCTGCGACTGCACCTGCGCAGGCCCCGTCGGCAGCACGTGGCCGAGAGCGTCTTCGTTATTTCCTCGCACTCGCCCTGGGTCGGTGCGTTCAGCAAACTCTAAATCAAGCATGAAGGTTTAATCGCATGGGGCGAGGCCGCGAGGCCCCGCCCTGCGCCTCAAGTCTACGCCGAGTCCGGCCTCGTTTGAATCAACGCCGTTCTACCCGCCGCCTTACCGCTCGTCAGGAAGTGGAAGCTGCCATAGATTCCCCATACCACCGCAATGCCTAGCGCCAGCAGGGGTTCCATCTTCGTCCCATAACCCATGAACGGGCCAACGACATAGAACCCCATGCAAGCCAGATTCGCGCACAACCCAAACATCGGAATGAATATGTGCCGGATGAAGCTGAACTTCGGATGCTTATGATAAGCAACCATGCACAGCGTGCAGCTCAGTGCATACAGCAGGAACGTCCCGAAGTTAGACGCCAGCGTCACCGTCAGCAGACTGTTTGGCAGAGCCGCCATCTTGTCATGCGTCGTGTAGCCAAAGCTCGAAAACAGTCCGTGAGGTATCGAAGCAATCGCTGCCGCCGACGGAGCTCCAGCATCGCCAAACACCAGCACCACCGCAAGACATCCGATCACTGCTGAAATCGCAGCCAGCGTCCACACCGCGCGGTGTGGCGTCAGGTTGCTCTTGTGCAACAGGCCAAAGTGGTTGGAAACTTCTTTGTCCTTGCCCATCGCATACGTCACGCGAGCACCCGTATTCATGCACGAGAGCGTCGTCCCGATCAGCGCAAGAACCACCGTCGATGCCTCGATCAGCATGAACGTCCGCCCATGCCCCGGCCCAAACAGCGCGTCACCAACCATGATCATCATGTCGCCGATCGGAGCCGCCGAAGCCGATGCACTCTGCATCGTATAGCCGCTATTCAGGAAATAATTCGCCGCAAAATATTCGAAGCAATAGAACAGAACGCCCTGCACCAGCAGCGACGTAATCACCGCGATCGGCACATCCCGCTTCGCATTCTTCGCCTCGCCTCCCATCGCCGTCACCGACTCAAATCCAACCAGGATCAGAATCGCCACCGTCGCCTGGATAAACACCCAGCTCCAGTGATGAGGACTAATGACCGACTTCGCCGTAGGATGCGCCAGGAAGTTGCCCGCAGCATCGCGTTCCGCATAGCTCACATGGAACGGTACAGGCTTGCCATCCGCTCCCAGCTTCGGCAGCGGCACGCCACTCGTGTCGCGCACAATCGTATCGGTCGACACGCCGGCAACCACCGCCGTCGTTGTCTGGAACTCGTACGTATACGCTTCCCCGCTGGCCGAATCGAACTGGTACGCCACCGAACCTGGTGGATGATTCATCCGGTAGCTAAGCGCCAAAATGCTAAACACTATCAGCGCCGTAATCTGGATCGCATTGATTCCCAGGTTGATCGACGTCGACGCATTCGCTCCGCGATACGAAATGTAGGCCACAGCAAATGAGAACACAACAGCCACCGTCATCATGAACAGCATCCCCGGATTCGACGCGCTCATGAAGTTCGGATACAGCGTCCCCACAAGGTAGCCCGAGACGATTCCCATCGTCCCCACCATCACTCCCGGATAAATCCAGTAGTACAAATGCGACGCCCAGCCCACCACAAACTTCGAAATGCGTGCATACTTCCACGCCCGATCACGATTCAGAAACGCCTGCTCCGCAAAGTAGTACGAGCTCCCCGTCCCCGGGTATAGCTTCGCCATCTCCGCATAGCAGACCGCCGTAGAAAGACACAGCACCAGCGCCCCAATCACACCCATCCACATCGAGGGTCCGGTGACGCCCGTGGTCGACTGAATAAAGAACGTCAGCCAAAGGAACGCTCCCGGCGCAATCAGCGCCATCGCATTGCTGGTGAGTCCCGTCAGACCCAGCGTCTTTTTCATTTCAACTGTATTCGTCTCTGCCATGTATTCCTCCGCAAGATAAAGTCTGCTGCCGTTCCTACCGATTGCTGCGGCTTGCCGCTTCGTTGCTGCGAGCCCGATGCTGACTTGCTCTACCGCTGCATCGCTTCAAGTGTCTGAAGCAACGTAGCGCTCGTATCGACGATCTATTCTGAATAGCGTTCTGTTGTTCCTTAGGTGTTTGGCCCAAAGAAGCTGATCAGCGATATCTCGAACGTCGACTGCCCGTTGACTGAGTTTGGAATGTTGTTTTTCTGATAATACATTTGATTCGATTGATTGTGTCGATACTCTGCCGCGCCACAATCGCAGGGTGAATGAAGTCGGCTCCCGTAAGAGTGATCTCGCTTAGCTTCAGGACAAGGCGGAGCCAGCGCCTCGTCCCCGTCATTTCGTGATGTTGCTGCCAAAGATGAAGCCGAATTCAAGGACGGCCCTGAATTGGCTCTGATTCGTTCCCGTCGCTCCAAAAACATCTCCGCTCGTGGAGTTGCTTGCGTGCACATACGCCAGATCGCTGCGAACGTACATCCCTCCCTTTTGGTAGGTCGGCGTCGCGGTAAACGTGGTCCCTGCGCTGCCCGCTCCAAACCCCAGCATGTTCACCGATCCATCGGTGCTACTCCCCGAACTCGTCAGATATTCCACGCGCACCGGAAGCGAAAATCCGCTCTTGTAGGCATAGCTGACAGTCAACGCACCGCCCGTTGCGGAGGTGCCCTTGGCGACGCCTACCTTCAAGTTGGTCGGCAGCTTTCCGTACTGGAAGTAAGGCTGAACGATCCACGAACCCTTGGTGTACGTGTAGATCACCACGTGCATGGAACCGTTGTTCTGAATTGGCGTTGCCGCCCTTTGGAAGACCGTCTGTCCAAGGTTCCCCATCCCGTCATACACCAGGCTATGAGGCCCCTTCACAAAGGCCACCGACCCCGAGACCCAGGTATAGCGGTTGGAATAGTAACCGTCGTTCCAACTGATCGAGGCCGTCACATACTTACCCAGTGTTTGATTCACCTGGACACCGCGACTAATGGCATTCTCCTGGTTCCAAAGGATGCCGCGCTCGATGTTAAAGTTCTGGTACGTAAACGTCGACTCGGCGCCCATCAGCGTCGGCAGCGAACCAATCTCGAAGGACGTAGTCTTTCCCACAGGCACCTTCACGAACGCAACTGGAACAGGCCCGTAGAAATTGCTCACGGTGTTTTGGGCATTGGTAAACGGCACCGAAAGTGTCGGCATCGTATAGACACCAGCCTGGATGTAGTACTGAAACTCTCCGTCCGGCTTCTGAAGAAAGATCTGACCGTTGCTCAGCGTGGCCTGCGCCTTGTCGTCTCCCGGCACAGCGTTGTCCTGGAACTGCGCGAAACCGGTCACGATCCCGTTGACCGACAGCTTGCCCAAGGGCCCGGCATCAAAAATCGCGGGCGGCAGCCATTGCAGAGGACCCGTCAGAACGAAGGTGGAAAGCGGAGTTGCGGCTGCGGGCGGCGGCGTCGTCGCAACGGTCGCTGCCGGAGCTACAGCCACCGCAACCCCAGAACTCGTCTCCTGTCCCGTTGCCTTTTCTGCAGTTTGAAAAATCAAAAGGATCCCTACGATGGCGATGCTGCTCTGGCGCGTACGCATAGAAATTAGCAATATGTCTCTTTCTCCGTGTTTCGATCAAATTCACTCGTTAGTTTTGCCTACTATGGACAGTTGCCGCTCCGAAAAAACGCGAATTGCCCACTACCACTGCAATTCCCTGTCCTCCCTGCCCCTGAGGTAAGTTGACCTAATTTAGCGCGTGGTGTCATAAAAAAGGTATAAAGATTGTGCGATTATGAAAAACAAATCCGTTCTTCGGCTCCACCCGATCGGGCCCTGATTCATCCTGTGAACCTGCTGCGGCTTCCATATTCAAGCCTCTTCCAAGTTCTTCGAACACCACGACGTGTTCGCGAAACAATCCGCCCCAGCTCTCAGCCCTGCATAACTTAACACGTTCATCAGGAGCCTGGCGCAACGGCTGCTCCGCCTCCTTCTCCCGCCAAATATTCGCTGCCGCTTCCTCAGGCAGGTCTCCATGTCCAAGCCCTTTACGAACCAACTCGTCTCGTTTCAAGCACGGCTATGGAAGCCCCGCTGGTTGAGTCCCCGCCCGTTGAAGTCCCGCTACGCGTTCCTTCTTCCCTTCACCCTCGCCCTCTTCCTCCCGCCCATGCTCCTCCGCGCAGGCCTCGCTCTTGGCCTCGACGCCGTCCTTCTCAATCTCATCTGCTTCACCCTCGCCATCCTGTTCGCCGCCTACGCTGGCTTCTGGCAGGCCTCCACCTTTGCTCTAGCGGCGATCCTCTGCCTCGCCTTCACTATCCCTGCGAACCTCATCACTCCTCTCGTCGCTCTGCGCAGTGCCCTCGCCTTCACTCTCGTTGAACTCGCTGCGCTTCTCGTCAGCCACCTCTCCGCAAGAGAGCGCTCCCTCGTCGCTGAGTCCGACATCCAGCGCCACCGTACCCAGCGTCTCCACTCCTTCTGCCACAACGTCCTCCTGCTCAATCTGCACGACTCCCCCGAGCAGCAGATCGCCGAGTTCATCCAACAGGAATTCGAGCTCGACGCCGTCGCCATCGTCAGCAATCAGCCCGGTTCCGTCGGAGCCGCAGGCCGGTGGCTCACGCAAAGCACACACTCCCTCGAAGACCATCTCCGCTCCCTCTCCAACTCCAGCGCCTCTCATCACGACGTCTCCATTCGCCCTCTCCACAACGCCACCAGCCCCATCGGTTCGCTCCTGATCCTCGGCACCATTCCTCCCTTCCTCATCGATTCCCTCGCCTCCCTCGCCTCCCTCGCTCTCCAGCGTCATCGCGCCTGCCTCAACGAAAGCGCAGCCGACGCCGCACGCACCACCGAGCAGTTTCGGACCACCGTCCTCGACGGCCTCGCCCACGCCTTCAAAACCCCCTTGACCATCATTCGTGCCGCCAGCTCCGGCCTCCTCGAAGCCGGCCATCTCGACGACATCCAGCACCAGCTCATCCAGATGATCGACGATCAATCCGAGAAGCTCGACGTGATGACCACCCGTCTCCTCGAGACCGCTAAGGCCGAAGGAGAATCCCTCCGCCTTCAACTCCAAACCGTCGATCTCCCCGCGCTCATCCAGCAGGCCGTCCACGAGTTTCACAGCGAGTGGCCCGATCCCTCCAACCCTCTCACCAAACTTCCCGAAATCGACATCTGCATCGAACGCGTCACCCATCCCATCTCCGCCGACCACGACATGATCTCCTCCACCCTCAAAGAGCTCCTCCATAACGCTATGAAATACTCCACCGTTGGTTCGCCCATCACCATCACCCTGTCCGAGAGCCCCTCCGAACTCACGCTCTCCGTCAAAAGCCTCGGCGAAGTCATTCACGCCGACGACCACGAACGCATCTTCGACAGGTTCTATCGCGGCAACAATCATCGCCACGCCGCACCCGGCACCGGCATCGGCCTCTCCGTCGCCCGCAGAGTCACCGAGGCCCACGGTGGCCACATCTGGGTCACCAGCACCGAAGCAGCCGGAACCACGTTCCATCTATCCCTCCCCACCCAGAGCAAAGAGGTCACAGGATGAAAGCCAAACTACTCGTCGTCGATGACGAAATCGCCATCCACAAAGTCATCGCCACCACCCTGCTTCCACTCGGCTTCGAAGTCGTCGGCTCCTCTCACGCCGAAGAAGGCATCACCCTCCTCGGCCAATCCAGTTTCGATGCCGTTCTGCTCGACATCAACATGCCCGGCATGGGAGGCCTCGCCGCCTGCCGCGTCATCCGCCGCGTGGCCCCCACCCTCCCCATCCTCATGCTCACCGTCCGCAACGCAGTCGACGACAAAGTCGAAGCCCTCGAAGCCGGTGCCGATGACTACATCACCAAGCCCTTCGCCATCCGCGAACTCGTCGCGCGCATCCAGGCCGCCATCCGCCGCGGCCGCCTTCCCGCCCTCTCCAACGCTCCCATCAACAACGGAGAAGTCTCCCTCTGCAGCAATCGTCGCGTCTTCCTCAAGCGAGGAGACCCCATCCCTCTTACCCGCACGCAATTCGATATCCTTCACCTGCTCATGTGCAGCCAGGGCCGCCCCCTCTCTCACAAAAAGATCCTGAGCACCGTCTGGGGAGCCGAGTACAAAGACCACATCGAATACCTCAGAACCTACGTCCGCGAGCTCCGCAAACGAATCGAAGATGACCCCGCCCACCCCCAATATCTCCTCACCGCCCCCTCCGTCGGCTACCGATTCCGCGAACCCTCCATCCCCCACCGCTCCCTCTATTAGAGCCTCTGATCCAGTTCTCGCGTCTGATCTAGTCTTCGCCTCTGACCTGGTCTTCTTATCTAACTTGGTCTTTGCCTTGAAGGGGCCGGACTTTAGTCCCGCTGTAACTCCCGTCGGCTCCATGCTGCTTTAGCCGCTGAGGGAACGCGCGGAGCCAATCCACACACTCCTGAGAGCAAAGGATCGATGGGTGCAGAGCCTTTCCCCCCAGAGGCCAACCAATCACCACGCCACACCCACCCGGCAACATCCCTACCGCAACATCTCAGCGCCCATAGCCATCCAACCACACCGCCGCATGCAGCTCGCGATACCGCTCCACAATCTCATCCTGCAACACATGCCGCTGATCGCGAAGGATGAACCGTCCATTCACCACCACATCGCGAATCGCCGCCCGATTCAACGAAAACACCACAATCGGCAGCAGGTCCTCTACCGAATTCCCCGCAATCGAAACATCCTTCAAATCCACCGTAAAGAAATCCGCGAACGCTCCCGGAGCTAGCTCTCCACCACGCACCGCCAGCGCACTCGCCCCACTCACCGTCGCACACTCAAACAACTGAGCCGCCAGGCTCTTCCCTCCCACCTGGTCAAGAATCGCGCGCTTCTGTTGCTGCAACCGCAGGTGATACTCCAGCTCCCGCGCATCCTCCAGAGGATCAATCTGCGCCTGGCTATCCGAGCCCAGCGCTATACGAATCCCCGCCGCCAGCATCTCATCCGCACGCACAAACCCATCGCCAAGATTGCGCTCCGTCGTTGGACACGAACAGACCGTCGCCCGCGCCTCCGCCAGCATCGCAATCTCTTCCGCCGTCACATGCACTCCATGCACCGCCGTAAAATCCGCCCCCAGAATTCCTTCCTTCGCCAGCAGCGCCACCGGAGTCGCTCCATACTCGCGCACGCACGCAGCATTCTCCGCCACCTGCTCCGCAACATGCATATGCAACGGCAGCTTCTTCGCTCGAGTCCACTCCGCAATCTCATGCAACGCACTCAGCGGCACCGCGCGAATACTATGGGGCGCAACGCCAAAGTGAACCACATCCCCCCACCCCGAGCCATCGCCCACAAGCGCAGTCATGTTCTCAAGAAATGCCTTCGACGATTCAAAGAATCGCGTCTGCGCCGGATCCAACGGAAGCTCAAATCCCGAACGGACATACGCCGTCCGCAGCAGCACAATCCGTATACCCACCGACTGCGCCGCCGCAATCACCTGCCGGCTCAGCAAATTCGGATCATCATAAGGCCGTCCATCCGGCGCCGTATGCAGATAATGAAACTCCCCCACCGTCGTCGTTCCCGCCAGCACCATCTCCAGAAACGCCATGCGCGCCACGTCATACACCTGCTGCGGATCAAGCCTGCTCGCCGCGTGATACATCGTCCCGCGCCACGACCAGAAATCTCTCCCACTCACCACCCGCGACTCCGACTTGCCGCGAATCAAACGCTGAAACGTATGCGAATGCGCATTCACAAATCCAGGCAGCAACGCCTTCCCCGGCAACTCCACCACCTGCACCGACGAAGCATCTACACCTTCATCCGCACCAACAACACGCCCATCCTCGCACACCAGCACTTCACCCTTCGCAACAAACCGTCCATCCCAATACAGCAACTCCGGCCGATAAAGAGTCTTCATGCCTCCACCCTTCTTCCCCCAACCCAAACCTCGCGCACCACATTCGCGCCCATCGTATAAACCAACTCCCGCCAGTCTCCGCTATCGAGCACCAGAAAATCCGCAACGCATCCCACCTCCAGCCTCCCTCGATCCCCAAGCCCCAGCGCACACGCCGCATTCACCGTCCCGGCAACCAGCGCCTCCTGCGCAGTCAACCCATTCATCCGCACCGCCAGTGCCAGCGCCGCAGCGCTTGAAAACAGAGGACTCGATCCCGGATTCAAATCCGTCCCCACCGCCACCGCACCTCCAGCATCGATCAACTTCCGTCCCGACGCCGCAGCAATTCCCAAGTGCAGCGACACCCCCGGAAGCACCGTCGCAATCGTCCCACTCGCCGCCAGGCTCTCATTCTGCGCCGCTCCCGCGGCCTCCAGATGGTCCACGCTCAGCGCCCCCATCCTCACGCCCATCTCCACTCCGCCGATGCTATGAAACTGATCGCTGTGCAGCTTCACCGCCAACCCATTTTTCTGCGCGGCCGCAAACATCTCCTCCGCCTCATTCACCTGCCACGCCTCACGCTCAACAAATACATCGACCGCCACGCCCATCCCGCGCCGCGCCACCTCAGGAATCAGCTCCCCACACACCCGTTCAACATACCCGCGACGCTCCGAACCATCCACCGGAGGAATATGAATCAGCAGCGTAGCCAAAATCCGCACCCGCGAGCTCCGCGCTAACGCATCGATTGCCTCCAGCATCACCATCTCCGCAGCCGGAGAAAATCCATAGCCCGACTTCACCTCAATCGTCGTCGCGCCCGATCTCATCAGCGCCTCAATCCGAGGCCTCGCCAACGCCACCAACTCACCCTGCGACGCAGCCGCCGTAGCTCTCACCGTGCTGCGGATCCCCCCGCCCGCCGCCAGAATCTCCTCATACGTCGCGCCCGAAGTCCGCGCCTCAAAGTCCGCCAGCCGATCCCCAGCCCACACCGCATGCGTATGCGGATCAATCAATCCCGGCACCACCGCAACCCCGCCCACATCCACAATCGCCGCGGCCTGTCCCGCCCAGTCGCTCGCCTTCCCCACCCACACAATGCGACCATCCACCACAGCCATGGCTGCGTCCGTCACCATCATCAACGCACCCATCGCACGACCGCGCTTCGCCTCCGCACCCTCAGCGGTAACGAGCTGCGAAATTCCGGTAATCAACAGATCACTCTTCATCGAATACTCGGCAGATCCAATCCACGTTTCACAGCCGTCTCTTTCGCCAACTCATATCCAGCATCCGCATGACGAATCACGCCCATCGCCGGATCATTCGTCAGACACATCCGCAGCCGCTCCTCAGCCTCATCGCTGCCATCGGCAACCGCAACCAACCCCGCGTGCTGACTATATCCCATGCCCACGCCGCCGCCATGATGGAAGCTCATCCACCCCGCTCCACTCGCAACGCCCGTCGCAAAATTCAGCAGCGCCCAATCCGAAACCGCATCCGATCCATCCATCATTCCCTCTGTCTCGCGATAGGGGCTCGCCACCGATCCCGCATCCAGATGATCCCTCCCAATCACAATCGGAGCACTCACCCGTCCATCGCGCACCATCTGGTTGAACAGCAACCCTGCACGATCTCGCTCCTTATATCCCAGCCAGCAAATGCGAGCAGGCAGCCCCTGAAACGCAATCTGCTTCGACGCAAACGTCAGCCACTCCGTCAGTCGTTTGTCCTCGGGAAACAACTCCAGCAGCGCCTGATCGGTCGCCGCAATATCCGCCGGATCACCCGACAGCGCAACCCACCGGAACGGCCCACGTCCCTCGCAAAACGAATCGCGAATGAACGCCGGAACAAATCCCGGATATGAAAACGCATCCTCCACGCCCGCAATCTTCGCCTGCGTCCGCAAATTATTTCCATAGTCGAACGCAATCGCACCCTGCTGCTGCATCTCCAGAATCGCCCGCACGTGCCCCGCAATCGCAGCCTGCACGCGGACCGTATACTCCTTCGGCTGCAACGACCGCAACGCATTCAAATCCTCATCCGCCTTCGCCGGAGGAAGATATCCCCACATCGGATCATGCGAGCTAGTCTGGTCCGTCACCAGGTCGGGAATAAATCCCATCGCCACCATCTTCGGCAGCACCTCGGCCGCATTCCCCAGCAGCCCAATCGACACCGCCTCGCGCGCACCCTTCGCCGCGAGCGCCCACTCCATCGCCTCCTCCAGCGACCGCGTAGCCTTATCCAGATACCGCGTCTGCAATCTGCGCTCAATCCGTGTCGCGTCAATCTCCACACAAATACTCACGCCGCCCGCGAGCTTCACCGCCAGCGGTTGCGCTCCACCCATGCCACCCAAACCCGCCGTCACCGTAATCGTCCCCGCCAGCGTGTCATTAAAATGCTTCTTCGCCGCACCGCGAAACGTCTCGTACGTTCCCTGCAAAATTCCCTGCGTCCCGATATAAATCCACGACCCAGCCGTCATCTGCCCATACATCATCAGCCCCGCCGCATCCAGCCGGTCAAACTCTTCCCAGTTCGCCCAATGCGGCACCAGGTTCGAATTCGCAATCAACACCCGCGGCGCCAGCCGATGCGTATTCAACACCGCCACCGCCTTCCCTGACTGCACCAGCAGTGTCTGATCATTCTCCAACCGGTCTAATGTTTCGACGATGGTATCGAAGCACTCCCAGTTCCGAGCCGCCTTCCCGCGCCCGCCATACACAATCAACTCCTCCGGCTTCTCAGCAACTTCCGGATCGAGATTATTCATCAGCATCCGCTTGGCTGCCTCCTGAATCCATCCCTTCGCCGTCCTCGTCCCGCCACGCGCCGCCCGAACCGGTACATACTCTCGCATCATCCAACCTCTTCCTTGATTGCACCCAGCCTAAAAGATCTCCGCACCTGTCTTCGCTTTGAAGGGGCGGGACTTCAGTCCCGCCATCAGCCCGGTTACATCACCGCGGCTTTAGCCGCTGAGGGAATGCAAGGGATACCTTCAAATCTCTCTTGATCTCTCCATCCATCCTCCGCCAAAAACTTCGCAGCCTCTTCCATCCACACCGACAACACACAATCCTCTTCCCACGCCGGAACCCTCTTCCGAAAACTCCTCCGCGCCTGCTCCAACACAGGCGTACTCGTATCGCCGCGAAGATCCATCGCCCTCGCCGCCGCCAGCAATTCAATCGCAATCACCATCCGCGCCAAATCGACCGCTTGCTCCAGCTTCAACCCCGACGTCATCCCCATGCTCACAAAATCTTCCTGGTTGCCGCTCGTCGGAAGCGACCCCGTCGATGCCGGCGATGCGAGCACCCGCATCTCCGCAAACAACGCCGCCGACGTCACCTGCGCCATCATCATGCCCGACTCAATCCCCGGTCGCGACGCCAGAAACGCCGGCAGCCCCTCATTCAAACTCGGGTTCATCAGCCGCTCCGTCCTCCGCTCCGAGATCCCCGCAAGCTGGCACACCGCGATCGCCAGATAATCCAGAGCCAACGCCAGCGGAGCTCCATGAAAATTTCCGCCCGACACAATCCCATCCTCAAATACCAGAGGATTATCCGTCGCACTGTTCAACTCAATCTCAAACACACCGCGCGCAAATTGCAACGTATCCCACGCCGCCCCATGCACCTGCGGAATGCACCGCAAGCAATACGCATCCTGGATCCGGCTACCCTCGCCGTGCGTCCTCGGA
>JAJYCQ010000023.1 GCA_021778315.1 Acidobacteriota bacterium | reverse complement strand
TGCATGAGGGAGAAATGGAAGGGCGAGCTGACGGGGAGCATGACGGCTCGCTTGGCACCGGCTTCTTTGCAGAGCTCGGCGGCGCGTTCGACGGCGGCCTGGCTGCCGGAGATGACGGTCTGGTCGGGGGAGTTGAGGTTGGCGGGGGAGACGATTTCGTTGGCGGATTCGGTGGAGACCTGGGTGCACATGGCGACGATGGTGGCGACGGGGAGGCCGAGGATGGCGGCCATGGCTCCCTGGCCGGGGGGGACGGCGGATTGCATGAACTGGCCACGGAGGCGGACGGTGCGGACGGCGTCGGCGAAGGAGAGGGTGCCTGCGGCGACGTGCGCGGAGTACTCGCCGAGGGAGTGGCCGGCGGCGAAGGCGAGGGTGAGATTGCGGGATTTGAGCTCGGGCTGGAGGACGCGGAGGGCGGCGACGGAGACGGTGAGGATGGCGGGCTGGGTGTGCTCGGTGAGCTTGAGGGTGTCTTCGGGGCCATTGAAGATGATGTCGGAGAGAGGGAAGCCGAGGGCGGCGTCGGCTTCTTCGAAGACGGCGCGGGCGGCGGGGTAGGCGTCGTAGAGAGCGCGGCCCATGCCTACGGTTTGCGAGCCCTGGCCGGGGAAGAGGAGGGCGATGGTGGGGGTGGGGGTGGGGGTGGTCGTGGTGCTCATGGAGATAGTGTAGCGATTTTGAGCTTGACTATTCATAACCGGTTGGCTATAGTTTTGAGATGCAGGCTGCTTCCCCCGATGTGGTGTTCAAGGCGCTTTCTGATCCGACGCGTCGAGCGATCTTTGAACGGCTGAGCCGGGAGGGGGAGCAGACGGTGCATGCGTTGACGGATTATGCAGGAGTGTCGCAGCCGGCGGTGTCGAAGCATTTGACGGTGCTGAAGATGGCGATGCTGGTGCGAGACCGGAGGGAGGGGCGGGAGACGCACTACAGGGCGGAGCCGAAGGCGCTGGAGCCGCTGGTGGATTGGATGAGCTTTTATGGGGTGTTCTGGCGGGATCGATTCAGCCGGTTGGAAGCTGTTCTGGAGAGGATGGAGCTATGAGTGAGTCAGGCATGAGTGAAATGAGTTCGGCAACGCGTTCGGTGGTGGTCGAGAGAGAGTTTGCGCATGCTCGGGAGAAGGTGTGGAGGGCGCTGACGGAGGGCGAGTTGATCTCGCAGTGGCTGATGAAGAACGACCTTCAGCCGGTGGTGGGTCATCGCTTTCAGTTTCGGATGGATCCGATGCCGCACTGGGATGGTGTGATTACGTGCGAGGTGCTGGCGGTGGAACCTCCGGAGCGGCTGGCGTATAGCTGGGGAGCTCTGGGGCTGGAGAGTGTGGTGGCGTGGACGCTGACGCGTACGGCTGGGGGAACGCTGGTGCGGATGGAGCATTCTGGCTTCGGTGCGGACCAGGAGGCAGCGTACAAGGGGGCAACCTATGGCTGGCAGAAGTTTATTGGCGGGCTGGAGAGGGTGCTGGCCGGCCTGGAAGAGAGGAGCTAAAGATGAGGACGAAACTCTGGCTTTATTGGGCGTGTACGGGGCTGGTTGTGTTCGCGTTCCTGCCGGGCGGCGTGTTCTACGTAGTGGGCGCGCATGAGGCGGTGGCGGGCGTGATGCGGCTGGGGTTTCCGGCTTACTTTGTGACGTTCCTGGGGGTTTGGAAGGTGCTGGGTTCGATTGCGCTGCTGGTGCCGGGGATGGGGCTGGTGAAGGAGTGGGCGTATGCGGGAATGGTCTTCGATCTGACCGGAGCCGTGGTGGCGGTGGTGGCTACGGGAGGGGTGTGGTGGCATGTGCTGGCGCCGCTGGTAGTGCTGGCGATCCTGGTTGGATCGTGGTGGTGGCGGCCGGCTAGCAGGAGAGTTTGCGGGCAAGCGGCTGCTGGGTGAGCAGCTATTCGATGATGCCGGTGATGAAGGTTTGCTCGGCCTGGGCGGAGATGAGGCGGTAGAGGGCGAATTGGCGGGAGGATTGGGCGCGGAGCTCGAAGAGGAAGCTGCCGCGGTGGCTCCAGTCGGGATCGACGATGTCGACGAAACGGAGCCAGGGGGAGCGGTTGAGGTGGGTGGCGTCGGTGACAGAGGTGAGCGCGACCTGGAGCTCGCCGGTGGGGAGGCGCTGGGCGACGAGGGTGATGTAGACGGGGCCGCCGTTGGGGATGGGGGCTTCGGCGGTGTAGACGAAGGTAGGGAGGCCTCCGTAGCTGAGGGTGTAGCTGTAGACTTCCTCGTTGGCGAGAGGAACGGGCGGCGGTGGGGGTGGAGGGGTGGCTTTTTTGGTGCGGCTGTGGGCGGTGGCGTGAGTCGTGGTGTGAGTCGTTGTGTGGGTGGTGGTGTGGCTAGATGGCGCGGGCTTGGTGGTGGTGTGGGTGGCGGACGCGGGCTTGGTGGTAGAGGCGGGCTTGGTGGTGGTTGCGGGTTGGGCGGTGGGATTGAGCTTGTTGGTGGCGATGTATTGGGCGAGGCGGGGCTGGGCGAGGGCTTCGAAGGCGGTGAGGGTCTGGGCTCGCTCGGTGGAGGTGGCCCATTCGCGGGCGAAGGGGTGGGGGTCGTGGTTGGCGGGATCGGAGACGGCGACGGCCTGATGGAGGTTGGGAGGGGTTCCGGTGAGCTGGGTGGTGGTGACGACGTCGGCTGGGACTCCTCGACGGAGGGAGGGACGGTTGGGGTCGTCATTGAGCGAGGTGTTAGGGGGCGTGACGTAGCCGGCGACCTTGTTGCTGCTTTTCTTTGAGGCGGTGGCGTCGGCTGGATCGCGGTGACGGAGGGTGGGGCGGTCGGGGTCGTCGTCGGGGGCAGGGGAGGTGGTGGTCGCTGGGGTGGTGGACTTGGTGGTGGAGGGCGTGGCGGGGGTGGAAGAAGATTGGCGGCGGATGAAGTGGGGCTTGTCGTCGCCGGAGTCGGGGTCGGTGGAGGCGACGATGACGGGAGTTTTGGCGGCGGCGCGGGCGGTGATTTTGGCTTCCTGGGCGGGGGTGAGGAATCGGCCGTAGCCGAACCAGGCGCCGATGGGGTTGTCGTCGGTGGCGGAGCGGTGGGTGACGATGTTGCGGGCGTACTCGAGGTCGAGGGTGCCGATAGATTCGCCGGCTCGCTCGATGGAGTAAACGTCGCCGGTCTCGAGGACGAAGGGGACGGGGTGGGCGAGGTAGACTCCGGCGTCTTCAAAGTGGCCGTTGATGAAGAGGGAGACGGGGATGAGGCGGGCGGAGGTGGGCTTGGGGAGTTGGCCGGTCCACTCGTAGACCCCGATGGCGCGGGTGACTTTTTCGGGCGCTTCGACCCGGTGGGTCTGGGCGAGGAGGGGCGAGAGGAAAGCGGCGCTGAGGCTAAGGGTGGCGCAGATGGAGGAGCGCGGGTGCATGCTTGCGAGTTTAGACGAGGTTGGCTGCGTTGCGGTGAGAGTGGAGGTAGATGGCTGGCGCGGTATAGTGACGAGATACAGAACAGTATGCTTGTGGCGTTGATCGGGATGAAAAAGTCGGCAAGGGAATAGACGTAGACGATGAGTGCTGCTGAAAAAGCCACGAGGTTGAGCGAGGTTCTTGCCGGGGACGAGATGGCGGCGGAGGGTGCGGGGCTGCGCCCGGGAGTGGCGCTGTGCGTGGACCTGGATGGGACGCTGGTGAAGTCGGACACGCTGCTGGATACAGTGCTGGTGGTGGCGAGGCAGCGTCCGATGGATCTGCTGAAGGTTCCGGGGTGGATTGCCGAGGGACGTGCGGCGTTCAAGCGGCATCTGACGGCGGCGGTGACGCTGGATGTGGAGCATCTACCGTATAACCGGCCACTGCTGGAGTATCTGCGGCAGCAGCATGGCGAGGGGAGGGCGATCTATCTGGCGACGGCGGCGGACCGGACGCTGGCGGAGCGGGTGGCGGAGCACCTGGGGATTTTTGCGGGGGTGCTGGCGTCGGATGGAGCGACAAATCTGGCGGGAGGGAACAAGCTGGCCGCGTTTCGCGCGCAGTTTGGAGATGAGTTTTGTTATATCGGGAACGCGAAGCCGGATGTGGAGTTGCTGGCGGCCTGCGTGTCGCCGATGGTGGCCAATCCTGAGCCTGCACTGCGTGCGGGGATGAAGCGCAAAGGGACGATTGCAGCGGCTACGTTTGAGGATCGCGTGCCGGCGCTGCGGAGCTGGCTGAAGGCGATCCGGCTGCATCAGTGGGCGAAGAACACGCTGATCTTTGTGCCGCTGCTGCTGGCGCACCGGTGGAATCCGGGCACGTTTGGTGGGGCGATCACGGGGTTCTTCAGCTTTGGGCTGTGTGCTTCGGCGACGTACATCATCAACGACCTGCTGGATCTGGAGGCGGACCGGAGGCACCCAAGGAAGCGGCGGAGGCCGTTTGCGGCGGGGGATTTGTCGGCGATCTCGGGGGTGGTGGTGGTGTGCCTGCTGATGCTGGCGTCGCTGGCGCTGGCGTTGGCGCTGCCTCGGATTGTGGACGCGATGCCGGGCGACTATGTGCTGTCGCGGCCGTATAGTTTTCTGGGATGGCTGGGATTTTATACGGCGGTGACGCTGACGTACTCGCTGTATTTGAAGCGGAAGCTGCTGCTGGATGTGTTTGTGCTGAGTGGACTGTATACGGTGCGGATATTGGCGGGAAGCGCGGCGACGGGGGTGATGGTGTCGGCGTGGCTGGCGGGGTTTAGCGTGTTCTTTTTCCTGTCGCTGGCGTTTGTGAAGCGGTTCAGCGAGCTGGAGGGCTTGCGCGAGCGCGGTGGTGCGGTGAGCAATGGGCGCGGTTATTTTGTGAGCGATCTGGAGCAGATGCGGGCGTTGGGGACGGGCGCTGCGTATGCTGCCGTCGTCGTGATGACGCTGTATATCAACAATGCGGAGACGAATGTGTTGTACCGGCACCCGGTGCGTTTGTGGCTGGTGGTACCGGTGCTGCTGCTGTGGTTGAGTCAGGTGTGGATGAAGGCCAGTCGCGGCGAGATGCATGATGATCCGGTGGTGTATGCGATCACGGATAAGAGGAGTTTGCTGCTGGGGGTGCTGATGGCGGCGGTGGTTTGGTGGGCGCTGTAGGGTGAGCGTCAGTTATCCTGATAGTCCGACATGATGAACGCAGCGATTCCAGAATTGAAGCAGTATGACGAGGCCGAGCTTGATCGCGTATTTGGCGAGCTTGAGGGCGAGGTTGCGGCGCAGACTCGCGCGCTGAGTAGCGATGAGGCGATGGAGGCGTTCCGGCTGGAGTGGCTGGGGCGCAAGCAGGGTCGACTGGGGCAGTTGAGCGCTGCGTGGCTGAAGTCCGCGCCGGTAGAGGCGAAGAAGTCGCTGGGTGTGCGGTTCAATAAGTTGAAGGGGCAGATTGAAGAGGCTCGCTCGGCGAGTGCTGCTGCGGAGATGAGGCCTGCGGGCGCGGGGCTGGATGTGACGCTGCCAGGTGCGGGACGGAGGGTGGGGGTGGAGCATCCGCTGGTGAAGACGATGGCGGAGATTGTCAGTGTGTTTCAGCGGATGGGGTATTCGGTGGGGTTGGGGCCGGAGGTGGAGAACGATTTTTATAATTTTGAGGCGTTGAATTTTCCTCCGAATCATCCGGCTCGCGATACGCAGGACACGCTGGTGGTGGCGGGGCAGGAGGGTAAACCGCTGCGCGAACGGCTGCTGATGCGCACGCATACGTCGCCGGTGCAGATACGGTCGATGCTGGAGCAGGAGCCTCCGTTGCGGCTGATTATTCCGGGCAAGGTGCATCGGAATGATGCTGCGGATGCGACGCACTCGCCGGTGTTTCACCAGGTGGAGGGGCTGTGCGTGGATACGAATATTACGTTCAGCGATCTGAAGGGGACGCTGGATTTTGCGATGAAGGCGTTCTTTGGGTCGGCGGTGAAGACGAGATTTTTCCCGTCGTTCTTTCCGTTTACGGAGCCTAGCGCGGACGTGCAGATCTCGTGTATTTTTTGCGGGGGCAAGGGCTGCAGGAAGTGCAAGCATTCGGGATGGATTGAGCTGCTGGGATGTGGGATGGTGGACCCGGCGGTGTTCGAGTCGGTGAATCAGCGGCGCGTGGAGATGGGCCGCGAGCCGGTGTATGACACGCGCAAGATCAGCGGGTTTGCGTTTGGGATGGGCGTCGACCGAATCGCGATGATGAAGTATGGGATCAGCGATATCGGGCTGCTGTACTCGGGGGATATGCGGTTTCTGGAACAGTTCGCTTGAGCGGCTGGGAATGAGCGCGCGGCTCGCCGGTGGACTTGCGATTGCCTTGGGTTGTCTGGTGGCCGGGCTATCGTTTGTTGGGCAATCACGCGCGTGGCTGCATACTAACGGCGGTATGCACCTGTGGAGTCACATGGGGTTGTTTGGCGTGCTGGGTGCGCTGGCTGTGCGGGCGTCGAGTCGGATCTCACGACGATGGATGTGGGTGGCGGGTGTGATCCTGCTTGGCCTGGCGATGGAGTTTCTGGAAGCGCGTGTGAGCCAGGCGGCGATTGAGTGGGGAGACGTGCAGACGGACTGCTTCGGCGTGGCGATGGGATGCCTGGCGATCTGGCTGCTGCCGGGGAAGAGGCCGTAAGTACCTTGGGGTGGGTATGTTTTGCTAGTATCGGCAAACATGCGAAATCTATTGACGGCGACATTTCTTTTCGTTTTTGCGGTCTCGAAACTGACGGCGCAGAATGCTTCGGCGCAGGTGCATCCTCGCGATGGGGAGATTCATAACGCGGATACGCTGGCGTGGTGGCATACGACCGAGGCGCTGTCGAACGATGCGATGGAGGGGCGCGATACGGGGACTGCGGCGTATCAGCGGGCGGCGGAGTACGTGGCGGCGCGGTTCAAGGCGGCGGGACTGAAGCCTGCGGGTGACGATGGTTCGTACTTTCAGACGGTGCCGATGCACGAAGTGGCGGTCGAATCTGCGGGGACGAGTTTTGTTGTCGAACGCGCGGGTGGGAAGCTGAAGCTGGATTTCTTGCAGGAGATTACGGTTGGGGCTTCGGAGGACGCGCTGCGCGAGGGGACGGGTGCGCTGACGTTTCGAGGGTACTGCGGCAAGGACGCGATGAAGGATGTCGCGGGGAAGATGGTGGTGTGCTTTGGAACGCAGCGGGCGGGTCTGCCGACGGGTGGCGAGCGGGTTGCGAATGCTCGCGCGGGAAGGGCGCTGGGCGTGGTGAATGTCGATGATCCTTACTTTACGATTGAGCCGCCGCGGTGGCCGTATGCGTATGCGCGGAGTGTGACGCTGCGGGAGGGGAAGGTGGCGGCGAAGCCTGTTGAGATGCTGCCGGTGATGCGGCTGAGTGCGGAGGCGTTTGCGAAATTGCTGGCGGGGTCGGGGCAGGATGCGGCTGCGATTTTGAAGAGGGGTGGAGCGAAAGAGGCGCTGCCGAGCTTTGAGATTCCGGGGAAGCTGCGGGTGACGCTGCGGCTGAAGAGTCGGGATCTGAGTTCGCCGAATGTGCTGGCGGTGCTGCCGGGTTCTGATCCGAAGCTGCGCGAGGAGTATGTGGTGGTGGGGGCTCATCTGGATGGATATGGATTTGGGACTCCGGTGCACGGCGACAATTTGTATAACGGGGCGCTGGATGATGCGGCGTACGTGGCTCTGCTGATCCAGATGGCGGATGACCTGCATGCGGGCGCGGTGGCGCATGGAGGGACGAGCGATGGGGCGGACAAGGGGATTACGCTGGCGGCTCCGAAGCGGTCGATTTTGTTCTGCGCGTTTACGGGAGAGGAGAAGGGGCTGTTGGGGTCGAACTGGTTTGTGGGGCATCCGACGATGCCGGTGGAGGGGCTTGCGGCGGATGTGAATCTTGACCAGCTGCGGCCGCTGTTTCCGCTGAATATTTTGACGGCTGAAGCGGTGAACGATACGACGCTGGGGGAGACGGCGCGGGAGGTTGGGAAGGGGATGGGGATTGAGATTCGTGAGGACCGTGAGCCGGAGCGCCAACTGCTGCGGCGGGCGGACCAGTATCCGTTTCTGCGGATTAATGTGCCGGCGATCAGTTTTATCTTTGGATATGATCCGGGGACGGACGCGGAGAAGCGCTATCGCGAGTGGTATGAGGTGCGGTATCACCGGCCGCAGGATGACGTGACGCAGCCGATGGATTTTACGGCGGCGGCGAAGTTCGATGTGTTTTTCTACCGGCTGGTGGAGTCGATTGCGGATGCTGCGGTGCGGCCTGCGATCCTGCCGGAGAGCCAGTTTGCGGTGAAGAAGTAGGGGGACGGGCTGGCTCTGAGACAATAAAAGGGATGTGCCTGGGCGTCATGCGCTGGGCCTAACCGCTCCTATAGAAAGTACTGCTGCACAATGGATATTCTTAGTTCGTGGTTGCGCTCGTATCTGCCGGCGCTGGAAGTTTCGGATGCACAACTCGCGGAAGATCTGACGCTGCGTGGGGTGGCGGTGGAGGGGATCTTTGCGGTTGAGGGCGGATCTCGATTCGAGATGGATATAACGACGAATCGCGTGGATGCGATGAATCATTATGGCGTCGCGCGCGAGGCTGCGGCGATCTATAACGTTGCGTTGAAGCCGCTGAGTGAGGGCATGGGCGCGGCGGTTGCGGAGACGAAGCCGGGTGAGGGATTTCCGGTTCGCATTGAGGCGAAGGATTTGTGCGGACGGTTTACGGCGCGAGTGATTCGCGGCGTTACGGTGGGGCCGAGTGCGGGATTGATTGCGGAATATTTTGCTGCGCTGGGGCAGAAGGCGATTTCGGCGCCGGTGGATGTGACGAACTTTGGCTGGCTGGCGATGGGGCAGCCTACGCATGTGTTCGATCTGGACAAGATTGTTGGCGGCATTGTGGTGCGGCGCGCTCGTGCGGGAGAGAGGTTGCAGTTGCTGGATGGGTCGGAGCGGACGCTGGTGGATGAGGACCTGGTGGTGGCGGATGAGGTGAAGGCGCTGGCGCTGGCGGGAGTGATGGGCGGGTGGGATTCGCGCGTAACGGAGGCTACGAAAAATATTCTGGTGGAGGCGGCGTGGTTTGATCCGGCGGCGATTCGCGCTAGCTCGCGGCGGCATGGATTGCATACGGATGCTAGCCACCGGTTTGAGCGCGGCGCGGATTTCAATGCGGCTCCGCTGGCGAATCACCTGGTGGCGCGGATGGTGGTGGAGCAGAGCGGCGGTGAGGTTGTGGGGCCGCTGGTGGATGTGGTGATTGCGGAGACGGCGGCGAAGACCTCGGAGCGAGAGGCGATTTCGCTGCAGGTGAGCGAAGTTGCGCGGCATCTGGGAACGACTGCGGATGGGTTGGGGATTGGCGAGGAGATTGTTGCGCGGTATCTGAGTGCGCTGGGATGTGGGCTGACGCAGACGGCGGCGGGCGAGTATGCGGTGAAGCTGCCGAGCTGGCGGCTGGATCTGGAGCGCGAGATCGACCTGATTGAAGAGGTCGCGCGGGTGTATGGGTACAACCGGTTTGCGGATACGCTGCCGAGCTTTGCGGGCGCGGTGAGGGAGTTGCCGCATGCGCTGCAGGAGTCGGCGATACGCGAGACGCTGCGGGCGCTGGGATTTACGGAGGCGGTGTCGAGCACGTTTACGTCGGCGGAAGAGGCTGCGACGTTTGGTGAGAATGCGGTGGCGATGGGCAATCCGCTGAGCGCGGAGGCGGGGATGCTGCGGCCGTCGCTGGCTTCGGGAATGGCGACGATGCTGGCGCATAATCTGCATCGCGATGTTAGCACCGTGCGGCTGTTTGAGATGGGCACGGTGTTTACGGGATCGACGCAGAAGGTGAGCGAGAAGGTTGGACTTGCTCTGGGTGCGACCGGTGCGGCGGTGGCAACGGCGTTGTACAAGGCGGAGGACGCTCTGTTCTATGAGACCAAGGGCGCGATCGAGGCGCTGCTGGCGAAGTTTGGTGGGACGGTTAGTTTTGATGCGAGTGAGTTGCCGTCGTGGATTGCGGTGGGACGTGGTGCGCGGGCGCTGCTGGATGGTAAGTCGATTGCGGTGTTTGGGGAGTTGAGTGCGGCGGAGTTGCAGGCTCGCAAGCTGCGGCAGCCTTGCGTGATTGCGACGATCGATGCGCAGAGATTGATGCAGACGGCGCTGCGGCAGCCAGTGGTGCGCGAGCTATCGCGATTCCAGGCGGTGGAGAGGGACTTCTCGTTTGTGTTTCCGGATGCGGTGACGTGGGCACAGATTGAAGCTGGTGTACGCGGTCTTGGACTTGCTGAGTTGCAGCGGCTTGCGCCTGTGGAAGTGTTCCGCGATGCGAAGGGGAAGGCGGTCGCCGCAGGAAGCTATTCGCTGCTGCTGCGCGTGGTGTTTCAGTCGTATGAGCGGACGCTGACGGAAGAGGAACTGACGCGGTGGTCGGAGCGGATGGTTGCGCAGTTGACGGGGTTAGGCGGCGTGCAGCGAGCGTAGCGGGCTCTTCTCACAGAAGCGCGTGGTTGCAATGAGTGGCGTTCAAGAAAAGGGAATTCAGAGAGATACCCCTGCGCCTGTGCACAGCAAAATCCTCCAGGTAGAGACCTATACTTCGAGGTGAGACGGTGCTGGATGGCACTGTGAAGGAGTAGCACATGGGATCCGCAAGTATCAGTGTCGATGAGTTTCAGGCGCTGGAGCAGAAGGTGCTCCAGACGGTCGAGCTGATCAAGAGAGAGCGTGAAGCAAAGATCGCGGCGGAGGCGGCGCGCGCTGCTGCTGAGACGGAAGTGGCCGCGGCGCATGCAGAGCTGGTTGCGGCGAAGGCGGAGGCTGCTGCTGCACAGAGTGAACTGGCTGCGCTGAAGCTGGAGCTGAGTGCGTCTGGCGATGCGCAGGCCGAGGTGCAGAGCTTGCAGCGTGAGCGCGAGGCTGTACGGCTGCGCGTGGAGAAGATGCTGGCGAGTATTGAGGAAGTGGTTTAGGAAGTCGGGCCAACCGCCGGTGAGCAACTGGCAGGAGTGGAAGTGGACGAGATGCAAATGAGAACCGCGGCGGAGATATCGCGAGCAGAGTTGGAGGCGCGCGATTCAGGAGCCGTTGTCGTGGATATTTACGATCAGATTTATCAGCTACGGGGGACGGACCCGGGGCACATTGAGCGGCTGGCGTCGGTGGTGGACTCAAAGATGCGGGCGGTGTCGGCGGGCGGAGCAACGGTGGACTCGCTGCGCGTGGCGGTGCTGGCTGCGCTGAATATTGCGGATGAGTTGCTGGCGTTGCGGACGCGGTGCGAGATGCTGAGTGCGACGGTGGAGGCGAATCGTCAACAGGCGGCGCAGAGTGCTGTGCGTGCGCGTGCGGGGTCGTTGATGGGGATGCTGGACGAGGTGCTGGAAGAGCGCAAGGCTGGTTGAGGCGCAGGGTTCGTCGCGACGGCTGCTGAAAAGTTCTTGTCAATTTGAGCCCAAAGCCCGATGATGCTCGCACGAGGTTTGCGGCATGCGGGTTGTCGGCAGATGTGTGTTCGTGGGGATGATTGCGGCGGCGGTGCTGAGCCAGGGCATTGCACAGGGGCCCGTTGCTGCGTTGGTTCCAGAGGCGTCGCAGAAGGCGTTCGCTGAGGGGAAGCAGTATGAAGAGCGAGAGCAGCTTCCGGCGGCTGTGGAGAGCTATCGTGCTGCGGTGAAGGCCGCGGGTGGTGGGTGCGTTGCGTGTCTGGATGCGATGGCGCGGGTGCAGTTGAATTTGGGAGACTATAAGGAATCGGCTGCAACGGATGCGCAGGTGGCGCTACGGGCATCGGACGCTCGTGCGAAGGCGGAGGCGGAGCTGCGCGAGGGGATGGCCTACTTCGAGCTTTCGCTGGCGGAGGCTGAGGGCCAGGGAGCGATCGAGAAGAACCCGAAGCACGCTGAGGCTTCACTGCGGAGGGCTGAGGAGGTTTTGAGGCAAGGCTCGAGCGACGATCCGACGGATGAAGCGGTTCGGATGGGACATGCGCGGGTACTTGCGGCGCAGAAGCAGGATGACGACGCGCGGCGTGAATTTGTTGCGTGCGCGGCGATGCCGGGAACGAGCGCGACTGAGTGCTCACGGGCGCTGCGGTTCGCAAAGGACGTGTCGCTGGCTCGGGGAGAACCGGCTCCTGCATTTGAAGCGAGGACGATGGATGGGCAGAATATTTCGCTCGACTCGCTTGCCGGGAAGGTAGTGCTGGTGGACTTCTGGGCGACGTGGTGTACGTTCTGCAAGCGCGATTCGGACTATGTGCAGTCGATGCTGGATAGCTTTGACAAGGACCACTTTGTGCTGCTCGAGGTGGATGTCGACAAGAGCGAGGACGCGTGGAAGGACTATGTGAAAGAGGAGCGGCTGGAGGGCCTTCAGGTGTATGACGAGGGGCACGCGCTGCAGAATCTTTTTCATGTGACGGGGTATCCGACGTACGTGATTATCGATGGAGATGGTGTGGTGCAACTGCGGGAGGCTGGGGCGAAGGGAGACCTTCGCGGGACGGTGCGGCACCTTCTGGAGACAGCGCCGTCGGGGTCGTCAACAACGGTGATGGCGCATGCGGGGAGTTGATGGGGTGAAGGTGGGGGTTGCGTAAATTGTGAAGCCCCGATAGCATCCAAGGCAGAGACCGGCCTGCAAAGCAGGTATGGGGAATAACGCAGGTTGAACCAATACTCATTGAACAGGGTTCCAGCTCGTATAAATGGCTCGGTGTGCTAGGTCCGCCAGTCCGGAAAGCCTAAAGAGCCACGGCTGGGGTCCACCGCTTAACGCGGGTTCACCTGCGCCTCGCTGTACGGCCCCGTGGGTCGGTCTTTTTAAGAACAGGGATTAGGGAAAGACAGGGGTTAGGGATTAGCGGGGCCGAGTTGGTGGGGTGGGCCGCGTATGCTCGAAGGGGTGAGCATTTTTGAGAGTGCGGTGATGTTGACGACTGGCGTGCTGCGCCTGGGGCCGATGCGCGTGTCGGTGTATGGGCTGTGGTCGGCGGTGGGGCTGATTGCTGCGCTGTGGCTTAGCCAGCGAACGGCGAAGCTGGTGGGGATGGTTGGGGAACAGCTTTGGGATGCTGGTTGGTTCGCGGTGACGGCTGCGTTTGTGATCTCGCGGGCGCTGCTGGTGGTGAGGGACTGGCATGCGTTTGTGACGATACCTCTGGCGTTGCTGTCGCTGCCGTCGTTTACGTATGGGGGGATGGGGCTAACGGTGTTGGCGGTGGTGGTGTATGTGAAGTGGAAGCGGCTGCCGATGCTGGCGGCGATGGACGCGTGGGCTCCTTGTGCGGCGTTGCTGGCGGGGGCGTTGAGCCTGGGACATTATTTTGAGGGCACGGATGCGGGGATGCCGACGAGTCTCCCGTGGGGCGTGCAGGCTCCGGGAATCGGGCGGGTGCATCCGGTGCAGTTGTATGGGTTTGCGGGTGCGGTGGTGTTGTTTGCGGTGCTGCTGGGAATGCTGCGGCGGCCGTTGAAGCGGGGAGTGGTTGCAGGGGCTGCGCTGGTTGCGGGAGGGCTTATGGCGTTTGGGCTGGCGATGATTACGCAGCCAACGGTCTGGGGCGGTGCGGCGTGGCTTGATCCGGTGCAGTGGATTGGGCTGGTGGCTGTGGTGGTGGGTTCGTTGATGCTTATGTTTCAGAAGGAGTTTATTTAGATGCCATCGCAGAATATGTTGCCCAAAGGGAATCGGAGGCAGTCGGTGAAGGCGGAGTATCGCGCGCAGCGGACGTTGCTGCAGGAGCAGGAAGCTGCTCGAAAGGCCGCTGGTGAGGACGCGAAGGAGCCGGAGCGCGCAACGTACGACACGGCGGAGTTGTACACGACGCCGTCGCCGTTTGCGAATGTGCCGGGGCTGGTGACGTCGGGACCGGATGGGGGCAAGCATCCGTCGGAGGAGAAGTCTCCGCGACGGTATCCGGTGCCGAAGGTGTATGTGGAGCCGGAACCGGAGATCCAGGTGCTGGATGATCTGGAGGCCGAGGATGGGGTGAGGAGTTTTGCGGCGGAGGCTGCCGCTGCGGGCATGCGGCTGGATGCTTATCTGGCGAAGGCGATTCCGGAGATCAGTCGCGCGCGCGTGGTGTTGATGATCGACGGCGGGCAGGTGGTGGTGGATGGGAAGCCGGGGAAGGCGAAGCAGAAGCTGAAGGGCGGCGAGTTGATTGAGGTGGAGGGCGATCCCCGGCCAGCGCCGCTGAATGCTGTGCCGGAAGATCTGCCACTGACGATTGTGTATGAGGATGATGATCTTGCGGTGGTGAATAAAGCTGCGGGGATGATGGTGCATGCGGGGTCGGGCGGCGCGGAGCATAATCGCGGGACGCTGGTGAATGCGCTGCTGTTTCACTTTGGCGCGGCTGAAGGGCTGAGTTCGGTGGGAGGAGCGCTGCGGCCTGGGATTGTGCATCGTCTGGATAAGCAGACGAGCGGGCTGATTGTGGTGGCGAAGAATGATGTGACGCACCGCGCGCTGGGTGAGATGTTTTCGGAGCGGAGGATGCGGAAGACGTACCTCGCGCTGGTGCATGGGGAGATGAAGGCCGAAGAGGGAACGATCCATCTGCCGATTTCGCGGGATCTGGTGCGGCGGATTCGGATGACGACCAAGCGCGTCGGCGGACGGACCGCGGTGTCGCACTGGAAGGTGCGGGAGCGGGTGGATGGGGCGTACGGGAAGTTCACGCTGGTCGAGGTTCGGATTGAGACAGGCAGGACGCACCAGATTCGCGTGCATATGCAGGCGATCGGGCATGCGGTGGTGGGGGACTTTTTGTATGGAGCTCCTCACAGGATTCAGCCGGCGGTGGCGGCGGGTTCGGGGTTGAAGGCCCGTCCGGCGGTGGCTCGGAGTGATGCGGAGAGCTTGTCCCTGGAGAGGAATTTTCTGCATGCGGCGGAGCTGGAGTTCGTGCATCCACGGACGGGGGAGGAGTTGTCGCTGCGGGCGGAGATGCCGGCGGAGTTGACGGAGTTTCTGGGTCAGTTGCGCGGGGCGTGAGGAATAGGTCACTTTGGGTTGGAGTGATGGCTAAAGTTTCTAAGAGGGCAACTTGTTCCTCATGACACTCATGTAAGAGAAACGTCACTCCGGCCTTCGGCGGTGCGGTGCAAGTGATTCGCTAGAGCCAGGATTCAAGGCCCGCACTTCTGTTTTGTGCTGGTTGCCCGTAATACGCCCAACGTCCTTTCCAGGGCGGTGCGTTCTGCTCCCCGGATTGAAGGTGCGACGCATTGAAGGTATTCCACGCGCCATTGTTTGCGATAATGGTGGTGACAACAAGAGCCGCTGCGAACGCACCCGCGGCTCACTCGCCTGTTTGTGTAACTCGCCCTTCTGGGCATTACCGGCCCGACCTACTCACAATACAGGATTTGATCTATGCAGCTATGGACTGACTATGAAGGCGTCACTATCGACGGCGCTTTCCCTTTACGGAAGCTTCTGATGCCCGAGGGCCGCAGTGCGTTCTTCACCACCGCCGACTCCAAGGGCGAGCCAACGGTGGTGCGCCTCATCGAGTGCCACTTCGATGAGGAGGAGATCCTTTCCCGTTGGCGCTGCGTGGAGGCGTTGAGCCATCCGAACTTTCTCAAGTTCGAGCGCTTCGGCCAGACCGAGCTCGATGGCCGCCCAGTCGTCTATGCCGTCTTCGAGAAGGTCGATGGGAATCTGGCCGAGGTCCTTGACCAAGGCAATCTGACGGTCAAGGATGTATCGCAGTTGGCATCCAGCCTGGTGGCGGCGCTCGAGGTGCTGCACACTCATGGCTTCATTCACGAGCACATCGAGCCGCGCAATATCTTTTCCATCCATGACGTCGTCAAGCTTCGCGGCGACTGCATCCGCGAAGCGCCGGAGGGAGAAGAAGGCCGTATCGCAAAGCAGCGCGACGTTCGGGATCTCGCAACCGTGCTCCTCCAGGGGCTTACTCTACGGGAATCGGTCGAGGGCATTCCCGATTCCGCCATGCCTCCGCCCTTCGGCCAGATCATCCGCAAAGGACTTGATGGCACGTGGGGACTGGAGAACATCAGGGCCGCACTCGGACGCCAGTTTGGTTCGAATCAACCTATAGCGCCGGTACTGGAGAATGCTGCTCTGGCAACGAAAGCCGTAGCCGAGCCGAGTGCTACGGCTAAGCCTTCTGTGCAGCCGGAGGCGCAGCTTCCTCTCCCTCGACGCAATCAAGACCGGCACGCGGGATTTGCCGGCGCAACCGCCCGCAAAAATACCTGGGGCGACAAAATTGCCTGGAGCGAAGATCAGAGCTTCTCGCTGCGCTCCCGCTGGCTTGGGGTCGGCATGGCTGCTCTTCTCCTGCTGCTTGCTACATGGGTGCTGGCGCACGTATGGGGGGCGCATCGGCACAAAGCTGAGCAGGCTATGGCCGTTTCGCAACCAGCCGTGCAATCAGCCGCCCAACGAGCCGTGCAATCGCCGAAGCAGATCTTGACCAACCCTGCGCCTAAGCCCGACGCCCCGAATTTGCCGAGCGCGAGTGTTGCCCCATCGGCTGGCTCCCACGCCGATTGGCGCGTGATCACCTTCACCTACAACCGCAGGACGGACGCGGAGAAGAAGGTCTCCGACCTTGCACATAGCCATCCTGAACTGGAGCCGGTGGTCTTCACCCCCAGCGGGCACGCACCGTACCTGATTTCCATCGGCGGGCTCATGGACCGGGACGCGGCCTATGCCCTGGCCCGCCGCTCTCGTTCCCTGGGACTACCGCGCGACATGTACGCGCAGAATTACAGCCGCTAAGTGGCTTTTTTTGCGCAGTGCAGAGGGTACTCCGACTCACCTGCGTGGAACATGTGTGACACGACCGAACCTACCGAGATAGCTTGGCCTGATTTTGTAATTGAATTCCGAGTTGCTCCAGGATCGTCGGCGATCTGGAAGTAGTGCCGCCTTATAGACATTTCCAAAGTGAAGTCCCAGGGGAACGGTGATGTCGGCAACCTCGAGTGGCCTGGAGTTCAGGCTGGGTGGCTGGCGTGGGATGAAGTCGGGGCGCACGGGGAAGTTCAAATTGGTACGATAGTGAATATGACAATCTGCAGGAACGCGCGATGGGCTGCCATTGCGCTGATATGGACCACAGCCGCGCTGGCCGCGTTGGCACAGACGTCGCAATCCTCTACTACACCGACGACGACACGGCCGGAGACGCCGGGAGCGCAGACGCCGTCGACTCCTGCGGCACAGACGGCTGCGCCGGGAACCCAGACGACGGCTGCTCCGGGACAGCAGGGAACGGAGCCATTGGAGCAGCGGCCGGATGAGGCGCAGGCGACTGAGACGTTGCAGTTGTTCTCGCGCGAGGTCGATCTGTTCTTTACGGTGACGGACAAGCATGGGAATTTTGTGACCGGGCTGCAGCAGCAGAACTTCGGGCTGCTGGATAACGGGCGGCCGCCAGAGCGCGTGATCCGGTTTGTGCAGCAGACGAATCTTCCGCTGCGCGTAGGCATCATGATCGATACGTCGAGCTCGATTCGGCAGAGGTTTCCGTTTGAGCAGCAGTCGGCGATCGACTTTCTGCTGCAGGTGATGCATCCGACGGACCGTGCGTTCGTTGAGGGCTTTGACGTCCAGACGGATCTTGAGCAGGACTTTACGAATCGGATTGACCTGCTGGACACGGGGATCAGCAAGCTGCGGCCGGGCGGTGGAACGGCGCTGTTCGACTCGCTGTACAAGACGTGCCGCGACCAGATGCTGACATTGCAGCAGACGGCGGATGTGCGCAAGGCGCTGGTGCTGGTGTCGGACGGCGATGACGACTACAGCCGGGCGACCGAGTCGGATGCGATCAAGATGTGCCAGCGCGCGCAGACGATTGTGTACACGATCAGCACCAATACCGGGCCGAGCAAGGACCGGGGCGACGACGTGCTGGTGCGGATCTCGAGCGCTACCGGTGGACAGGCGTTCTTCCCGACACGCATCCAGGAGGTGGCGCAGGGCTTTCTGAATATCGAGGCCGAGCTGCGCAGCCAGTATTCACTGGTGTACGTGCCGTCGGACTTCAAGCAGGATGGGTCGTTTCGAACGATCTACTTGCAGAGTCTTGACCCACGGTATTCGGTTCGCGCGGAGAAGGGTTATTTTGCTCCGAAGGCTCCGGAATAGGGGCAAAGATTAGGGCGAAGGGATTAGGACGACGCCCGGGGCGCGACTTTTTGGGTTCAGGCGAGGTCTAAGAGTGCAGTGAGGTTTTTATGAAGCTGCTGGTCTGCAATACTCTGTTTGCCCTGAGCCTTACTGCTCCACTGGCTATGCTTGCACAGCAGCCCGCGGGCGTGGACGAGGCGCTTCGAGATCTGACCTCCGAGCATGCGACTCGGACGGCGATTACGCTGGATCGCGACATTTTGCAGTCGGCTGCCGGGTTTCTGGACGATGGGTCGGGGCCTCCGGCTCAGCTCAATAGCATCACGATCGAGAACTATCGGTATAGCGAGCGTGCGTTTTATATTCCGGAGAGCATGCATGCGCTGGTGGGCGCGTATACCGCCGCGGGATGGAAGCACCTGGTGGATCAGAATGTGTCTCCGCGCGAGGCGGCGTCTCCTACCAAGCCGCTTACGGACCTTTGGCTGCACTTTGTGGGGGCGGACATCGACGGCGTGACGGTGGTGGTGCGGGGCGTGAAGCAGATGAGCGTGATCGAGGTGACCGGAGTCTTGCGGCCGCTGGATCTGGTGCATCTGAGCGGACACTTCGGGATTCCGAAGGTGGATCCGAACGCGGTGATGGTGCCGGCGGCTCCGGGGAAGTGAAGGGAAGACAGGGGATAGAGCGTAGAGGATAGAGGGTAGAGAGAAATGCGGCTACCAGCCGTAGCGTTCGATTTCGCTTAGGAGGGCTAGTTTGCGGTCGGGGGGGAGGAAGCTGGCTTCGACGGAGTTGGCGGCTAGCTCGCGGAGCTGGTCGAGGGGGAACTCGAAGGTGCGGTGGGCGAGGAGATATTCGTCGAGCAGGGTGGCGCCGAAGAAGGGTGGGTCGTCGGAGTTGAGGGTGACCATGAGGCCCTCTTCGAAGTAGAGCTTGACGGGGTGCTCGAGCAGTGAGGGGCAACAGCCGGTGCGGAGGTTGCTGGTGACGTTGAGTTCGAGGGGAATCTGGCGCTCGGCGAGGATGTTGATGAGGTCGGCGTCGTGCTGCGCAGAGAGGGCGTGGCCGATGCGCTCGGCACCGATGTTGAGCGCAGCCCAGATGCTTTCGGGGCCGGTGTTTTCTCCGGCGTGGCAGGTGAGGCGGAGGCCGGCGGCTTTGGCCTCGGCGTAGAGATCGCGGAACTCGTGGGCGGGGCCGAGGAGCTCGTTGCCTCCGATGCCGATTCCGACGACGCTGGGGTACTGGTGCTGGAGCGTGGCGGCCTTCTGGAAGACGCGGGCACATTCCTCGAGGCCGAAGTGGCGGACGGCGTCGATGATCCAGAGGAGAGAGATGTTGAAGTCTCGCTCGGCGCGGATGCGGCCGCGTTCGACGGCGGCCATGACTTCGTCAACGTCGAGGCGGGCGAAGTGATAGAGGATGCCGATGGAGATGTAGACCTCGGCGTGGCGGACACCCTGAGCGGCGAGGTCGCGGAGCATGTTGTAGGTGATGGTCTCGTAGTCGGCGGGCGCGTGGAGGCGCTCGGTGACGGCCTTGAAGCTCATGAGGAAGCTGGGGAAGTCGGCGTAGGTGTAGACCTGGCGGGCGGCTTCGAGGGTGAGCGGTGCGGGGTCGTTGCGGAGGGAGAGCTCGACGAGGGTCTCGGGCGTGATGGAGCCTTCGAGATGCAGGTGGAGCTCGGCTTTGGGGAGGCCGCGGAGCCAGAGTTCGGGATCGATGGGGTCGAGGGCTTTCGTGCGGGCCATCGATCCAGTGTAGTCGCTGGGAGGGGCTAGGGCGTGAAGTGGCTGCCGGAGCGGATGGCGATGGGGGAGCCTTCGGCGAGGAGGATGTGGTCCGGCTTACGATGGGTGAGGTCGGCGAAGGAGGGGCCGTAGAGGGAGGCGAAGTCAGCTTCGCCGTGGGAGCTTTGGATGGGATAGACCTGCCAGCGGGGGTGCGCGACGCCGTACTCGCCGGTGCTGCCGTTCCTTCGTTTGGTGTAGCCCCAGTAGTGCTCGGTGATGAACTCGGTGAGGGAGTTGGGCGCGATGGGTTCGGGCTGCGGGGAGGCGTGGGCGGCG
Source organism: Acidobacteriota bacterium (assembly GCA_021778315.1). Next base: position 9,505 of record JAJYCQ010000023.1, on the reverse strand, counting down.
ATGGTTTGCCAGCGGCCGCGGTGCTTCCAGTCGTAGCGGACGTCGAGCGTCGTGGGAGCAGCGGTCCAAGTGTGGCGGGTGCGGGCGGTGCTGTAGGCCTCGCCGTAGAGGGCCCGGGCGAGGAGCGTGATGGCGGGTTTGGGGACGATCTCGGAGATGAAGACGACGCCGCGGCGGTGGGTGCCGTCGGGGAGAGGGCGCTTAACGTAGAAGCGGAGGTTTACTTCTTCGAAGGTGGTGTGGAAGGGCGGGGGGATGCCTTTGAGGCGGACTTTGGTGAAGAGGAAGCCGACGAGGGAGACGTAGCAGATGTTGTTGTAGAGATCGAGTTCGAGGCCGCCGGGGAGGTAGGGTGCGAGGATCGCGGGGTCGATGGCGTATTGCGCCATGATGAGCTTGCGCCACTCGGCGGTGAGGAAGGTGGACATGGGGATTGGATGCGGCGCTGTCAGAAGCGACGCAATATGTCCTCTCTGGTGTATGATTCGGGCATGGGAAGAAAACGTAAGGCCGCAGCGAGTCATACGGTCTTACAGTACTACCTTGGCGGCAAGCACCAGCCGCCGATTCTGAAAGAAGAAATCTGGATGGACGAGATGGGTGAGGTGACACGCTATAGCCTCGCGTATATCGATCCTCAAGTGCATCCGGGGGATAACGGTCGGGTGCTTGGATACGACAATGCGCATGGGCGGCACCATCGTCACTTTATGGGACGGGAAAGTGTCTATGCGTTTCGTGGCTACGACGAGGTGTTGAGCCGGTTTGAACGAGAAGTGGCGAAGTTACGGAGGAAGACATGAGCCGAAAAGTATCGATTATCACTGACACAGAAGGGGCGGAGGGATTTTTCCGCCGGGCCCATGCGCATGCCCGTGCTCTGGATGCAGGCGAGCGACTGCCGGATGAGGTGGTGATTGCCTTCGAGAATCCTGTCGACATGATGAAGATGCTAACGGTGGAACGGCTCAGGCTGCTGAACTCGCTACGCGAAGCTGGAGAGACGCGGATTGCGGACCTCGCGGACCGGTTGGGGCGAGATAAGCGCGCGGTTAGCCGCGATGTGAATGCGATGCGGGTACATGGATTGATTCTGACGAAGTACGTCACGAACTCCGGGCATGGGAGAAATCTTGTGGTGATGCCTTCGGCGAAGCGGCTGGAGTTGAAGGCGGCGATTTAGGGGCATCTAGCCTGAAGTTGTGAGTAGCTTGTACAACGCTATGGTTAGACGATAGGTTCTATGACGATCTCGTCATAGGGGCCCGTCGTTGTTGGTTCCCAAATGAATAGCTTGGCTTGGTCTTCATCAAACTGAAGGAAGAGATAGAACTCATGCCCTGGATGATGGTGGTGAGAAGCACAGAGATAACTTTTGATGCGTTCGAAAATCTCTGTCGACTCTGAAACAGCATCATGGCTTGCTTGGAATATCAAAATTTTAAGATCCGCTTTCACCGATCGTAATTTATCAAAACCCCAATCGATGCGACCGATGTCACCCCACTCACTCTCACATGCAATTCTGCAACCACGCGTTGGATCAAAGAGGCAAAAGTCAACGAGATACTCTCCAGCCACTCGACCCTTTATAGGTTCTCCGCTCGGGTAAAGCGTCCATGTAGGGTATTCATCTTGTTGCTTCTGGTGCAGATACTGCCAGATAGCCCGTGTCCATTCCGATCTACCGCTGCCGGTTGTTGGATTGGCTAGCCGTGGTAACTGTTCTCTTAGTTCGCGCGCGATCTGAATAACATCAGCTTTCTCTATAACTCGGTTCTCCATGTTTTCGCTCCCTTTAGCCTTTGTAGAATTCGCTGCGTTTGCGGCTGTAGAAGACGTAGATGACCAGGCCGATGGAGAGCCAGACGAAGAAGCGGAGCCAGGTGATGATGGGTAGGCCGGCCATGAGCAGGATGCAGAAGAGAACGCTGAGCGCGGGGATGACCGGGCCGAAGGGGACGCGGAAACTGCGGTGGCGGTCGGGGTCTTTGTAGCGCAGGATGATGACGCCGATCGAGACGAGGGCGAAGGCGAAGAGCGTGCCGATGTTGGAGAGGTCGGTGAGGGTGCCGATGTCGAAGAGGCCGGCGGGGATGGCGACGACGATGCCCGCGACCCAGGTGGCGATGGCCGGCGTGCGGTATTTGACGCTGACGCGGGAGAAGAAGCTGGGTAGCAGGCCGTCGCGCGACATGGCGAACCAGACGCGCGACTGGCCGAGCTGGAAGACGAGGATGGACGAGATCATGCCGCTGAGCGCGCCGAGAAGCACGACGAGTCGAACCCAGTGGAGGGAGTGGCCGCCGGGTTGGCCGGAGAGCTTTCTCAGGGCGTTGACGACGGGTGCTGCGTCGTCAACCATACTCTGCCAGGGAACGAGGCCGGTGAGGACGACGGCGACTCCGATGTAGAGGACGGTGCAGACGATGAGCGTCGCGATGATGCCGATGGGGAGGTCGCGCTGGGGGTTGCGGCACTCTTCGGCGGCGGTGGAGACGGAGTCGAAGCCGATGTAGGTGAAGAAGATGATGGAGCCGCCGGTGAGGATGCCGGACCAGCCGTTGGGAGCGAAGGGATGATAGAGGGCGGGCTTGATGAACTGCGCTCCGGCGAAGAGGAAGATGAGGATGGCGGCGAGCTTGACGAGCACCATGATGTTGTTGGTGCGGGCGGATTCGCGGATGCCTCGGACGAGAACGACGGTGAGCAGAAGAACGATGAGGAAGGCGGGGATGTTGAAGCCGAAGTGCCATCCGGGCTGGTAGATCCAGTTGGAGCCGAGGTCCTGGAGGCCTCCGGGGAGGAAGGCCGGGGAGATCCATTTGGCGGTGGGATGGATGCCGAACCAGTCCATGAGATCGACGATGTGGGCGGCGAAGCCGACGCTGACGCTCATGTTGGAGCCGGCGTATTCGAGGATGAGATCCCAGCCGATGATCCAGGCGATGAGCTCGCCCATGGTGGCGTAGGTGTAGGTGTAGGCGGAGCCGGCGATGGGGATCATGCTGGCGAGCTCGGCGTAACAGAGGCCGGTAAGCGCGCAGATGATGGCGACAAGAACCAGCGAGAGGGCCAGAGCGGGGCCTGCGCCGGGGCGACCGGCGAGCGCGGAGTGGTGGATGAGGTAGTCGGCCACCGGCGCGTGCAGGATAGAGGTGGTGTCGAACTTTTCTCCGGCGATGGCGGTCCCGATGACCGTGAAGATGCCGGAGCCGATGACGGCGCCGATGCCGAGGGCGGTGAGCGAGACGGGGCCGAGAGTCTTCTTGAGCGCCGTCTCTGGCGCTTCGGACTCGCGGATGAGCTTGTCAATGGACTTGGTGGCGAAGATTTGTCGGGCCAGGGTGCTCATTCCTTGTCTGTCGGAGTTACAGGGTTGGAAACGATTGTATGCGGGAGTGGCGCGGCTGGCGAGGTGGAGGGAATTTGCGGGCCTGCGTCCAATGAAAAACGGGCAGAGCCGAAGCTCTGCCCGTTGGCTTTATGCCTGAGTGCATTTGGCTATTGTTCTATCGCTTGGACTGGCCGCGTGCTGCCTTCTTGATCTTGGCCTTGTTCTCGCCACGGGCTCCGGTGCGGGGAGCCTTTGGAGCGGCTGCTTTACGTGCGGCGCGCTTTACCTTCTTGCGCTCGATTTTGTCGGTGATCTTGGAGGTGTCTGCCATGATGATGTGTTCTTCTCTCTGTACTTAAATTAGATGTGTGTTCGGCGCCGCCGGCCAACAGGCGAGCAGACTCCATTAGAGCCGTTCGAGCTGGGCGAACTTCTCGACCAGCTTCTTCATGCCGTGACTACTAAATTGTACGGTAAGCTTGGCATCTTCGCCGTCTCCTTCGCGCGCGAAGATGATTCCTTCGCCGTATTTGGGATGGCGGACGCGGGCTCCTTTGCCCAGGCCGGTGCGTCCGGTGGGCGCGGGAACGTCCATACGGGGGCGGCCTTTGAAGGCTCCGCCCTTGCCGAAGAAGGCTGCAGTGTTGTCGAGCGGTCCGCTGCCGGCGGAGGGTCGGCGCTGTCCGAAACGCTGCGAGGCGTAGGACTTTGCGCCGCTGGAGGTGGAGTCCTGGCTTTCGTCTTCGTAGCTGTAGTGTCGCTCGGCTCCGAAGTCATCGGTGCCGCCGGGGCGCTTGTTTCGTTGAGGATAGGCGGTCGAATAGGCGCTGCCGTAGCTGGCGGGGGAGAGGTCTTCGATGAGCTTGGAGGGGACCTCTTCGAGGAAGCGCGAAGGCATCGAGGACTCTGGGCTGTCGTTGCCGTAGCGGCGGCGATAGCGCGCGCGGGTCATGATGAGGGTGTCCATGGCGCGGGTCATGCCAACGTAGCAGAGGCGGCGCTCCTCTTCCATCTGGGTGGGGTCGGTGAGGGTACGGGCGTGGGGGAAGAGGCCTTCTTCGAGGCCGGCGAGGAAGACGAGGGGGAACTCGAGGCCCTTGGCGGCGTGGAGGGTCATGAGAGTGACGCGGGCGTCGGCGGAGTAGGAATCTGCATCGGAGACGAGGGCGGCGTGGTCGAGGAACTCGGCGAGGGTTTCGCCGTGAGAGGTGGCGTCCTGCGCGGCGTTGGCGAGTTCCTTGAGGTTCTCGATGCGGGAGAAGGATTCCGGCGTGGCCTCGTCTTCGAGGGCGCGGATGTAGCCAGAGCGGTCGTTGAGGAACTTGATGAGCTCGGGGAGGGTGGCGGGATCGCCGGGCTTGCGGAATCCTTCGCGGATGGCGAGAGTTGGATCGTCGCTGGTTTGGGCTGCAACGATGCGGTCGAGGCGCGCTTTTGCTGCATCAGAGGCACTTTGCTTGAGAGGGATGGGGGCGAAGGGGTTGATGCTGGCGGTGTTGGCGGGGGCTGGCTCGCTGCTTGCGTTCTCGGGGGCGATGGTGCTGATTTCTTCGGTGGGGCCGAAGTCGAAGTCGAAGTTGAAGCTGGTGTCGAAGTCGGAGTTGGCGTCGTTGGCTGCGATGGAGAGGGGAGTTTGTTCGCTGGCGGGGAAGCCGAAGTCGAAGTTAGTGTCGTCTTCGGTTGCGAGAGACTCGGGATCGAAGCTGGCGGCGGCGGCTTCGAGTTGGTCGTCGGTTAGAGCTATCTCATTGATTAAATTAGGTATATCGCTTTCTAGGTGGGCGAGAAAGTCGGGGCCTAACATGGCGCGGGCGTCTTCGATGAGCTTGCGGAAGTTGCTGAGGGCGGTGATGGCGCGGGCGGGGAGGAGCTTTTCTTCGGCAACTCGCTCGATGGCGTCCCAGGAGCTACAGCCCGTGGTGAGGGCGATGCGCTCGAGGGTGTCCATGGTGGTCTTGCCGATGCCGCGCGGTGGGGAGTTGACGACGCGGCCTAACGCTATGGAATCATGGGGGTTCTGGACCAGCTTGAGGTAGCTGAGGATGTCCTTGACTTCGGACCGGTCGTAGAAGCTGAAGCCTCCTACCATGTGGTACTTGATTTGATAGCGGCGCAGGGCTTCTTCTACGAGGCGCGACTGGGAGTTTGTGCGATAGAGGACGGCGCAGCGTGGGGTTTCGATGGGGTTGTCGGTGCCGGCGGCGGCTTCGCGGAAGTATTTGGCGATGCGGTCGGCGATAAAGAGGGCTTCGTTTTCGCCGTCGGGGGCTTCGTAGTAGCCGATGAGGGAGCCTCCTTCGCGGGTGGTGAAGAGGTTTTTCCCTTTGCGCTGAGTATTTTGCGCGACTACGGCGCTGGCTCCCTCGAGGATGATCTGGGTGGAGCGGTAGTTCTGTTCGAGGCGGATGGTCTGGGCGTTGGGGAAGTCTTTTTCGAAGTCGAGGATGTTCTTGATGTCGGCGCCGCGCCAGCTGTAAATGGACTGGTCTTCGTCTCCTACTACGCAGACATTGCTGTGTTTACCTAGCAATTTCATGAGTTCGTACTGGGGGCGGTTGGTGTCCTGGTATTCGTCGATGAGGAGGTATTTGTAGCGGCGGTTGTAGCGGTCGCGGACTTCGCTGGAGGACTTCAAAAGGCGGACGGTTTCGAGGAGTAAGTCGTCGAAATCCAACGCGTTAGCCTTGGCTAGCTCCTTCTTATAGATCTCGAAGATGTGGGCTATTTTCTCTTCCATGGGGTTGGTGGAAGCTAGGAAATACTCCTGGGGGTCGATCATGTGGTTCTTGGCCCAGGAGATGCGGCCGAGGGCTACTCGGGGCTTAAGTGTTTTGTCATCAAGGTTTAGGCGCTTGATGGCTTGCTTGACTACGGCTTGCTGGTCGGTTTCGTCGTAGATGGCGAAGGTGCGGGTAAGTCCTGTGTTGCCAATGCGGAGGGCTTCGATATCGCGGCGGAGGACGCGGACGCAGAAGCTGTGGAAGGTGGCGATGGTGGGTTGGGCGAGGGTGGCGTGGCCGAGGATCTTTTCGACGCGCTCGACCATCTCCTTGGCGGCCTTGTTGGTGAAGGTGACGGCCAGGATGTTGTCGGGGGAGATGCCCCGCTCCTGTATGAGGTATGCGATCCGGTGAGTGATGACGCGGGTTTTGCCGCTGCCGGCGCCGGCGAGGAGAAGCACGGGGCCATCGACCGAGAGGATTCCCTCGCGTTGCTGGGGGTTCATGTTTGCGAGAAGGTCGGCCACAGGGTCTATTTTATCGGGGCGGGAGGGAGCGTGCGGAGGGTGTGGATTTCAGGTGGATGGAGCGGGGCCTTGGGTTGCAAGCCGCGTGACTGAGGGAAGGTACGGGATGCGCGGTGGATTTTGGCGGTGGTTTTGGGGCGGGGAGAGGGTCAGGGTCAGGGGCGGTGGCTCCAGAGGATCTGGCGGAAGATGCCCATCCAGGTCATGGCCTCTCGGTGGGAGGTGCCGAGGGGCTGGATGAGCTGGCGGATGAGGGGCTCGGAGGAGTTGGCGGGGAAGCGGCGGGTGTAGCCGGTGGCCTGGAGGACGTCGAGGAGGAGCTGGGTGAGAAGCTCGCGGTCTTGCGCTGTGGCGGGGGCTTCGTGGGTCTGCGGGAGTTCGAGGGAGTGCTCGAAGCCCTGGCGGGTGAGTTCGTAGAGACAGACGGCTACGGATTGGCCGAGGTTCATGGAGAGGTGGCGGGCTGCAGGGCTCCCAGCCGCAGCGCTTGGGGAGAACATGGGGATGGTGGTGAGTAGGGTGGCGTGGGAGAGGTGGTCCCTGGTGAGGCCGGTTTTTTCGGAGCCGAAGAGGATGGCAGTTTTGGGGGTGGGCTGGGGTTCGTCGGAGCCCACCCATGACGATGGAGCCGTCATGGATGGGGCACCCGGATTTGTGGGGGTGTTGAGAGCGGAGAGGATGAGGGGGGCGGCTTGCTGGAGGGGGATGAGGGGGTGTTTGATTTCGCGCTCGCCGATGGCGGTGGTGGCGACGATGAGGGAGCAGTCGGCGAGGGCGGGGGCGAGGGTGTCGTAGCGGCGGGCGTGGCGCATGACGTGCTGGGCGGCTACGGCGGCTGGGTTGTCAACCTGCAGGGCCTCGAGCTGGGCGGCTTCGAAGGGGGCGGCGAAGTCATTGACGATGCGGAGGTCGGAGAAGCCGAAGTCCTGCATGGCGCGGGCCGCGGCGCCGATGTTGGAGGGGTTGCGGGCGCCGACGAGGACGATGGTGAGGCGGGCGCGGGCGGCGGCGGAGAGCATAAGAGAGAGTGTAGCTTCTAGCTTAGGCAAGTGCGGGCGTACGCTTGGCACGCAGGCTTTTTTACCGAACTTTCCGAAAACACCGCATTTCGACAGGACGATCAACGCTGGAGGATCTATGGCTACGAACTCGGCCGTTGAACCCAGCCAGGATTGATTTCGTTAAGCAATTGGTGAAGAATGCTTACGAAACCCCAAGACTTCGGTCAGATAAGGTATCTGGCAGTAAGAGTGCAGCGAAGAGGCACATCATGAAAGCAGCTCTGGTCATCTTTGCTGTCGGTGCCCTAACGTCGACCACACTTCATGCTCAAGATATTGCAGGTACGTGGCAGGGAACACTCCAAGGAGCCGACGCGGCCCAATACATTCTCAAAATCGCAAAGTCCGACGCGAGTGGGTTGCGGGCCTCCATAGCGCGGCGCGGTTCGTCGCTGAGCCTTCCAGTTGAGCACATGACGTTTGAGGGTTCGACGCTGAAGTTTTCTGTGCAGCTATTCGACAGCAGCTACGAAGGAACTTTGAGCGCGGATAGCAACTATGTTGTGGGGAGATGGACTCACGACAGACGAGTTCAACCACTGACGTTTGTGCGCGTTACGCCTGAGACGGCGTGGGAGATGCGAAAGACTCCGGTAACCCTTCGACCGATGGCTGGGGAAGCCCACCCGGAGTTTGATGTCGCGACCATCAAGCCGAGCGGCCCGGAGGCAGGCTATATGGACGTTGGGTACGCAGGACGTCGCCTCCGCGCTAGAAACGCCACGCTCGCGGATCTTATGCTGTTTGCTTACGGGATCCATGCGCAACAGATTCTGGACATGCCGGCCGCGATGGAAAAAGCAAAATACGACATTGACGCAGAGTACGATGTGGAGGATGGTGCGCCCAGCACCGAGCAGCGGCGGCAGATGCTTCAAAAACTTTTAGCGGATCGTTTCAAGTTGGTAGTCCATCATGACACTAAGGAATTTCCCATATACGCTCTCACGGTAGGAAGAGGCGGAGCAAAACTCGTAAAAAGTCAGGAAGATCCTAATGATCCCCCGCATTACTTCCAAAAACCGGAGACGGGAGGGGAATGGACGACCATCGAAACAAACGTGACGATGAGTGATTTCGTCCGTAGCTTGATGACAGTACTGGCTCCGGATCGGCTGATCGTGGATCAAACGAACCTGCAGGGAAAGTTTGATATACGGTTCAATGCTTTGCTTGACATTACCCCGAGTAGCGGAACTGGTGGAGGCGCTCCCGCGCCGAGCGACCCGGGTGTAGCACTGCATCCGTTCGAAGCGATTGAAGAGCAACTTGGACTAGAACTGAAATCCACAAAGGCACCCGTCGATGTCCTCATCGTTGACCATGTCGAGAAGCCTTCTCCAAACTGAGCCTCTACCCTCTGGAAGTGGTCGGAGCTCAGACGGCGAATCTAGCGTTCAGTATTTGCAACGTGATCTATATAAAGAGTCACGTCTCGCGCGGCTAAGGCTGTAGCTACCCGAAAGTCAGGTTTTCGGAAAGTTCGGATTCACGATAGGCTGCGATTGCCCGTGACTGCAAAGGGAACGGCTGGCTCTGGGGCCAGCCGTTTGGGTGGTGAGGGTGCTTTGGTTTCTGGTGGGGGAGGAGTTATTTCCTTTCGGGGCGGGCGGTTTGGTTGTTGTGCTTTTCGTTGTAGATTTGGCGGCTGTTGCGGTTTTGCTGGCGGTTGGCCTGGCGGCGCTGCTGTGGGGTGAGGGCTCCTCCGTTGGCGTTGCGGTCGTTATGGACACGCTGGTCGGTGCGGGCCTGGTTGGCGTTGGTGCGGGCGGCTTCGGCGGAGGTCATCTGGCCGGAGCGGAGGCCCTGGGCGGTGCGGGCCTGCTGGTTGGCCTCGCGGTTGTCGACGGCGTTGGGAGC
>JAJYCQ010000022.1 GCA_021778315.1 Acidobacteriota bacterium | reverse complement strand
CATCCAACTCCACGCCATCCTTCCCTTCGGAGCCATCCTTCCCTCAAACAATCCCGTCTACCTTCCCGCCGGCACTGGCCCCAGCGCCTTCGGCCTCACCGACATGGAACTCGGCATCAAGTACGGCTTCATAAAACAGACAACGCACCGCCCCCAGATCGGCTCCTTCACCATGTTCGAGATTCCCACCGGCAGCTACTCCCAAGGCCTCGGCGTAGGCAAAGTCTGGTACAAATTGCCCCTCTGGGCAGAGAAAGAATTCGGCCCCTGGAGCCTTGTCGGCGGCCTCGGCTACACCGTCGTCCCCCAGACCGACTACAGCAACTTCCTCTACGGAGGCCTCCTCGTCAAGCGAGTCCTCAATAAAAAACTCGAGCTAGCCGCCGAAATCTTCTCTCATGCCCACGAAGGTCTCGCCGCCCCTCAAACCCAGGCCTCCTCCCTCCTCGACGCCGGAGGCTACTACCACTTCAACTCCCCCGGCCTCCAACTCCTCTTCGCCTACGGCCACTCCATCGCAGGCCAAACTGAAAACTATGCCTACCTCGGCCTCTACAAAACCTGGGGCAAAGATCGCGACGCGAAAGCCCAATCCACTGACCCCGCCATGCTCTCCCACCAACTCATCCAACACTAGTCCACCACCTCAACCGCCCCAAGGATCCCCATGGAAATCACAGCACGCAGTCTCTGGACCATACTTCACGGCCTCGGCTTCGGAGCACTCTACCTCCTCGCCTGCTCCGGAGCCATCGTCGAACTCTACCGCTTCACCACGCCCTCCGAATCCTCGCCCATCAGCCCCCGATTCCTCAACGCCTACCTCCTCACCATGGTCGTACTAGCATGGGCCGCGGTCCTCACCGGAGCCTACGTCATCTACCCCTGGTACCGCGCCACGCCGCCGCCCGGCACCACCAATCTCGCACTCTTCCCGCAACGCCTCCTCATGTCCAGCCCCTCCACCATCGGCTGGCACTCCCTCGGCATGGAGTGGAAAGAGCATGTAGCCTGGCTCGCTCCCATCTCCATCACCATGGTCGCCTTCGTCTTCATCAAGTACGGCCGCGACCTCAAGAACCATCCCCCACTGCGAGCCGCAGTCCTCACCTTCGCAGTCGCCTCTTTCCTCTCCGCAGGCATCGCAGGATTCTTCGGCGCAATGATCAATAAAGCCGCTCCCATCAACGGCGGCCACACCATCCAACTCACCCACGGAGAAGCCAAGTGACCCCATCCACAACTGCACCCACCCTCCCCAACGGCTCCGGCGCGGCCGCCCTCCTCTCCGCAGGCATCGGCTCCCTCGCCCTCGCAATCCTCGCCATCGTCGGCGACCAGTCCGCCCTCCTCAAAAGCCATCTCATCTTCTACAAACCCACCGGCCCGCTCTCCGGAGTCACCACCATCGCCATCCTTATCTGGCTAGCAACATGGGCAATCCTCGAACTCCGCTGGAGCAAAAAATCCATAGCCCTCAAGCCCATCAGCGCAACAGCTCTGGTCCTCCTCATCCTGAGCATCGCCCTGACCTTCCCACCCATCGCTGACCTCTTCTAACTTCAATCCGCCTTGTCCGGAACAATATTCGTAGCCGGCCAATGCATCGGGTCCGCATTCAAATTCGGCCCAACCGACACCGCACCGTCCACCGCCTTCACGCCAACATTAAACCCATCCACCAGCACCATCGCCGTATCGCCTGCAAGGTCCTTCGTCGCCGCCTCAATCGTCACGGTCCGCGATTCACCCGGCACCAGGCTCAAATAATTATCCGAATAAAACGCCGGCAGAACCCTCTTCCCCGACGACTTCAAATGCAGCTGCAAATGCGTCATCAACGCAATCGTCTTCGCGCTATTTCGCAGCGTCACGGTAAGCAAAGTATTCTCACCCTCGACCTTCGAGCTAGCCTCCGCATCCAGCGTCACCGCAGGCAACTTCATCAGCCCGCCAAAATCATCCTGCGCCACATTCTGCCAATAAAAATTCGTGGATATCACGCCGCCATCACTCCCCAGTAAATCCAGCTTCACAAAATACACCGGCGAAATCCTCGCGCTCGGCTCGATCTGCGCCACCTTCACCGTCGTACTTCCCGGCACCTCCGCCACCGCCGTATTGGTCACCGAACTCACCTTGCTGTCGAACTCATAGATCGTCGTCTTCACGTGCAGCCCCGTCAGCGCCTCCGGCTTATTGTTCACCACCTCAATCCCGCCATTTGATTCGTTCAGCTGCACATGCACCGTCTCCGCCGCCTTCTTCACCGCATACAGCGCCGAGTTCGGATCCAGATCATAGTGATAAAGCTGCCACACAAAACTAGGCTGCGCCGGATGACTCATCCACGTAATCACCCCCGTCGTCGCCTTGAACATCTGCGCATTGCGCCCCTCATACATCGCGCGAAACGCCTCATAGTTCGCGAGCTGCGCCTTCCGCACAAAGTCCGCAAGGTTGCGAATATGCCCATACCGCTTCGCCAGCGTAAACGGATATTCATCCCCTCGCTGCGCGCCCTTCGCCATATCGTGCTGCGCCCAGTCGTCGTTAATCGTCTCCCAGTCCTTCTGCGGCATCATGCCCTGGATCGACTCCATCGTCGGCACCGACACCGTTCCCGTCTCCGTCTTAAAACTCTCCGTGAGCGCATAGAAGAATCGCGGAGCCCGCCAGTAGTACGGTCCACCCGACAACACGCCCCGCCCATCCGCAGAGTTCGATTGATACAGCCGCGTCGGGTCCAGCTTCCCCATCATCGTCTTCAGCGTGTCATCCATGTCCTTCGGCGGATACCCCTCATTCCGCGCACACCACACCGCAATCGACGGATGATTCCGATACCGCAAAATCTTGTCCTGCACGTTCGCAAGGTACGTCGGAATATCCGTAGGGTTCGGCCCATCCGAAGGATTCGGCTGGAAGAACTCATCCCACAGCAGCATCCCGTACTTGTCCGCCATCTCATAAAATTCCGGATTCGTACTCTGCCCCACCCAGTTCCGAATCAAGTTCATATTCGCCAGCGCGTGCATGTGAAACTGAGCATCCAGCCGCTCCCTCGGCACACGTTTCATCGCCTCATCCAGCCCCCAGTCCCCACCCCGCACCATCACCTTCACCCCATTCACAGAGATCGTAAGATTCTCCGAGTCCGCCACCTGGTACTCAATCCTCCGCACACCAAACGCAGTCGTCTCCGTATCCGACACCGTCTTGCCCACCTCAAACTTCAGCTCCAGCGAGTACATATTCTGCGGCCCATATCCATTCGGCCACCACAGCTTCGGATGCTCCAAATGCAGCGCCGCCGCCGTCTTCCCATCCACCGACACCACCGCCGTACTCTTCGCCTCCACCGTCACGTCCTTGCGAAACACAACCGGCGAACCTTGCCCCGTAATCGTCCCTACCAGCACGCCACTAACAGCCTTCGCCGAACTATTCTCCACCGTAGCCGACACCGTCAGATCCGCCGACTCATTCGACTTCGCCAGCTCGCTCACCACAAACGGATCCTTCATCACCACCGGCCCCGTCGCCTCCATCGTCACCGGCAGCCAGATCCCCGTGTCGCGATCGCGAATCGCCATCAGCCAATCCCAGCCAATCGTCGACAGAAACGTCGGTCCATCGATCGCCGTAATCCCCCCATTCTTCCCCACGCCATTCTCAAGATTATGTTCATGCGGAACCCCCGGATGCGGCTGCGGAGCCACCAGCACCGCCACCGTCGCCACCTTGCCCGGCTTCACATACGCCGACACATCAAAGTCCCCACGCACAAACGCCCCGCGCATCGTCCCCACCTCACGCCCATTCACCCAAACATCCGCCGCATAATTCACGCCCGCAAAATGCAGCCACGTCTGTCGTCCCTTGTATCCCGCCGGAACCATCACCGTCGTGCGATACCAATAGCTCGTCTTATTCAAGCTCTCCGGAATCGGTCGCATGTTCTCTCCATACAGAGGCTCCGGATACACCTTGTTATCCACCAGCGTCGTCAGCACCGTTCCCGGAACCGTCGCGGAATACCATCCCTCCGGCTTGTACCCCGCCGTCGCCACCACCGCGGGAGCAGCGGAAACCTTCGCCTCATCCTGCAGCTTCCATCCACCCACCGTCACCGCGCCCTGCTGCGCACACGCCATCGAAGCCTGCAAGATCATCGCCCCAAACACAATCTTCCCAACATTCATAAGCCAACACAGTCCCTTCAGTAATATCTCGAATAACTCGATAACGTTATCAATGCGAAGAGTCTACAACCCCCAACACACAACGCGATACCTCCGCCCCTCGCGGCCACCCACCCTCAACCCTTCCACGCCCCCGACACGACCCACCGGCAGATCCGACCTAAACAAACAACCAACCCCACCGCGCTAAACTATTCTCATGTCGACTCTCACCACCATCCCGCTCACCACCCTCTCCGGCTCCCCCGCCACCCTCGCCGACTACGCCGGCCACGTCCTACTCATCGTCAACGTCGCCTCCAAGTGCGGCCTCACCCCGCAGTACACCGCACTCGAATCCCTCTACCAGGCCTACAAGGATCGCGGCCTCGTCGTCCTCGGCTTCCCCGCCAACGACTTCGCCGGACAGGAACCAGGCACCGATCAGGAGATCGCCAAATTCTGCTCCACCGACTACCCCGTCACCTTCCCTCTCTTCTCCAAAATCCCCGTCGTCGGCCCCGCCAAGCACCCTCTCTACGCCGCCCTCATCGCCGCCGCACCCGAGCACATCCCCCACGGCCCCTGGCGTGAAAAGCTCACCTCCTACTCCGCCGCCAACGGCTTCCCCCCGCCCAACGCACTCCCCGAACTCCTCTGGAACTTCGAGAAATTCCTCGTAGGCCGCGACGGCACCGTCCTCGCCCGCTTCGCCCCCGACACTCCTCCCGACGATCCCAAAATCATCGCCGCTCTCGAACAAGCCCTCGCCTAGAAAGCTCAGCATCCTCCTAGTTTTGAAGGGCCTCCATACCCTCGGCTAAATCCAGACGGCCGGGTGCCCCACATCTCGATTCTGAGATGTGGGTGGAGTGCGAGTCCCAACCACATGGGTGCCCCATTCATGGCGTGGCTCCTTTACGACGTGGGTGGGATGAAGCTTTTCCAAAAGGCCTCGTGGTTCAGTTTCCATTGTCGCAAAGCCGCGTCTCAAGGGCCGGGGGCCCGCCCCATACCAGCGTAGACCGAAGCCCCTTCCGCTCTGCCGAAGAACCGGGCCCCGGGCGAGCGTTCTTTGCTCGCATGGGTGCTAACGCCGGAGTGCAGCCGCAGGCGAAACGACCGATCTGCCCTCCTCCGCGCCGCCCATAATCCAACTCCCGCCGTCCGCGCAGGACGTGCGTCTTCTTGGCCGCCGATCACGTATCCTCTGTACACCTGCATTTCAGCTGTCCAGAGAGGCTCTCCAAATAATGCTCCGCACGCCCATACTCTTCGCCACCGCACTCGCCCTCGCACTCCCCGCATTCTCCCAAACCCCCATCCGCATCACCGCCGACCTCACCGAAGCTCCCCGCAAGCTCTACCACGCCGAGATCGATCTCCCCGTTAAACCCGGCCCCGCCACCTTCATCACCCCCGAGTGGATCCCCGGCAATCACCGCCCCACCGGCCCCGTCGAAGACATCACCGGCGTCGTCTTCACCGCCGACGGCAAAGTACTCCCCTGGCGTCGCGACGACGAAAACCTCTACGAGTACCACGTCGACATCCCTAAAGGCATCACCACCCTCCATGCCCATCTCGACTGCATCGTCACCTCCCGCGCTGACGACAAGATCGCCGTACTCGAGTGGGAAAAACTCCTCCTCTATCCCGCGCACATCCCCGTTCGCGACATCGCCATCCAGCCCAGCGTGACCGTGCCCGCCGGCTGGGGAATCGGCACCGCCCTCACCCCCTCCGGCTCCTACGATCCCAACGCAAAAGTCGGTGGCACCACCCAGTTCGAACCCACCAACGTCGAACAGCTTGAAGACTCCCCCGTCATCGCCGGAGAATACTTCCACGAATTCGCCCTCGCTCCAGAGGTCACGCCCAAGCACTTCATCGACGTCGTCTCCGACGAGCCCAAAGACTCCGACCTCCGCCCCGAGCTCCTCAACGAAATCTCCAACCTTGTCCGCGAGACCGGAGCCGCCTACAACTCGCGCCACTACCACGTCTACCACTTCCTCCTCACCCTGTCCGACATCACAGGTGGCGAAGGCCTCGAACACGGCCAGTCCTCCGACAACGGCGTAGGAGAAAAAGGCTTCGACACCCAGAAGGGTCAGCTAGCCGATGCCGACCTCCTCTCCCACGAATTCACCCACTCCTGGAACGGCAAGTATCGTCGCCCCTACAATCTCTACCAGACCGACTTCGCCACCATGCAGCAAGGCTCGCTCCTCTGGGTCTACGAGGGTATGACGCAGTACCTCGGCAACGTCCTCGCCGCCCGCTCCGGCCTCAAGTCGCAAGCCGCCTACCGCGACATGCTCGCCGCCTCCGCCGCCCAGCTTGACTACAAGTCCGGCCGCGAATGGCGTCCCACCGAGGACACCGCCATCGCCGCCAGCATCCTCCGCTCCGACGGCCCCGCCTGGTCCAACTGGCGTCGCGGTCAGGACTACTACCAGGAAGGCGAGCTCTTCTGGCTCGACGCCGACACTAAAATCCGCGAGCTCACCAACGACCAGAAGTCCCTCACCGACTTCCTCCACATCTTCCTCGGCAAGGGAGGCAACACCGGCCCGCTCATCGTCACCTACAACCGCGACGAGCTCATCGCCGATCTCAACGACGTCGTCAAATACGACTGGACCACCTTCCTCCACGACCGCATCGACCTCGTCAACCCCCACGCCGACCTCGACGGCATCACCCGCGGTGGCTACAAGCTCGTCTACGACGACCACCCCTCCGACTCCCTCTCCATGCTCATGAAGGAAGGCGGCCGCCGCGGCGGTGGCGGCCCCAATGTCTGGTACTCCCTCGGCCTCCAGCTCGGCTCCGACGGCACCATCCGCGACGTCCGCTGGGGCAGCCCCGCCGACAAGGCCAAGCTCGCTCCCGGCCAGAAGCTCATCGCCGTCAACGGCAAGGTCTTCTCCGCCGACGAACTCACCGATGCCATCACCGCCGCCAAAACCGGCACCGACCCCATCCACTTCCTCATGCAGTCCCAGGACTACATCACCGCCATCTCCATCGACTACCACGATGGCATGCGCTACCCCGCCATGGTCCGCGTCGACGGCACCAAGGACTACCTCGACGAGATCACCACCCCCCTGACCAAATCCCCCACCCCACCCACCCCAACAGCCGCACCAGCCACCAAGTAGCCACAAACCAGGGGCGCGAACCCAAATTTCGCGCCCTTCACAAAACCCGTTGACCTGACTGCGCCTTCGCCTCTTCTTGGTTTGTAATCCCGCAGTGATCCGCAGTTGCAGTTACGTTGTTCTTGCCTTTGCAGTTGCCTTTTTCTTACCTTTGCAGTGGTCTTGTTCTTGCCTTTGTAGTTGCCTTTGCGAGTTTTTCGCCGTCATCCTTGAGCGAAGCGAAGGACACCCGTATTGGCTCTTGCGTTTGCTCTTGCCGTTGCACTTGCACTTGCTCTTGCTCTTGCCTTTCTGGCTGTCATCCCGTAGGGATCTGCTTCTTCTGTTGCTTCTGCCTTTACCTTTGCCGTTGCCCCACCATCTGTAATTCCTCGCAACGCGAGGACCCCGCCCCCCGCGCAACCAAGCGCCCAAGGATCTCCGCCATGCACAAGCTCCTCACCCTCGCCCTCCTCACCGCCCTCACCGCCTCCGCACAAACCACCGCCACCCCCACCTACACCGGCGTCCCCGGCGACTACATCGCCCACGACTTCCACTTCACCTCCGGAGAATCCCTCCCCGACCTCAAGCTCCACTACCTCACCCTCGGCACGCCCCACCGCGACGCCAGCGGCCACGTCGACAACGCCGTCCTCCTCCTCCACGGCACCGGAGGCAACGCCCACACCCTCTTCAATCCCGTCTTCTCCACCGTCCTCTTCGGCCCCGGCCAGCCCCTCGACATCACCCACTACTACCTCATCTTCCCAGACGACATCGGCCACGGCGACTCCTCCAAACCCTCCGACGGCCTCCGCATGAAGTTCCCCCACTACGACTACGACGACATGGTCCGCTCCCAGCACCAGATGCTCCTCGACGGCCTCCACGTAGACCACCTCCGCCTCGTCCTCGGCACCTCCATGGGCTGCATGCAGAGCTTCGTCTGGGGAGAAACCTACCCCGGCTTCTCCGACGCCCTCATGCCCCTCGCCTGCCTCCCCGTCCAGCTCGGTGGCCGCAATCGCATGATGCGCTACATGGCCATCGAGAACATCGAACGCGATCCCGCGTGGCAAAACGGCAACTACACCACCGAGCCCCTCGTAGGCCTCCGCACCGCCAACGAAATGCTCCTCATCATGGGCTCCGCTCCCCTCGTCATGCAGAAGGAAGAACCCACCCGCGCCGCCGCCGAAGCCTACGTCGACAACTACCTCACCCGCACCACCGCCTCCACCGACGCCAACAACCTCATCTACTACATCGACGCCTCCCGCAACTACGATCCCAGCCAGCACCTCGACCGCATCAAGGTCCCCGTCATGTGGGTCAACTC
Organism: Acidobacteriota bacterium; assembly: GCA_021778315.1. The sequence continues at coordinate 20,989 of JAJYCQ010000022.1, read as the reverse complement.
CGCCGACGACTTCATCAACCCACCCGAACTAGGCATCGCCGAAAAGATGGTCCACACGATGCCCAACGCAAAGTTCGTCCTCCTCCCCATCACCGACAAAACCCGAGGCCACGGTACCCACACCATAGCCTCCATCTGGCAAAACTACCTGGTCCAACTCCTAAACGAATCCGCCCCCAAACCCTAGCCTTCAAGCGCAGCAAAGGCTAACTTTCCTGGGTATCGCCATTCCATTTTGGTCCGCAATACCGCAGGGAATCTGCTGCCGGGTGCCCCATATCTCGATTCTGAGATGTGGGTATCGCGCGTTACGACGCGCGACCGCTCCCGCCCATCTCAAATCTGTACTACTCCCGCAGCCCCAACCCCTCAACAGCCGCATCCACCACCTCACGCCCCACCGCCTCATCCTCCCCCACCAGCAACGACGCCATCGCTCTCCCCACCAGCAGCAGCACCGGCGCCGGCCCGCACCTCAACCCATCCAACTCCGCCACCGTCCCCGCGACCCAACTTTGTCGCGCTGTAGCCGCATGAGAGATCGCGCAGCAAGCCACATCCTCCGCCACCCCCGCCTCCCGCAACTCCCGCGCAATCCGCCCCGTATGGCGCCCCGGCATATACACCACCAGCGTCGCATCCTCGGGCAGCACCCCACTCCATATCGGAGGAGCATCCGTCTTCTCCGCCGCATGATGCCCCGTGCAAAAAATCAACTTCGACGCAGTCTTCCGATCCGTCAACGGCAACCCCAGCGCCGCCCCCGCAGCCAGCGCCGCCGTCACACCCGGCACCACCTCAAACGAGATCCCCGCTGCCCGCAGCGCCGCAATCTCCTCGCCCGCTCTTCCAAACACCAGCGGGTCGCCACTCTTCAACCGCACCACGCTCTGCCCCGCCAGCGCCGACTCAATCATCAGCGCATGTATCCCCGCCTGCGTAATCCGCGGCCGCCCGCACCGCTTCCCCACGCTCGTAATCAGCGCATGCCGATGCACCAGCGCCAGCACCTCCTCCGGAACCAGGTCATCATGCAGCACCACGTCCGCCGACTCCAGCAACCGCAGCGCGCGCACCGTCAATAACTCCGGATCACCCGGCCCCGCCCCCACCAAATACACCACACCCTTCTGCGCCGTAGTCATGCCTTCACCTCGCCCGCCAAAACATATCCAAGCTCCCGCGCATGTTGCCGCGCCCTCATCCGCGAAGGACACTCCGCAAACCCACACACCTCACGCTGCGCCAGCTCATGCAGCAGCAACTTCCTCTCCTCGCCAACGGGCTCCACCGCCGTAACCTCACGACGCAGCCGCCCCAACTCCATCAACCATTCGCCCGTATCCAACGGCAGCTGCGCGTTGATCTCCTTCCGCAACCGCTGCGCCAGCGCCGGACTCTCTCCCGCCGTAGAAATCGCAATCTGCAACTCCCCCCGTCGCACCACACTCGGAAAGTAGTAGTCGCAAAACGGTGGATCATCCACAGCATTGCACAAAATATTCGCTGCACTCGCCTCCGCATACACCGCACGATTCACCGCCGCCGTAGCCGTCCCCGCCACCACCAGGAACGCCCCCGCCAAATCTCCCGCTCTATACTCCCGCTGCTCCCACCGCAACTCTCCAGCCTCCGCCCAAGCCCGCACGCGAGGCAACGCCTCCGGAGCAATCACCGTCACGCTCGCCTCCGCAATCAACAAGCTCTCAATCTTCGACTCCGCAATATTCCCCGCGCCCACCACCACGCAGGGCCTCGCCGCCAGCTTCAAAAAAATCGGAAACAAACTCATACCCTCTCCTTACCCAACACTCGCAGGAACTCGTCCCGGCGACGGATCACGTTCCACCGCCTCCACAACCGCGCCCGCAAGCTGCGCCCGCAAATCCTCGTCACTCGTCCGCCGAAAGTACGACCGCAAATTCTCTCCCTCACTCCGCTGCTTCAAATACCCGCGCAGCAGCCGCTCAATCGCCTCCGGGCAATCCTCCGCCGCCGCGCGATACCCAATCTGCCGCGCAATTCCGGCATACTGACCCACCGCCCCGCCCACGCAAAAATAAAATGCGTCGACCAGCTTCCCATCCTTCTTCAGCTTCTTTCCCTCCAGCCCGATGTCCGCAATCCAGCTCTGCCCGCAGCTATTCGTGCAGCCCGTCACATGCAGCCGCAGCTGCTGATCGAACTCCGGCAACCGCTCCTCCATCTCCCCCACCAGCCACTTCGCAAACCCTTTCGTCTCCGCAATCGCGAGCTTGCAAAACTCCGTCCCCGTGCAAGCCACAGCCCCGCGATAAAACACCGTCGGCTGCACCTCCAACCCCAGCGCCGAAATCTGCTCCACCAGCTCCTGCGTCTTCGCGTTCGGAACATTCACCAGCACAATATTCTGTCCAATCGTCGCCCGCAGATGCCCATCCCCATACGTCTCACTCAGCGTCGCCAACGCATGCAACTGCTCCGGATTCAGCCTCCCATTCAGCACCGTCACGCCCACATAGCTCAGCCCTTCCTGCTTCTGTTGGTGTACGCCCACGTGGTCGCGATACACATCCTCCGCAATCGGCCCCTCCTCCGCCGCGTCAAATTTGTACCCCAGCTTCTCCTCAATCGCCGCCAGCATCGACTCCGCCGTCCACCCATGCTTCATAAATAAATACTTGATCCGGGCATGCGTCCGGCTCTCGCGCAGCGCCTCCTGCTCGCGAAAGATCTCGCACACCGCAATCACCGTATCCAGCGCCTTATCCTGCGGAATAAACGCATTCAACCGCACCGCCAAATGCGGCTCAGCCGACAGCCCTCCGCCCACGCGAATGCTGTACCCAATCTCTTCGCGCCCATCCTTCACCCTCTTCAGCGCCGTCAGCCCCACATCATTAATCTCCGGATAGCTGCACCAGATCGGGCATCCCGTCACCGAAATCTTGAACTTCCGGGGAAGGTTAACAAACTCCGGATTCCCCGTCAGCTTCTTCGCAATCTCCACCGCCAGCGGCGACGCATCCACCAGCTCATGCCCGTCCATCCCCGCCAGCGGGCACCCCGTCACATTCCGCACCACATCGCCGCAGGCCCCCTTCGGACTCAGCCCCAGCGCCGTCAACTCCTCCACCACCTCCGGCAGCGACTCAATCGTCAACCAGTGCAGCTGAATATTCTGCCGCGTCGTAATGTCCGCCACTCCCCTGGCATGCTTCGCCGTCAGATCCGCAATCGCGTGTACCTGCTTCGCCGTCAGCAACCCATTCGGCAGCCCGATGCGCATCATGAAATACTCAGTCGCCTTGCCCGTGCCACCCGCTCCGCCGGTCACGCCCGCGCCATCGCCCTGCGTATACACGCCCCACCACTTGAAGTAGAACTCCGCCCACTCCGGCACCACGCTCTCGCGACCCTCGCGCGCAAACTGCCGCACCTCATCCCACGCCGCCCACGGATTCTTCGCCAACTTCAGCCGCTCCGACCTCTGCGCCTTCGTCTCCTTCACCACAACCGCACCAGCCTTCACTATCTCGCTCACCGTAATCTCCAATCCATCTCAAAAATTTCAGCCCAAAAGCAAAAGGCCCACGATTCAATTCGTGGGCACTTGGGGTAACTCTTAGCTTTAGCTTATCCAGGGTTCAACAAGCAGCAGCATCCGAGGCCTCAAGGCCTGGACAAGGACAACACGCCGCGCTGCAAACAAAACTCATATCATTTAAGATAGTCGCCTGCTCCTGAATCGTCAAACCGCCGCCGCTATTCTAACCGCCGTATTCATGGACCTGTAATACTTCAACCGTCCACCGCTTTATATACTTCGTTGCATGCACGATACTCCCCTGAATCATGTCTTCTCCTTGGGCAAGCAGGACGGAACGACGATTTTCAAACTCACCGGCCCACTTACGCTCTCGACCATGTTTCCCTTTCAGGAAGAGTTGCGCTCGATCAAGCCGCAGGTGTTGATTCTTGATCTCACAGACACTCCCTACATAGACTCCGCTGGTATCGGCGTCATCGCCAACTACTACGTATCCGCCGAGCGCGACGGCAGAACGTTCCTCCTCGCGGGAGCAAATTCGCGAGTACAAACGCTCCTTAGTCTCACCAAACTCGACACCATCGTGAAGAACTTCCCCACCGTTCAGGATGCTGAAGCCAGCCTATAGTCGCCCTCAGCCGCTCTACCCCAGCCGCGACTCCGTCTCCTTCGCCGCCTCATAAATCTGGTCGAAGCTCTCAATCGCATACAGCACCGGCTGCATCTTGCTCACATCCACCACCGTATCCAGCACCTTCTCCAGATCAAACTCGCGAATCTCCAATCCCGATCCGCGCTCCACCACGTGCGTGCACTCCCCATGCGACGAGATCAGCCCGCTCCCATACACCTTAATCTTCCCCGCCTCGCGAATCACCCCAAACTCCACCGTGAACCAGAACAGCCTCCCCATCCGCTCCAGCGCCTCCGCACTCTTCAGTCCCGCGCACACCTTCCCGTAGTGCTCCAGAAAGTCCGCGAACACCGGATGAGCATGCATCGGCACATGCCCAAACACATCATGAAAGATATCCGGCTCCGGCGTATATTCCATCGCATCTCGACTCCGAATCCACGTCGTCGTCGGAAACTTCCTCGCCGCCAGCATCTCAAAGAATGCATCCGACGGAAGAAACCCACTCACCGGAGTCGAACTCCATCCCGTCCTCGGCTGCAGCCTCGCACTCACCTTCGCCAGCTCCGGCAGCCGGTCCACCTGCAGCCCAATCTGCTCAAACCCCTCCAGGTACGCCGCGCACGCATGCTCCTCCAGTTGCGGCATCCGGCGAGTCACCAGCTCCGACCAGATCGCATGCTGCTCCGGCGTATACCCCGCCCAGTTCTGCTCAATCAAATAAGGCAGCGAGGCCACCAGCTTCGGCGATTCAATCACAGGCGCGTTCATACCCACTCTCCTCCCACCATGTTAGACCGTTCCCGCCCCTCAAAGTGTCGACAAATCCGCACCCTTCGCCTCGCGTCCCAACGCCGTAATCACCGCCGCGCTCAGCGCCACAATCACCACCGTCAGCGACATCACCGGTCCAAATCTCCCCCCAAAATACTTCGTCGCCGCCGCCGCCTGCAGCACACTGTTCCTCGACGCCAACACGTTCCCCAACTGGTACGCCAGCCCCGGAAAGATCGCCCGCACCGCCGGTGGCGACATCTCATTCAAATGCACCGGGATCACCCCCCACGCCCCCTGCACCATAAACTGCATCGCAAATCCTCCCACCGCCAGCAGCACCGCCGAATGACTCCACGCCCACATCGGAATCATCGGAATCGCCAGCAGCACCGCCGTCACAATCGCCCTCCGCCTCCCCACCCGCTCCGAATATCCTCCAAACCAGATCCCTCCAAACACCGCGCCAACATTGCCCACAATCGCAATCGCCGTCAGCGCCACGCCCTTGATCGCGTGGTCATGTTTTAAAAACGTCGGATACAAATCCTGCGTCCCATGGCTCAGCGCCATCAACGCCGTCAGCAGCGCCGTCAGAGCCAACAGGCTCGGCAGATTCTTCCACACCGCCCTCGCTCCCAGCCGCCGCTTCTCCCCTCCCACCACCTTCGCCGCCTCTCTCTGCGCCAGCCACGCCGGAGACTCCTCCACCTTCCTCAACAGCAGCAGCAACAGCAACGACGGCACCGCCCCCACCAGGAACAACACCCTCCACGCGCTGAACATCCCCGCCCCATGCACATAAGGAAACAGCAGATACACCAGCGCCGCCAGCATATTGCCCACCACATATCCCTCCTGCAGCAGCCCCGAAAAGAACCCTCGCCCCTTCGCCGGCAGGCTCTCAAGCGCCAACGCCGCACCCACTCCCCACTCCCCTCCCATCGCCACGCCAAACAGCGCACGCGTCGCCAGAAACCAGCCGAACGTCGGCGCAAACGCTGAAGCAATCGCAAACAGCGAGTAGCTCACCACGTTCACCATCAGCGTTCCCTTGCGCCCAAACCTCTCCGCCAGCACTCCAAAAACCAGCGCCCCCACCGGCCTCATCAGCAGTGTCCAGAAGATGCTCTTCGCCGCCGTCGCCAGGCTCACATGGAACGTGACTGCAATCGCATCCAGACAAAATGTCAGCAGAAAAAAATCGAACGCATCCAGCGTCCATCCCAGGAAGCACGCCGTAAACGCACGCCGTTCCTTCGGGTTCAACGCAAGAAACGGCTGCACCACCCCCATCGTCAGCAGCCCCAATCCCTAGTAAGTCTCAGACCCAAACCTCAGTCCGGCTTGTTACAGCTTCGCACGAAGAGGAATCCCCGGGTCAACAAAAGGAACCTCCGCGGCCACCGCATGCGACTGTAGAATCTTGTGGTGCAGGCAATACAGCGCCAGCTCCAGCCGGTCCGCAACCCCCAGCTTGTCATAAATCTTCCGCAGATAATTCTTTACCACCTGCTCGGTCGTTCCAATCTGATACGCAATCTCTTTGTTCCGCATCCCTCGCGTAATGCACGCAATAATCGCCAGCTCTTTCTCGGACAACCTCGGCTGCGACCGAGGATTCGTCAGCATCGACGCCTGCGCACGGTACGCATCAATCACCCAGCTAATCGACTGGTTATCGATCCACGTCTCTCCCGCAGCAATCTTTCGCACGCACTTCACCAGCATGTCCGGAGAGATCGACCGCGGCACCACCCCCCGCACCCCGCGCCGGTACAACTCCACCGTATTGCTCTCATCGCTCGACGATATCTGCACAATCAGCTTCGCATCCGGAGCCTTCCGCATAAACTCCGGAATCGCGTCCACCGTTCCCGCGATCAGGTGGCCCTCGAGCACCACAATGTCCGTCGGAAACCGCTGCAGCGCCGCATACAGATTATCCAGCGTTTCCGCCTGCGCCACCACCCGGATATCATCTTCCAGCGCAAACACCTTGCGCATCCCCACGCGATAAATCGCCTGCGAATCCGCAAGAATAATCCGTATGCAGTTGGAGCCCTCCGGTGAGCTCTCCGATCCGGACTCCATTTCCTCTATGCCCGATTCCAACTCTTGACTCATAACTACTCAGCCTTTAAGGAGTATTCATCTATCACCGCCGCGGCCATCGTTCTTCCTCCGCTCAGTTGGTGTCTCACAATCCGTCCCGTACAGCGCAGCAGCACATCGTCCACGCCGCCCATAATCGCCGACGGCATCTTCAGCTCAAACTCCACGCTCGTCCCAATCGCCGGCAGATCTTCCGCCGCAAACAAGATCCCGTTCGCCGACACATCCTCTGTCACTGCATGGTATTGACGCTCGCCTGCCGTCAACACAATATCCAAATGCAATGGAAAGCGCACCGCCGCCCGAACCGGTACGTCTTCGAACGATTGGTATAAGGTCGGCAAGCTTCATCCTCCCCTTGAGCAGCAGAAAATTCTTCAGGGTTACGTCAGCATTCTACTGTACGCCAAACTCTTTTGGCTCATCCATTTAAATCGACTGTCCCAAAACAAGTCCCGCCGATCCCCCCACCCACGTTCTATCCCGATTATGGTCCACCCCCATCATCAGTCCCCTCCCCATCCGCACCAAACTAGTCATCGGCACCATCTCCTTCCCCTCCGGCCACACATACAAAATCCTCACCTCCGCCTGCGTCATCCCCTCCGGTGTCCGAATCACCCCCTCAAACTGCACCCGCTCCTGCAACAAATACTGCCCCCTCTCCTTCGCCGGAATCGCCGCAATCTCCGCATCCTTCGGAGCAAAACTAATCCCCTTTCCCGCAAACGAGTACAACGGCTTCAGCACCCACTTCTCCCGATCCTCCGGCAGCCGTTCCCTCCCCACCCCCGCCATCCACTCATCCAGAAACACCGCCGCCGGAACCGTCTCATGCCTCAAATGAGGAAGCGAAAACTTGCTCACCTGGAAGTACCAGTTCGGATGCCCGGCCCACTCCACCTGCAACTCATCCCGATAATCAAACGGCAGCACCACCCCCTTCCGCACCACCTCATCCACGATCACGCGGCTATACATCCGCTCCACCTGCACCAGCTTCCCCCGCCTCTCATCGCGATAGAAAAGTCTGTTCCCCTCCTTCACCAGCTTCGCCACATCTACCGTCTTAATCCCCAGTGCCTTCTCATGCATCACAAAATCCGGCAGCGTCTTCTGCGTCTGCGGTTCCACCTCCGCGAGCACCACCGTCTCCACCTCATGCTCGCCCACAATCACCTCGCGCAGCCGCTCCCAGTACGCCTCCTCCTCCATCCCCCCAAACAAATACGTCAGCCCCCGGTCCAGCCCATACACCTCGATATACGTCTTCGCCAGCATCGGCTGATACCCAAAGATCGAAGGAAACGCCTGCATTTCCACCAGCTTCGGCTGCAACTCCCCCGCCGCATCCCGCACCAGCCCAAAGTCCACCGTCATAAAGTGAGGATGAGCCTCCTGGTTCGGCACGCAATACTCCGCCGGAATCGCCGCATGCGACTCCTTCAGATACCGCTCATTCCCCAACAACTGCGCCGTCAACTCCGCGCCCGCCTGCACCATCCGCTCCATCAGCTCCGGAGCAAAAAAGCAAGGCGTCTCCGCCACCCGAAACTCAATATGCATCCCCACCCGTTCATCCAACACCCGCAGCAACTCCGCATACTTCTCCGCAGTAAACCGCGCGTTGAAGTCCCCCCGATAAGGCTCAATCATCTACGTCCTGTTCTCCTTCGCGAACCTTGGCTCCCTTAGCGCCCTTTGCGTCAAAGCCTTTGCCTCTCCGCCACCGCACTAACCCTCAATCAAAAACTTCCCCTCCCGCATAATCTGCTCTTCACCCTCCGGCCCACCCAGCCAGATATTAAACTCCAGCCCCACCACATCAATATGCGTAGTCGACTTCCACGGTGCCCCCGTATGGTTGCCATAAGGATCGCCAAACGCGATATGAATCCCGGGAAACTTCTCGTCCTGCAAGATATTTCCAATCACCCGTGTCACGCCGATGTTGGTTCCAATCGCAAACTCTCCCACGCGGTCCGAGTTCTCATCCGTGTGCGTATACGCCCAGAACGCCTGTTCCAGCTCCTTATTCACGCACTCCACACTCGTAATCCGGTTGCGGCTAATCTCAATCGTCAGCGGAGTCGCCTTCAGCAACCCATACTGCGCACAAAGAAAATCCCCCACCACGCCATCCACTACGAACACGCCATTCACCTCACCCGGAGCCGTAAAGCACTCCCCACCCGGAAGGTTTCCCCACTTCTCCGTGCTGATAATTCCCGACGTCTTGAACCACTTGTATTCATGATTCAGCTCCGCCCGAATATCCGTTCCCGCCGCCGTCGTCGCGTGCACATAGTCCGCCGCTCGAACCTTCTCCAACACCACCTGGCTCAGCCGGTCGACCGCATTAAAATCCGCGCGCATCCCCTCGACCATCACCTCCGGAGTAATGTTCACCATGTGCGCATGCCGCATCTGTCGCCGGTTCACCACGTCGGTCATCTGCATCCGGCTCTTCAACTCGTTCGGCTGCACCTGCACCGCAAATACGCTCACCTGCGACGTCTCCATATCCGCCAGCACCTCGGCCGGCATCTCCGTCAGCGGCCGCGTCGCCAGCTCTTCCAGCACAAACGCATTCCACACGCACCCAATCCCCACCAGCTCCGCCACAATCGACGCAGCAATCGTCAGCGTGCTCTCATCTGCAATCAGCGTGACCTTCTCATAAGGAGCGATCCGCAAACAAGTCGTCACCGCATTCCGGGCACCCTCCCGAAACTCTTCCGGAAACTCCACCGTCCGCAAATCCGTAGCCACAACCTTCAACTCACTCATCACGCCACACTCCTAATCCCTGCTCCCTAATCCCTGCTCTTACAATCCTGCCTTCGTCTCAGAAACCATATAGTCCACCACATCCATCAGGCTCCCCGTCTCTCGAAACACCTTCAGCTGCCGGTCCGCGCCAGACCCTCTCTCCAGCATCGAATAGATCGTCTTGATCGCATTCCGTGAGCCCAACTCCTCGACAGCATCATCGACGAATCGCAGGTATTCCATAATCAAATCACGTTCCGGAATCTCCTGCTCTTTCCCAAAGTCGATCAGCTTTCCATCCAGCCCATATCGAACCGCGCGAAACTTGTTCTCCATCAACAACGCCCGCGAGTACTGCCGAAAATCCAGATTCGATTCATGCAGCTTCCACAGCGTCAGCGCCGTCGCCTGGATCAGCGCCGCAATCGCCACCGACTCCTCCGCCCGCAGCGGTATATCGCACACCCGCACCTCCACCGTATCGAAGAACGGATGCGGCCGCACATCCCACCAGATCTTCTTCGCATTGTCGATGCAGTTCGTCTTGATCAGCAGATTCACATAGCTCTCAAACTCCGAGTAGCTCGCAAAACTATCCGGAAGATTCGTCCGAGGAAAGTTCTCAAACACCTTCGCCCGGTAGCTCTTGTACCCCGTCTCCATCCCCAGCCAGAACGGCGAATTCGTACTCAGCGCCAGAATGTGAGGAAGAAAATACCGCATCGAATTCATGATGTGAATCGCCGCCTCGCGGTCCTCGATTCCCACATGCACATGCAGCCCAAAGATCAGGTTCGACCGCGCCACCAGCTGCAAATCCTCCACCACCTTCGCATACCGAGGGTCCGGATAAATCTCCTGCGCCCGCCAATCCGCAAACGGATGCGTCGCCCCCGCCACCAGCACCAGCCCATGCTCTTCCGCCAGCCGAATCATATTCCGCCGCAGGTCATACAGGTCCTCGCGTGCGTCCTCGATATTCACGCAAATCCGAGTCCCCACCTCGATCACCGACTGGTGCATCTCGGCCTTCACCCGCTCCTCCAGCCGCAGCTTCCCCTGCGCCAGCATCTCCGTCGCAATGTGCGACCGCAGATCCCGCGTCACCGGATCAATCGTCTGATACTCCTCTTCAATCCCCAACGTAAAACTCGGTCGCATCCTTCGCCCCCATGACTTGCCATCATTCGTCCTCAGTACTCTCCAGCCTCTACCAAAATCCCGTCATCCTCGAGCGAAGCGAAGGACCACTGTATTCGCCCTTGCACTTGCACTTGCCTTTGCCCTTGCACTTGCACTTGCACTTGCTTTTGCTTCTGCTTTTCTGGCTGTCATTCCCGCAGGGAATCTGCTTCTGCTCTTGCTTCTGCACTTGTCGTTGCCTGTTTTTCGCCGTCATCCTGAGCGAAGCGAAGGACCCCCCGCATTCCACGCCGGCAACAACCTACCCGCCGGCCACACTCTTCTTAGCCGGAGCCTTCTTCACCGCAACCTTCTTAACCGCAGCCTTCTTAACAACCTTCTTCTCCGCGCCCAAAAATCCAGCCCACCTCAGCTCCACCTTCTCGGGCTTCAACGCCTTCTTCACCGCCAGCTTCGCCACCTTATCCACGATCCACTCAAAGTTCGCCTCCCCCACAGAGGTACGATCCGCATCCGGAGCCGGATTCATAAAGTCAATCGCATACGGCACGCCATCCTCCACCGCAAACTCCACGGTATTCAAGTCATATCCCAACGCACTGCAAAGCGTCAGAGCATCCTTCTCCACCCTCTTCAACAACCCCTTCGGATACACCTGAGGCTCCAGCACATACCTCTCCGCATGAGGCCGCCTCGGGTCATACGCCATGATGTGAACCTCTTCCTGCCCCACCACATAGCACCGAAAATATTCCTTGAAATTCACCGCCGCCTGTAGCGTCATGCAAAGATCCCGCGACTGGTCATACGCGCAAAAAAACTCCTCCGGAGTATGCACATGAAACACGTCCCTCCATCCGCCGCCATCATGCGGCTTCAGAAACGCAGGAAACTTTACATACTCAAAAATCTCATCCCACTTCAGAGGAAACTCCAAATTCCTCACCGACGTCTGCGTAATATCCGGAGGAAATTCCTTATGCGGCAACAGCACCGTCCTCGGCACCGCCACGCCCAGCTTCTCCGCCAGCGCATAATTAAAAAACTTATCGTCCGCCGACCACCAGAACGGATTATTAATCACCTGCGTCCCCGTCAGCACCGCATTCTTCAGATACGCCCGGTAGAACGGCATATCATGCGAAATCCTGTCCACGATCACCGCATAAGGACAAGGCTTCGCCATCTCCACCCCACCCACCTTCACAAACTCCGCAGAAACCCCCTCAACGCCCATCAAGTGGATGCGCTCCACCAGCGCTCCAGGAAACGTGTTCTCCATCCCAAACAGCACGCCAATCGTCTTCACAATCACCTCCGCAAGCCTTCCCTACACTCTACCCCTACGCCCTGCTCTTCCTAATCCCTATCCCCTAATCCCTAATCCCTGTTCCCTAATCCCTGCCTTCACAGATACGCCTGCATCATCCTCTGCCACCACGGCCAGTCATGCCCCGCATTATCTCCCCAGACATCCAGCCGCACCGGAATCCCCTTAGCCCGCATCACCTCCGCCAGCCGCTCATTATCATTCCAGCACTGATCGTGCACTCCGGTTGCCAGCACATACGTATTCTGCCGAAGGCGTTCCAGAATCTTCGTATCGGTTAAGTTCGGAAGGAAATCCATCGGAAGATTAAAGTAGCAATCGTCGTCATAATATCCATTCAAAAATCCGAGCTTCTTCATGTCATAGCATCCGCTCATCGACAGGCACCCCGAAAAGACATCCGGATGCCGCAAGCTCATAGTCACCGCATGATATCCGCCAAAGCTACAGCCCATCGCCGCCAGGTGCGGCCGGTCACGATCCTTTCTCGCAAACGGCACCACCTCCTTCAGCACATGCTGTTCATACTGCACCTGCCTCGCAATCCTCCAGCGAGGTGGAACCTCCCGGTTATACCAACTCTCCCCATCCACCGAGTCGACACAAAACAGCTGCACCCTCCTTCCCTCAATCTTCTCCGCAATCGCCGCCACCATCCCCCGGTCCTCAAACTCATAGAACCTCCCTCGCGAGGTCGGAAACACAATCACCGGAAGTCCATCCTGCCCAAACACCAGCATCTCCATATCCCGTCCCAGCGCCTTCGAAAACCACTTGTGATAGTCCCGTCGCATCTCTTCCCCCGTTCTTCCTCTGCTACTCTGAGGCTCTAAACTCTTCCTTAGGTTGCGTTCTTAAGATATCCAGGTTGCGTTCTTAATTTGATTGATCTCCTCACCCATCCCTCCGCTGACTCCTCGCCCTCCCTCACGGAGACCTCAGCCTTGCCCATCGATCCCGACTCCCTCAACACGAACAACACCTTCGCACCTCTCCCTCCCGGAGCCAACGAGCCCAGCGAGCTCGACCAGAACCCGCGTTTCCTTCGCCTCCACAACTTCCGCTCCCGCTTCCTCCCCTCCCGTCGCGACATCGTCGTCTATCTCCCCGAGGCCTACTTCGCCGAACCCCATCGCCGCTTTCCCGTCTTCTATCTCCACGACGGCCAGAACCTCATCGACGGCCGAACCTCCTTCGTCCCTCACCGCACCTGGCAAGCCGACACCGCAGCCGATGCCCTCGCCCGCACCAACCAAATCGAACCCGTCATCCTCGTCGGCATCTACAACACCGGCGTTCGGAGGATGGCAGAATACACCCATACCCGCGACCCGCGCCGTGACGGAGGAGACGGTGGCCGCTACGGCCGTCTCCTCGTCCACGAGCTCAAGCCCCTCATCGACCAAACCTTCCGCACCCTCCCCGACCCCGCCAACACCGCCATCGGTGGCTCCTCCCTCGGCGGCCTCGTCTCCCTGTCCATCGCCCTCGACTACTCCGACATCTTCGGCAAAGTCGCCGTCCTCTCCCCCAGCGTCTGGTGGAATCGGCGAGCCATCCTCCACCGCGTCGGAGGTGCCCGCCCCAAACCCACCCTCCGCATCTGGCTCGACATGGGTACCGCCGAAGGCCTCCGCCACCTCCGCGACACCGACCTCCTCCACCGCCGCCTGATCCAGCGTGGCTGGCGCGACAGCGCCCCCCAGTCAACCCAGCGCGAAACCATCGGCCGCATCTCCGGCGCCCCCATCGACCTCGCCTACCTCCGCGTCCCCAACGCCCTCCACGACGAATCCGCCTGGGCCGCCCGCTTCCCCCAGGTCCTCCGCTTCCTCTTCCCACCACCCCTAACCCCTGAGCCCTAACCCCTGAGCTCTCCGCACTTCCCCATTGCAGATTCCAGCAAAATCCGCGATACTTAGTTGTTCGGACTTTTGCGTCCGTCGGCCGTGTCGATCGTGTCCCCAGGGCTTTCCCCGGACCCCATCGGCAACCCTGAAGACATTCATAGCTTTTCTGAGAGGATCTACCCCTGTGTTGATGATTCGTTTGGCGCGCGTTGGCGCCCGTAAGCAGCCCCACTATCGCGTCGTTGTCATCGAAAAGGATCGCGCCCGCAACGGCCGCTCCGTCGAGGTTGTCGGAACCTACAATCCCCGCACCGAGCCCGCCACCGTTGACTTCAAGCGCGATCGCATCGACTACTGGACCGGCAAGGGTGCTCAGCTCTCCGAGACCGTCGGCAAGCTCCTCACCAAGCACCAGCCTGCCACTGAACCCGCCGAAGTTCCTGCTGCATAGTAACTATTTGAGGTGACCTTTGGTGTCCTCCATCCGAACCCCAAAGAGTTGATGGAAGAATAGTAAAGTTGCAGTAAACTCACGGATGTCAATACCTCCGTTTTGAAGTGTTCTTGGCGATTTGCCTTTCGTCGTTCAGCGTGATTTCACTTAATTCACGAGACACTTCAAAACAGAGAACACCGAGACCGTTCCATTCAAGAGAATTGGCTCCCTGCTCTGTATAGGTATCGAACTTAACTCCCTGAGGTGTACGAGTGAACGATTCCCCAATGCATTCGGATAGCCAGTTCGCTATCTCCGAGATGCAAACCCTGATGTTGGAAATTACCCGGGCTCTCGTCGACGATGCCGACGCTGTCAAAGTTGAAGTCCTGACCGACCAGGAGGCTACCGTCCTCCGTCTCCACGTCGCCCCCGGCGATATCGGCAAAGTGATTGGTAAGCAGGGGCGCACCGCGCGCTCTCTTCGTACCATTCTCGGTGCCGCCAGCATGAAGCTCCAGCGCCGGTTCTCCCTGGATATCGTCGAGGCTGGCCGGGTTCATCCAGCGCACCACGATCCCGAACACCACGATCACGAGTAGGCCGTCTCACTCCAGCCTCCTCTTCATCCGTCGAGGAGGCTTCACATTTTGAACGGCATCTCGAGCTCCGGCTGGGTTCCACTTGCTCGCCTCCTCCGCCCCCAGGGCCGCCGCGGCGAACTCCTCGCCGACCCCCTCAGCGATCTCCCCGGCATCTTCGCCCCCGGCCGCGAACTCACCCTCGCCGCCCCCAACGCCACCATCCCCGCGCCCGGTGCCCCCACCCTCCGCATCGAAGAGCACTTCTTCCCCACCGGAAAAAACGCCGGCCGCGTCGTCCTCAAGCTCTCCGGCTGCGACACCATCTCCGCCGCCGAAGCCCTCGCCGGCCAACAGCTCCTCCTCCCCTCCGACCAGCTCCCCACCCTCGACCCCGACACCTTCTTCGTCGGCGACCTCGTCGGCTGCACCCTCTTCAACGCCGCCTCCCCGGTCGGCACTGTCGTCGACATCGAATTCGCCACCGCCCCCGACGGCCGAACCCGCCTCGAAGACGCCGCCCCCCTCCTGGCCGTCCAGCTAACTCTCCCTACCCCAACCCCCGAAGAAACACCCGAGCCAGTCCTCATCCCCTTCGTCCGAGCCTGGCTCGACTCCGTCGACATCCCTGCCCGCCGCATCACCATGCACCTCCCCGAAGGCCTCCTCACCCCCACCGAAACCCCCTAACCCGCCACCACCCCCTTCGCGAACCTTAGCTCCCCTCTTCCCGCCCTTTGCGTCAAAGCACTCGCCATCCTCGCCACAAACCTCCCCTCCCCAAGCCGTACACTCAACAAGTACCTCCACAGTTCCTAATCCCTGTTCCCTAATCCCTAATCCCTGTTCCCTAATCCCTAATCCCTAATCCCTGCCTCTATGCTCTTCGACATCCTCACCATCTTCCCCGACTTCTTCGGCACCTCCGACCATGGCATCTTCGGCCACGGCGTCGTCGCGCGAGCCCTCCGAACCGGCCTCGCCACCGCCCACACCCACGACCTCCGCGCCTTCACCCACGACCGTCACCGCACGGTCGACGACCGCCCCTTCGGCGGAGGCGAGGGCATGGTCCTCAAGCCCCAACCAATCTTTGAAGCCCTGGAATCCCTAAACCTCACCCCGAAGCCCACCCGCGATACATCGCACGAGACAGTCATCCTGCTCTCCGCCCAGGGCAAGCGCTTCACCCAATCCACCGCCCGCCGCCTCGCCACCCTCGACCGCGTCGTCCTCATCTGCGGCCGTTACGAAGGAGTCGACGAGCGTGTCTCCCAACTCTTCTGCGACGAAGAGCTATCCATCGGCGACTACGTCCTCTCCGGCGGCGAGCTAGCCGCCGCCATCCTCCTCGACGCCACCGTCCGCCTCCTCCCCGGAGTCCTCGGCCACGCCGACAGCTCCCGCTACGAAAGCTTCGGCGAACCCGACCAGCCCGAGCCCCTCACCGCCAATCCCGAGGCCGACCCCGAACCCAACCCGGCACCAGTCCCCCGCAGCACCAACGCCGCCGCAGGCCTCCTCGACTACCCTCACTACACCCGCCCCGCCGAATTCCTCGGCCTCTCCATCCCCGAGCCTCTCGGCAACGGCGACCACCTCGCCATCCGCAAGTGGCGTCGTCAGGCAGCGTTAGCCAAGACCCTCGCCAACCGCCCCGACCTCCTCCCCGCCGCCGACCTCTCCGACGACGACCGCGAATTCCTCGCCACCCTCGGCTACAACCCCTCCCTCGACTAGCAACATAATCCCCCGATCCCGCCAGACAACACACCAATTCCAGCGCTAAAATTCCATCCAGAGGGACACGTCATGCCGCTGCTTCGCCTTCTATCCGCCAGCCTCTTCGCCTCCGCCTTCCTCCCGCTAGCTCACGCCCAGACCCCGACACCCACCTATCCTCACCACGCCGCCCACTCCGCTAGGCACCATTAAGCCCTACACCTTCAAATTCGACGCCCCCAAAATCCTCCCGAAGCCGACCCTCTCCGCGCGGTCACAAAGCCTCTGTTATACCCTGCGCGCCTACGGCTTTACCGCCAAAGATCTGCAATCGCCCAACCCCCACGCCTCCAGCTACACCGAATGCACCCCCGCCTCCAGCATCAACCTGAAGGCAACCCAGGTCGTCATCGTCAAGTAGTTCTCAGCCCGCCTACTGCGCTACCGGCAGTTCAAAGCTAACGCCGGCCTCGCGATTCGCCTTCTCCGTCGCCGCCAGGTCCAGGTCCGCCACCGGAATCTCCCGCCGCCGCCCATCCGTCACATACAGCGTCGACCGCGTCAGCGCGTAGTTATGAATCGTCTCCGGCGGCCGTCCATCCTTGAACACCAGCGTCACCGCATCCGAGTCATACAGCAGGGGCGCTCCATGCCGCGTTGGCGCAACCACCTCAGTCTGAGAGGGCTCTTCCATCGCCGACTGGGCATACCCCGTCGGCTGTTGCTCCACATAATTCTGCCCGCCCCCTCCGTCATTCTGTCTACCGCCAGCATCTACATTTCCTCCACCGCCCTCATAGCCACCCCCATACCCCCCATCTCCAGATCCCTCACCTCCGGAGTCATCATTGAACCCATCATCATACGGAAACCCAATTTCCCCCGGGCCAAGAAACACATAATTGGGCACGCCATATCCAAGCCCCCCATAGCCCAATCCTCCATAGCCCAGCCCCCCGCCATACCCATCAGCCCCCCGCCACCCATCCCGGTCTCCATCGCGTCCGCCGTGGTGGTAGAACGTCGGCCGCGATCCACCGGCCCCGATTCTCTGGACAGGAGCTCCCCCCGTCCTCGAAACAAACCTGCGTCCACCCATTCCCAGTCCACTTCGCGAACTCCCCAGAAACCTGTTTCCCTGAAACCCGCCACTCCGGAACCCATTGCGCACCCCAACCGAGCCGCCAGCGTAATGAGATCCCCCCGCCTGCGAGAAACCTCCCCGCGAGCCCGTCACTGCATGTCCGGAAAATCCACCATGAAAACTCGAAGAACTCGCACCATGAGCCCCGCCGCCCACTCCCCCACCCGTGCCTCCGCGCTGCGCACCGGCCCACCCACCCACACTCAACAGTACCAGCGCAACTGCGAAGAGCTGCCTCATAGCAGTACTCTACGCCTGATTGCGGTTTCCCCACCAGTTACCCTACAGCCATGTGGAAATTCCCTGCATATCTGCCCAATCTCATGTAAACTGAATCCTGCGACTTTACGTAAGGAATCAATCATGTCTATCCATCCCATCATGCAGAAGCTGGCCGACAAACTCCAGCGTACCGACCTCCCCGACTTCGCCCCCGGCGATACCATTCGCGTGCAGGTGAAGATCAAAGAGGGCGACAAAGAGCGCCTCCAGGCGTTCGAGGGCATGGTCATTGCCTGCAAGAAGGGTCCCCAGGGCTCCTTCACCGTCCGCAAGATGAGCTTCGGCCAGGGCGTCGAGCGCATCTTCCCCTACAACTCCAAGGTCGTTGACAAGATCGAGAAGATCCGCTCCTACCAGGTGCGCCGCTCCAAGCTCTTCTACCTCCGCGGTCTCCGTGGCAAGGCTGCCCGTCTCAAGGAAGTCGCGCGCACCGCGTAACCTTCCACCCACCATCAAAGAGAGGCGACCCCCAGGGGTCGCCTCTTCTCTTTGCCCAATTCCAAAGCCGCGAGGCCTCCATCACCCCGCATCCCCTACTGCGGTGTAGCCGCCGCAGGAGCCGTCGGCTGTGCCTTCGGCATCGGCACGCACGGTCGATCCGGAGCCGGCTGTCCCGGCAACACCGCCGGTGCCGCCTTCCGCATCTGCCCGGCCGGACACGGCTCCAGCAACAGCGTCGGCTTCAAATTCGTAGGAATCGGTGGTGGCGCCACAAACGCCCCAGCCAGCGCCTCATTCGGCCGTCCCCCCGGCCACGAGTACGGTGCCTTCAGCACCTTCCCGTACCCCACCACCGGATACTTCGATGGCAGCCTAAAGTCCCTGTCCAGCAGCACATACGCCGACTCCGGCTTCTTCCCCAGAATTCGCTTGTCCGACCCGATCTGCAGCTTGTGATCTCCCGTCGTCACCGTCAGCGTCTTGTCATTGAACGCGTTCTTCTGCTCCTTCGCCGCCGGGAACGGCTCATTCGACACCACCAGCGTCCCAATCCCCGGAGCATACAGGTAGATGTACTTGAAGTCCGGAATGTCGTAGTTCAGCTCCGCCTTCCCAATCATCCCGTCCACCGTAAACGTCCCCCGGCTAATGCTCACCGGGATCATCTTCGGCTCCTTCACCTTCACCGCATGCAGCTTTTTCCCACGCTCGTCGTAGCCCAGCTCCGTCGCCGTCTGGAACACCGGCTTCCCCTTCTCATCAAACAGAGGATGCCCCTTCTTATCCCGCTGCTGCTTCACCGGAGGATTAAACATCGGCTGTCCATCTGGATCCAGCCGCTGCCGTCCCTCTTCATCCAGCATCGGAGTCGCCGGCAGCACCACCACATTATTCGGCCCCGTATACTCAACCTTCTTCGCCTTGGCCTTCTTGTCCGAACCCTTCGTCGCAACCGGCGCAGCCGGAGCCTGCGTTGCCGCCGCAGTCGTAGCAGCCGGTGTAGCCGTAGCAGGCGCAGCCTCTTGCGCCCCAGACATCTGGGCAATCATCAACATCGGAGCGCCAACCAGCAGCAGTCTCCAGCTTCCATAAATTCTCATGAATTAGACTCCAAAATTTGAAACACAGTACAAACCGAATGGGTAGCAGTTCAGCAAGCATAGGACAAATAGCTCCTCAACGCCAGCCGTCCGGTGACGCCCCGAATACCTCCCATTCCATCGACATTCCGCATCTCCCGCCGCTGCTTCGCCGCATCAAAACCCACCCCCACCCCACCCTTCCCGATTCTCCAGAAATTCATCCTCCCCCGCATCCGCTACACTCGAATCTGCGACCGGCGCTCGCCTAAAATGTCCTCTCTCTTCCTCATTCCCCCCATCGCGGGCGTCACCAAAGCCACCGCCAAGCAGCAGATGCTCAAGCAGCTCGTCTGCTCCGACGCCCCCGAGCAAGCCCTCCGCCACCAGGGCTTCTCCCTCATCGCAGGTGTCGACGAAGTCGGTCGCGGAGCCCTCTTCGGCCCCGTCGTCGCCGCCGCCGTCATCCTCCCCACCCGCACCTCCTCCCTCGCCCGCCTCGGTCTCAAAGACTCCAAGCAGCTCACCCAGGACCAGCGCGAGCTCCTCGACCGCAAGATCCGCAAGCTCGCCCTCGCCATCGCCATCGCCGAAGTCGACGCCGAAACCATCGACCGCCTCAACATCTACCAGGCCTCCCGCCTCGCCATGCTCCTCGCCGTCCAGCGCCTCCACCTCCCCCCCGACCACCTCCTCATCGACGCCATGTACATCGACCTCGACCAGCTAGCCCACCCCTGCGCCCAGACCCGCCTCTTCTACGGCGACGCCCTCTCCCTCTCCATCGCCGCCGCCTCCGTCATCGCCAAGGTCCACCGCGACGCCCTCATGCGAGACCTCGACCTCCTCCACCCCCAGTACGGTCTCGCCTCCCACAAAGGCTACGCCACCGCCCAGCACCGCCGAGCCCTCGCCGACCACGGCCCCTGCCCCCTCCACCGCCGCACCTTCGCCCCCGTAGCCGCCTCCACCCGCAACTCCCCGCTCCCCGAAGCCCCCCTAAACTCCGCCACCCTCTTCCCCGAAACCAACGAGCCCCCATGCCCCTAGAGCATTTCTCTCATAGGTATACTCTGCATTCTTTGTGTCTGAACCATGCGTGAGCGTTTTCTGGAGTGATCTCTGCAAGGCGTTCTGTCAGGACGAGATCGAGAGCT
>JAJYCQ010000021.1 GCA_021778315.1 Acidobacteriota bacterium | reverse complement strand
CGCGGAGTGGAACCTCGAGTTGATGATCGCAGCCTCGCTCGACGCTCTCGCCCGTCCCGACGTCACCGCCCGCCTCTCCTCCGACGCCAGCGCCGTCCCCCAGCTCACCGGAGAAATCCTCCCCCGCTGGGAGGCCGCGCTCGACGAGCTCTCCTCCACCTCCTTCGCCTTCTACACCACCAACCTCGTCGACGACCCCGAGGTCTTCACCTACTTCGAGCAGGCCACCCCGGTCGCCGAGCTCGAGCACGCCCGCATCGGCTCCCGCCCCGCCAAGCGAGCCGACGCCAGCGCCTCTGGCAAGGCCGCAGCCCGGCGCAGCATGGCCGATCTCCGCGCCATCCCCTGGGTCTTCGGCTGGATGCAATCCCGCCACGTCGTCCCCGCCTACTTCGGCGTCGGCTACGCCCTCGAGCACTTTGCCAACACCCACCCCGGCGGCCTCGAACTCCTTCAGGAGATGGCCCGAGGCTTCCCCCTCTTCATCGACATCATTCGCAACGTAGAGATGGCCCTCGCCAAAGCCGACTTCGGCATCGCCCGCCTCTACGCCTCGCTCGTCGAAGACGCCGCCCTCCGCGACCGAGTCTTCACCACCCTCGAAACCGAGTTCACGCGAACCCAGCAAATGGTCCTCGCCGTCACCCAGCAGACCGAGCTCCTCGAGAAAAATCAGGTCCTCGCCAACTCCATCCGCCTCCGCAATCCCTACGTCGATCCGATGAGCCTCCTACAGCTCGAACTACTCCGTCGCAAGCGTGGAGGAGAGAGCAGCGACGAACTCGACCGCGCCATCACGGCCACCATCAACGGCATCAGCGCAGGTCTCCGCAACACCGGCTGATCACACCTCAATTTGATGCCGTCACACGCAAGAGCTCCCGCAGCGTGCCTACCCGATGCAAGCCGTTACATCCGTGCGATACACTTTGCCGCATGTCCAGATCTCTCGTTCTCACCGCGCTACTCCTCTCTCTTGGCGCCGCCGCGATGCCCCTCAGCGCGTCCGCGCAGGCCGCGCCTCCGCCTCTCGCCTTCCAAAGTCATCAGGTCAATCCTGACAACACCCTCACCTTCCGCTACTCCGCTCCCACCGCAAAATCTGTCCAGGTCGGCATCGACGCCTACCTCAAACCTCTCCCCATGACCCGCGACGCGAACGGCCTCTGGACCCTCACCACCCCCGTCCTCCCGCCCGAAATTTATCAGTACAGCTTCATCGAAGACGGCATCACCAAGCTCGATCCACTCAACGCCGACACGGTCAAAAACCTCGTCTCTCTCGGCGACATGGTCCTCCTCCCGGCACCCACGCCCGCCCCCTGGGAGCTCACTGAAATCCCCCACGGCCGCGTCGACCACCACCTCTACACCACCCACGTCGCCAAAAATCTCGCCGACAATCAAGAGGGCTACATCGTCTACACCCCTCCCGGCTACGACGAGAAACTCAAAGGAGGCTACCCCGTCCTCTACCTCCTCCACGGCTGGTCCGACACCGAAGACGCATGGGACAACGACGGCCGCGCCAACCTCGTCCTCGACCGCATGTTAGCCGAGCAGAAAATCGTTCCCATGATCGTCGTCATGCCCCAGGGCTACGGCGACCTCAACTTCGTACAGCACGGCTGGAGCGTCTGGAGCGACCCTGCGCAGATCGCCGAAAACCTCAGCCTCTACTCCAAAATGCTCCTCACCGAAATCCTCCCCGCCATCGATCACGAGTACAACGTGGCTCCCGGCCGCCAGAACCGCGCCATCGCCGGCCTCTCCATGGGAGGCCTCGAAGGCCTCACCATCGGCCTCAACCACACCGACGACTTCGCCTACGTCGGCGGCATGAGCTCCGCCATCTTCGGCACCAAAGAAGAGGGCAACGAACCCACCTTCAATCGCGACATCCCCAACCTCGACGCCAAGAAAGCCAACCTCAAGCTCCTCTGGGTTGGCTGCGGCAAAACCGACGGCCTCATCCAAGCCAATCGCGACTTTGTAGCCTGGACCAAGGCCAAAGGCTTCAACACCGTAGCCGTCGAAACCGAAGGAGCCCATACCTGGCTCACTTGGCGAGTCAACCTCCAGCAGCTCGCCCCCCTCCTCTTCCGCAACGACTAGCCACCCACCGACGCAACCACCAACCAACCGTGGCCGTTTTCTTCGTTACATGAAAACGGCCACCGATTCCTCCGCCCCTCGCACCCTCCTCCTCGGCAAAACCCTCTACGCTGGTACACGAACCCCAGAGGACTCCATGACCCCACAGCCACTCTCCCGCCGCAAATTTCTAGCCACCACCTCCTTCGCCGCATCGGCCTTTTGGTTCAACCCTCGCAGCCTCTTCGCGCAGGCTCCCACCGCCGTCCCCGCCGTCGTAGCCGAAGGCCGCGCCGCCGGTGCCAAGGCCAAGATCACCACCCAGCCCTTACGCCGCAACGTCTCCGCTCTCCTCGGCTCCGGAGGCAACATCGCCGTCCTCCCCGGCACCGACGGCAAGCTCCTCATCGACTCTGGCTACGCCACCTCGCAGCCCCAGCTCACCGCCGCTCTCGCCGCCCTCTCCGCCGACCCCATCCACCACCTCATCAACACCCATTGGCACTTCGACCACACCGACGGCAACGACTGGGTCCACTCCGCCGGAGCCACCATCCTCGCCCAGGTCAACACCAAGACCCGCCTCTCCACCACCCAGACCATCGCCGCCTTCAACGCCACCATCCCCCCATCGCCCGCCGGAGCCATCCCCACCGAAACCTTCACCGACACCAAGACCCTCCACCTCAACGGCACCACCCTCCACCTCGCCTACTACGGCCCCGCCCACACCGACACCGACATCTCCATCCACTTCCCCGACGCCGACGTCCTCCACGTCGGAGACACCTGGTTCAACGGCTTCTACCCCTTCATCGACTACTCCACCGGAGGCAGCATCAACGGCATGATCCGCGCCACCGAAAAAAATCTTGCCGCCGTCGGTGCGAACACCATCATCATTCCCGGCCACGGCCCCATCGGCAACAAGGCCCAGCTCACCGAATACCACAGCGTCCTCGTCTTCGCGCGAGACAAAGTAGCCGCTCTCAAGCAGCAGGGCAAGACCCTCCCCGAAGTCGTAGCCGCCCGCCCTACCGCCCTCTACGACGACAAGTGGGGAGGAGGAGCCAAAGGAGCCGCCGCCTTCATCGGCTACGTCTACCAGGGCGTCTAGCCCTCCTCCCCAAACAATTCGCCCCAGCCTGCTTCCTCGAGCAGCATCCCTCTCTGTCCCGCGCCCCACTCCATATCGGACAAAATCCGTCGGATATAGGACAATAGTCCTTGGCGCGCACGTCATCTCCACCGGCCCCCGGCCCGCGCCCACGAAAGCAGAGGATCCGTGGCAGAACCCCACCGCACCACCGCACCCGTCGTCGGTATCGACCTGGGCACCACCAACTCGCTCATCGCCTTCATGCAGGGCGACACTCCAGCCGTCATCCCCGGCGAAGACGGCTCGGCGATTGTCCCGTCCGTGGTCGCGTTCGACCAGGACACGGCCAACGGCTTCTCCGTCGGCAACGCCGCCCGCAGCGTTCTCCTCACCAACTCCGCCAACGCCGTCTACTCCGTCAAGCGCCTCATGGGCCGCGACCTCACCGACGTCACCCCAGAGCTCGCCCTCTTCCCCTTCCACCTCGCCCCCGGCCTCCAGCCCGGCGAAGTCCTCAAGCTCAACGTCGGTGGCCTCACCCTCACCCCCCCAGAAATCTCCGCCTACATCCTCCTCCAGCTCAAGCGCAACGCCGAGCGCTTCTTCGGCACCGAAGTCACCCGCGCCGTCATCACCGTCCCCGCCTACTTCAACGACGCGCAACGTCAGGCCACCAAAGACGCCGGAAGAATCGCCGGCCTCGACGTCCTCCGCCTCGTCAACGAGCCCACCGCCGCCGCCCTCGCCTACGGCCTCGACAAGCAAACCGCCGACAGCCCCAACGGAGCCGACCGCATCATCGCCGTCTACGACCTCGGAGGCGGCACCTTCGACATCTCCATCCTCAAGCTCCACGACGGCATCTTCGAAGTCATCGCCACCGGTGGCGACACCCACCTCGGCGGCGACGACATCGACAACCTCCTCCTCGCCGTAGCCCTCGACGATATCCGCGGCGACCTCGGCCCCGAAGCCTATCAATCCGTTACCACCAACCCCGAAACCATCCAGCAACTCCGCAAGGCCGTCATCGACGCCAAGATCGCCCTCAGCACCTCCGACTCCACCCGCCTGACCCTGCAAATCCCCGGCACCGGCAAGAATCCGGGTGCCCCACGTCTCGCTTCTGAGACGTGGGATTCCACGGACCCAGTCCTCTATGCCCGCGAGATCACCCGCGCCCAATTCGAAGACCTCATCGCCCCCGTCATCGCCCGCACCGCCGCCCCCGTCAAGCAAGCCCTGAAAGACGCCAACCTCACCCCCGACCAGATCGACGAAGTCGTCATGGTCGGAGGCTCCACCCGCATCCCCGCCGTCCGCGCGCTCGTCACCAACCTCTTCGACCTCGAAGCCCGCAACCGCAAGCTCCACACCGAGCTCAACCCCGACGAAGTCGTAGCCCTCGGCGCCGCCGTCCAGGCCCAAATCCTCTCCGGCACCACCAACGCCGCCACCAACGACCTCCTCCTCCTCGACGTCACCCCCCTCTCCCTCGGCATCGAAGCCCTCGGCGGCGTAGTCGCCAAAATCATCCAGCGCAACTCCACCATCCCCGCCTCCGCCACCGAACACTTCACCACAGGCGTAGATGGCCAGACCAACGTCGCCATCCACGTCCTGCAAGGCGAGCGAGAGCTAGCCAAGGACTGCCGCTCCCTCGCCCGCTTCGACCTCAAAAACATCCCTCCCATGGTCGCCGGCCTGCCCCGCATCGAAGTCAAATTCCTCATCGACGCGAACGGCATCCTACATGTCAGCGCCCGCGAGCAACGCAGCGGGCAAGAGGCCCAGGTCGAAGTCAAGCCCACCTACGGCCTCACCGACGAGCAGGTAGAAACCATGATCCTCGACTCCTTCGACAACGCCGAACAAGACATCACAGCCCGCCAGGTCATCGAGGCCAAAAACGAAGCCGAGACCATCCTCACCGCCGTAGAAAAGGGCGAAAAATCCCCCGTCTGGCAGGCCCTCACCTTCGACGAGCACGCCGCCATCGAAGCCGCCGCCCACGAACTCAAGCAGTCCATCCGCGGTGGCGACTATAAGGTCATCCGCAAAGGAATCGAGCAGCTTGACAAGGCCACCCGCCGCTTCGCCGAGCTCATGATGGACGCCGCCGTCACCGGAGCCCTGGGAGGCAAAACCATGGCCGCCGCCGGAGAATCCCTCGCCGCCAATCAGCAGGGAGCCACCCCCACGGCCCCCCACGCCTTCGCCAAAGCCGAAGTCCAATCCTCCACCCCCACCCAAACTCCGGTCGCCCCGCCTCTCGCTTCTAAAACATGGGATATCAACAAAACTGAGGCCGACCCCGAAACCCCCGCCAACTCCACCGAAGACTAGCCCCGCACTCGCTTCCCCAGAAGAACCTGTGTCCGTCCGTCGCAAAGGTTCTGAGCCATCGCGCGCGAAGGAAACGTTAACGTCGCACGCACGCACCTGCGATACCGAAGCACCGCAGGCGCGCACGGTTCAGGCCCGGAAGTAGCGCTCATCGTCGATATCGTTCAGCAGGCTGATTTCGGTCGGGTGCCATCCGAGCCATTGCTGCGTTCGCGCGCTGGACGCCACGTTGTCGATGGCCGCAAAATGCACGAACGAACCAAAATGCTCTGCCGCCTCCTCCGGAGACTTGCTCATCACCGGCACCTTCAGACGCCGCCCGATCACCTCTGCAATCTCTTGAAACGGCACGCCTTCCTCGGCAACCCCGTGATAGATGGTCCCCGAAACTCCTTTCTCCAGCACCAGCCTGTACAGCCGCGCCGCATCGAAGCGATGGACCGCGGGCCAGCGGTTCTGCCCTGTTCCGATGAACGCCGAAGCTCCCTTTGCCCGCGCGATATGGATCAGCATCGGAACAAACGCATGGTCACCCTCCCCGTGTACGGACGGAGGAAGCCGCACCACCGAGGCCCGCACCCCCTGCGAAACCATCGCAAGCGCGGTCTGTTCCGAGACCCGCGGAATCGACGCGGAACCGCTCGGCGCAGCCTCATCCTCCGTCAACATTCGACCCGGAGCAAGTAGCGCCGTGCCTCCCGTGACGATCAAAGGGCGCTCCGTCCCCGCCAGCGCCGAGCCCAGGGCTTCAATTGCACGCTGATCGATCTTGCACACCTCCTCGAATCGTGAAAAGTCATGGATGAATCCGGCATGAATCACACCCTCCGAAGCCGCGGCTCCGCTGCGCAGGCTCTCCAGATCTTCGAGATCTCCCCGATGCACCTGCGCCCCTGCCGCGATCAGCGACTTCGCCCCCGCTTCCGAGCGAGCGAGACCCAGAACCTCATGCCCCCCTCGCAGGAGCTCTTGAACGATAGCCGAACCAACAAATCCTGTGGCACCCGTGACGAAAATACGCATGGACACTTCTCCTTGATAGCTTCACCAGAGCCGCATCCGCAGCTCTTGTAATACCAAAGTAAAAGCGTCAGGAAGTATGATCTATAGCTAATAGTCCGCATTACCTTTGCGATCGTCCCGGAGACTGATGGATCCCCTTTCGAACGTACTGTCCCTCCTCAAACCCGAAAGTTACCTGTCCGGCGGTTTTGACGCCGGAGGCGATTGGTCGTTCTCGTTCGCCCAGTACCGAGGCATCAAGTGCTACGCCATCATCTCCGGCCGGTGCTGGCTCGTCATGGACGGTGTTGCAGATCCGGTCAGACTCGAAGCGGGCGACTGCTTTCTCCTGCCCAAAGGAAGGCCCTTCCGGCTCACCAGCGATCTCGCGTTGACTCCGGTCGATCCCCTCAAGTACGTAGCCGCTCCCAGGGATGGAGGCATCGCCTTATGGAATGGAGGAGGGAACTGCTTCATCGCAGGAGGCCACTTCACCCTCACCGGAAGCCAGGCCTGGATTCTCCTCGATGTGCTGCCCCCCATCGTCCATATTCGTCGGGAAGCGGATAAGGCAGCGATGCGATGGTCCCTCGAGCGCATGA
This sequence comes from Acidobacteriota bacterium, assembly GCA_021778315.1. The sequence continues at coordinate 23,354 of JAJYCQ010000021.1, read as the reverse complement.
GTCAGGAGCTGCGCGAACCCAGGCCCGGAAGCTTTCTCGTCGTACAACAGCTTGCCCTGATGATGCTGGTCCAGGCTCTCCGCCTTCATCTGTCCGAGGGAACGCAAGGTGGCGTGGGATGGCTGTTTGCCTTGGCCGATCCCCAGATGAGTGCCGCCATCCAGGCCATGCACGACGACCCTGCTCATCGCTGGACGCTGCAGAAGCTAGCCGAGCGAGCCCGCATGTCCCGGTCCGTGTTCGCTCTAAAGTTCAAAAAGACCGTGGGGTCATCCCCCATGGAATACCTGACGCGCTGGCGCATGCTGCTGGCCGGCGACCGCCTAATCAACTCCAGCGATTCCATCGCCGCGATCTCGCTCGCCCTTGGCTATGACTCCGAAAGCGCCTTCAGCACTGCCTTCAAACGAGTCATGGGGTGCTCGCCCAGGCAATATAGCGGAAGCCGGCGTGCTTCCACCTCTTCACGCCTAATCGCTGAAACCACCAACGCCCATGCGCTCGAACCGCTAGACCAACCCGGAACGGTCGCCGCCCAATCGAACCATCTGAATGGGATGTCTGTAGGCTGACTCACACTGTTCTCCACCCCCATCCTGCACAACCCACCCGCACGAACTAAACTGGAAGAGCTATGTCAGATCAAGAAACCCCTCTCCCCGAAGTCGACCTCTCCAAGCCCCCCGCCCCCAACATGGTCCGCGTCACCTTTGAGCCCGAAAACAAGACCGTCGAGTTCCCCTTCGACTCCCTCCCCTACGACGGCCACGGCCAGCCCATGTCTTTCCTCGACGTCGCCGAAAACTACGGCATCTTCCTCGACCACGCCTGCGGTGGCGTCGCCGCCTGCACCACCTGCCACATCTTCCTCAAGAAGGGTGCCGAAGGAGTCTCCGAACCCGAAGACCTCGAGCTCGACCGCCTCGAACTCTCCCCCGGCCTCCAGCTCAACTCCCGCCTCGGCTGCCAGTGCGTCATCGAGAAGCCCGGAACCTACGTCGCCGAGATCCCCGCCTGGAATAAAAACTACGTCCAGGAAGGCAAGCCCGCCGCCATCAAAAAGTAGCCGCCGCCCGGCCACCCTGTCCGGCCCATTTCGGGACCTCTATCCCCCGCACCAGCGCCAAACCCGGCGTCTCAGACCCCGCGTGTCCCGAACCTTCCCTCAGTCACGCCACTTGCGACCCAAGATCCGGCTGAACACGCACAATTTCACTCATTTTCCCGCAGGTCACGCCGCCAGCGGCTGACTGCACCGAATCTCCGGCCACTCCACCTCGGAGTGCCGTTTCGCCTCTGGAATCAACGTGATCGTCTGCTCATGCTTGTCCCGCAGCACCGTCAGCACCAACCCACGCCCCTTGCCCTCATGCAACCGCTTCACCCAGTCTGCGGTAGATCTAACCACAATAGAATCAACACGAAGTACCACATCCCCCGCGCGAATTCCAGCCCCCGCCCCCGGACTATTCGCCACCACCGTCTCCACCAGTAGCCCCCCACCCGTCGACGACCCGAAATACTCCGCCAACTGAGGCTCCATCGCCTCCAGAGCGATCCCGGTAAACGGCGTGTTATGTATCATTTGCAATAAAAATCCATGCCCCTTGGACGACCCGCCCACAGCCGCCTGCGGCACCTCATACCCTGCCACCGCCCCACCCACCACAGGATCTCCCTCATCCGTCAGCCGATCCGGCTCAGCCATCCTCGCCAGGGCCTCCCTCTCTACCTCCCCGCGGTACGCAAGTTGTGCGTTTACAGTGACTTGCTTGCCTCCCCGTATCACCGCCAGGGTGACCGCCGTCCCCACCCCAGCGTCATGAATCATCCGCCGAAGCCCGTCCGCGCTGCTAATCATCTGCCCATTCAAACTCACAATCACATCATGCGTCCGCAGCCCCGCCTTCCCCGCCGGCCCATCATGATCCACCATCATCACCTCAACCCCGCGGCCCCCCGCTAAGTGAAGAGAAGAAAGCTGCTTATCGCTCAAGTCCTGAAACAGAATCCCAAGATATCCATGCGCATGAGGCGGAATTCCCCGAGGCGACGCCAGATGCGACCCTCCATTCGACAAGCTCTCACTTTGCCCCGGAGTCTTGTGATCGAGCCCCTCTGCCCGCACCGTCCGTACCGCCAGAAGCAACGCCAGCCCGCACGCAAGTCCCACATTCCATGGAGCGAATGCGCCCGCCCGCTGCCACCCGGCCACCCCACCGAATTCGTTCGTAGGTCTCATCGCCATTCGAAGCATGCCCATTACTGGATGTCGGCCGATCCCTGTAGCACCTGGTACGACGCATTCCGTATAGCAGGGTTCGCATCCTGCGACGAAACCGTCCGCAATACCTGCCGCACACTGGAGTCTGCCTCCACCGGAGTCAGCATCGAAATAGCCTGCGTCCGCACATCCGCACTCTTGTCATGCATTAGCGCATCCAGCACAGCATCGCGCACATGTTCGTCCTGTCCTACATACGGTTGCAGCCCGCTAAGGGCCTTCAGTCGCACCTCGGGGCTCTTGTCATAGCGCAGCGACGACACCAGAATGGAGCGAATCTCATTCGGACCGCTACCGCTGGTATCGCAGCTATGTCCGGCGCGGCACTCGTTCGCAAGCAGCGCCACCGAGTCCGCATGCACGTCCGTGCTGGTCGCAAGCTTCGTACCCAACAACAGCAGTTGGCGAATCTGAGGATCGTCGAGCGAACCCTGCACCGTCTCCGGCACCAGCCGGTTATAGTTCACCTGCACCAGGCTGGAGTTTGGCGTTTGCACAATACCCGAAACGCTCGCGATAGCTCCGTTGGCCGTATTCGAAAGAATGACTGGCCGCGGGAGTTGCGGAACATGGGCTGCCTGGTATCGTGCAATCACATTTCCTCCGAGAAACCCCATACCAAGCAGCAGCGTAGCCAATGCCGGCGCGCCTTGCAGGAAGCCAAGCCAGCGAAAGGCGTTGCCGAAGAAGCGCTGCGAAATTGACCGGGTCGGCATGGAATCAAGTGCTTCATCGAGCCGCATCCGCGATGCAGCCAGCAGGTTCGGCGAGGGCTCGACCATCGGCATCAGCGCCAGCTCCTCGTTGAGCGCCATCAGCGCATTCCACTCGCGACGGCAATCCTCACACTCCGCGAGATGCTGCTCCAGCGGAAATTGCAACTCGTCAGCAAGCTCACCGTACTGCGCCAGGATGATGTTTTGTTGTGCGTCTTCACACTTCATGTTGCGTACCTCTACGGCCTCTGAATTGTTGTCATGCACCTGCAGCCTTACGCGGGTCTATGCCTTATTTGCCCACTCATGGCCCGAATCAAACCTCGAATCTCTACCTTGCGTCCGCGAGCTTTGCCCGCAACTTTCTGGTTGCACGAAACAGTGTGTTCTTGGCTGTTTCCTCGGTCGTCGAAAGCATCTCACCGATCGTCCTCAGCTTCAAGCCCTGGTAGTGCTTGAGCTCGAAGACCGTGCGTTCACGCGGTGTCAACTCATTCAGCGCGTCTTGAATCGCGGCGTTTATGGTCTTGCGTTCCAACTCCCGGGCCGGGTTTGCGCTCGCTCGGCCATCGGTCAGATTCGCCAGCAGATCCATCTCTTCGCCGGATCCATCGAGTGCGGTCGACGGGTCCTCTCGGCGGCTCTTGCGCCTGCGCAGCTGATCCAGGCAAAGGTTCGTCACAATCCGGTACAGCCACGTATAAAACGAGCACTCAAAGCGGAAGCTCGACAGATGGCGGTAGGCCTTGAGAAACGCCTCCTGATGAACATCCTGCGCGTCCTGTTCGTTGCCCAGCACGTGCATTGCAAGGCGCAGAACACTGCGATCGTAACGTCGTACCAGGGCGTCAAACGACTCTCGATCGCCCTTCTGCGCCGCGCGAATCAACTCATCATCTTCGGCGCGCTGTTGCTGCCGCGCTTCCATCTGCTCGGTCGTCAGCTTGGTACGAGTTCCGGGTTGGGCGGTAGCGTTGGGCATCGCTACCGTTGATTTTACTGCCGCACCGCCTGCCATGATCTCACGCAGACCAAGTGCGAATGGACTGGGACGTCGTCGGCCTTCGCCAACGAGAACGATTGCGTCGCTGCTGCTCATGCTGTTTCTGACTCCGGAGTCAGGGTAACTACACCTCGATAGACGAAGCTCTGCTTGCAAACGTAAGCACCTCGCCGCGAAAGTTTCGCGTCTCGCAGTAAACTTGGGAGGATGCCGCGACCTTCCTCCACACTCTTCCCTGACGACACGAACTCCAGCACACAGGCTGGCTGGGTCTCTGCCCACTGCGATGGAGGTGCCCGGGGCAACCCTGGCCCCGCCGGTTACGGCGCTGTCCTGCAAGATGAGGCAGGGGTCGTCCTTGCGGAGCTTTCTGAGTTCCTAGGCAATCGAACCAACAACTTCGCCGAGTATTCGGGCCTGCTCGGTTGCCTCCAGTGGGCGCTCGATCATGGCCACCGCCGCCTTCGCGTGGTCTCCGACTCGGAGTTGATGGTTAAGCAGATTCAGGGCAAATATAAGGTGAATTCGCCCGATTTACGTCCACTTTGGGAGGAGGCGCGCCGTCGGATTGCACTGCTGGATCGTTTTGAGATCAGCCACGCCCTGCGTCACAAGAACAAGGCCGCCGACCAACTCGCGAATCAGGCCATGGACCGTGGCACAAACCGGCAACGGCAGGCCAGTGAGGCCCCGGCACCGCTGCGCGTAACCCCTGCTCCTGCCGCCCTTACGACGTCCAGTCCGGACGAGAAACCAGTGGCGAAACCAGCGATGATGCTGCGCGGATTTACCCGGAATGGTACGATTCATCTGCTCGGCGGGGCCTCTCTGCCCGACGGAGTCTTCGTTAAGATCATCCCGGAATAGGGGCAGTTTGTGGGCTTTTATTGGTTTTTGGCCTAAGTGACGAGGCAGGGCGAGGGCTCCATGTCCGGTTTTCGATCCGCGTTGAAGGATTTCGCATCCCCTTACCCCCCATGGCAATCTAAGAGGAACGTGACGACGCCTTCTGACAACTTGAGCTATCTTGACTACGCGGCGAAAGCCCTTCTTGTGGCTGTGGCGACGGCAGGACTGAAGGCGTATGCGCAAAAGCCCCTTCCTAGCGCCCCTAGCGCCGTTCTTGCCGCGCAGAATGAGTCACTTACAAAGCCTGCGGGTTCGGGGTTTGTGTTTACTCCGGCAGGAACGCAGTCTGGCCCCGGAGGCCTTCCGATTGATCTGGCCAAGCAGGACGCACTTCCGATCTCGCTGGATGATGCTGTATCCATTGGACTTGAGAGGAATGTTCGACTGAAGTATGACCGCGCCAATGAACGCGCGGTCAAGGGCGACACGCTCGGGGTTCTCGATGCGCTGATCCCGAACCTGAGCCTCAATGCTCAAAGCAGTGCGCAGGAGCTGAACCTTGCGGCCATGGGATTCAAGCCGTCGTTCCTATCGGGCTTCGCGAGCACGGGGCTGATTCCGCCGGGATATACGTTCTCTGAGATCGTCAAAGTCAACACGACGCAGGCGTCGGTCCATCTCGATCAGGTGCTGTTCAATCTGCCGGATTATGAGTTGTATCGTGGAACGACTAATGAGACGAAAGTTGTTAGCCTCAATACACTTACGGACCGCGGAGACCTTGTTCTGACGATCGGGATGGCCTACCTGCAGGTGCTCGCAGACCAGGCGAATCTGACCAATGCCACGGCGCAGCAGAGGGCAGCGAAGACGCTGTTCGATCAGGCTACCCAGAAGCATACGGCGGGGGTGGGGACCAACCTGGATGCGTTGCGGGGGCAGGTGGAGTACCAGCAACGGGAACAGGCGGTGTTTGCTGCCCAATCGACGTTGGATAAAGACACGATTCAGCTGGCTCGCATCCTTGGGCTTCCTGCGGGTCAGAAGCTGCAACTAACTGATTCTGCTCCATTTGAGCAGCTCGCCGAGATGGACTTGGATGCCGCGAAGATTACGGCGTTTGAACACCGCAAGGATTTCCTGAGTCTGGAAGAGCAGATTGCCCTGACGATCCGCGAGCAGAAGGCGGTTAAGTACCAGCGTTTGCCTACACTTGCGTTCAACGGGTACTACGGGGTCATCGGTCTGACACAGGGCCCGTACCATGGCAATTTCAGTGCCGTGGGGTCACTGAAGTTCCCAATTTTCCGCGAGGCGGGGCAGCGGGGGGAGTTGGATGTTGTTAATGCGGAGTTGGTGGGGTTGCGGCAGCGGGAGGCGGATTTGCGGGTGGCGATCGACTCTCAGATTCGGGCGTCGATGCTGGATGTGAACGCAGCAAACGAGTTAGTGAAGGTTTCGCAGAGCAATGTGGAGCTGGCGGAGCAGGAATTGGGGGATGAGCGGGAGAGGTTTACGGCGGGGGTGGACGATAACCTGGCGGTGGTGGATGCGGAGGCGACGCTGGCCAATGCTCAATCGGAGCTGGTTAAGTCGTTGTATCAGTACAACGTAGCGAAGCTGCAGCTGGCGCGCAATACTGGGGTGGTGGAGACGCGGTACAGGGCATATCTGGGCAAATAGGGTGCATTCGTGCTGGTTTAGCGGGGTCTTGGGTTGCAAGCCGCGTGACTGAGGGAAGGTTCGGGATGCGCACGACGAATTGGAGGGGTTTGTGGCCAGAAAACCGATCCTGCTGAGCTGGTCGGGAGGCAAGGACAGCGCCTGGGCGCTGCATCTTCTGCGCGACAGTCCGGAGTACCGTTCGGAGTTTGAGGTGGTCGGTTTGCTGACGACCGTGAACCAGCATTTCGGCCGGGTGGCGATGCATGGGTTCCGGGAGGAGCTGCTGGACCGGCAGGGGGAGGCGGCGGGGCTGCCGCTGTGGAAGGTTCCTTTGCCGTGGCCTTGCTCGAACGAGGTGTACGAGGAGCTGATGGCCGGGGTGTGCGCGCGGGCGGTGGCCGAGGGGCTGCACGGGATTGCGTTTGGGGATTTATTTCTGGAGGACATACGGGAGTACCGGGTGGCGAAGATGGCGGGGACGGGGCTCGAGCCGATCTTTCCGTGCTGGCTGATTCCTACCGACGAGCTGGCGCGGTCGATGATTGCGGCGGGGATGCGGGCTCACCTGGTGTGTGTCGATCCTCGGAAGCTGGATAAGCGGTTTGCGGGGAGGGTGCTGGATGAGGCGCTGCTGGCGGAGCTGCCGGAGTCGGTGGACCCATGTGGGGAGCGCGGGGAGTTCCACACGTTCGTGAGCGCCGGGCCGTGCTTTTTCGACGCAAGCGGGGCACCTTCGGGCGGCAAGTCCGGTAGCATTGAGGTGTCGGTCGGCGAGATCGTCGAGCGCGACAATTTTGTCTATGCGGACCTACTTCCTGCCTAAATGGCGACCTCTATTTCTTAGCGCGGCGCTGCTCCTTGGGGGTACGGGACTGCCTGGCCTGAGCGGGCTGGCGACGGCGCGGGGGCAGGTGATGGCGCAGAGGAACTGGGCGGGGTCGGGTGTGTCGGTGGAGCCGTGGTGGCGGCGAGGGGTGTTTTACAGGATCGATCCGGAGACGTTTCAAGACTCGGATGGCGATGGGAAGGGTGATCTGGCGGGGGTGGGGCAGCGGCTGGATTATCTGCAGGGGCTGGGGGTGGATGCGCTGATTGTGACGGGATTGTCGCCGTCGGCGACGGGGTTTGATGATTTGGCGCGGGCGGCGGTGGGGAGTCATCTGCGGGTGATCGTGGAGATGGGAGCTCCGGCATCGCAGAGCGATGATGCGAACTATCTGGCCGCGGCGCGGGGGTGGCTGAACCAGGGGGCGGCTGGGATCTATATTCCGACGGGAGAGCTGCAGAAGGTGGACGGGGCGGGGCATATTGCGCTGCTGTTGCACCAGCTTCGGGTGCTGACGGATAGCTTTCCGGGGGGACGGGTGTTGCTGGCCGATGCTCCGGCGACGGCGGACCAGGACGTGATCCGGGCGCTGTCGAAGGAGACGCAGCTGACGGCGAGCGCGGCGATGGGGAGGGCGGCGGGCGGTGGGGTGACGGCGGCGGGACTGCGGGCGCAGTTGATGGCGGCGCTGGGGGCAGCGGGGACGTCGGCGGAGGTGGTGCCTGCGGCGGCTTCGACTCCTGCTGCGAGTGCTCCGACGAGGCGTGGACGGCGGGGGCAGAGTCATCCGAGGACGGCGGCGGTGAGCAATCCGCTGCTGGTGGCGGTGCGGGTTCCGGCGGAGATGGAGGCGGCGAAGAAGGCGGGGTTGGAGAGGACGCTGGCGGTGATGCTGCTGGCGTCAAGGGGGGCGGTGCTGCTGGAGTATGGGCTGGAGCTGGGGCTGGACGCGGCGGGGACGGATGGGCCGCTGATGCAGTGGACCCCGGGGAATGTGACGCGGAAGCCGGAGCCAGCGCCGAAGCCTGTGGCTCCGAAGCCGGTGGACACGGGGAAGGGGTATGAGGGGTTTCAGGCGTATATTCCTCCGCTGCGGAAGGACCTGTTTCCTCCTCCTCCGATGCCGGTGGTGGTGGAGTCGGATGAGATTGTTCCGGTGGCGGTTGATCCGAATACGCTGCCGGGCTTTACTGCTGGGACGCTGGACGCGGCGCGAGCGGCGGCCAATGGAGCGACGGCGAATGTGGCGGTGGAGCAGGCTGATCCGAAGTCGCTGCTGCAGCTTTATAAGCAGCTGATTGAGCTGCACCATGACAATGCGACGGTGCGGCAGGGAGCGGAGACGGTGATGGATTTTGACGCGCTGGGGGCGGTGGTGTGGATGCGGAGAGCTCCGGCGGACTCAAGGACATCGGCGAATGTGGTGGTGGGGTGTAATTTGTCGGACAAGCCGGTGGAGCTGGGGGATGTGGCCGGGAGGCGGGGGTTGCGGTCGTTGCTGAGCCCGGAGCCGGTGGGGGATTTGTTGACGGTGGCGCCGGGGGCAGTGATGGTGGGCGAGGTGCGGTAGGGATTCGCGGGAGGGTTGGGGTGGGGTGCTCGCTTTTAGCTGCTAGCTTCTAGCTTTTAGCTCCTAGCCTTTAGCTCCTAGCTTCTAGCTCAGGCAAGAACGGGCGCTCGCTGCGCGAGCGAGAAGCAGGTTCCTCGCTGCGCTCAGAATGACAGATAGAAAGGCAAAAGCAAAGGCAAAGGCAAATACAGGGGTCCTTCGCTTCGCTCCAGGATGACGGCGAAAAACAGGCAACGGCAAATGCAACGGCAAATGCAAATGCAAATGCAAATGCAACAGCAACTGCAGGTCTCTCCGCTACGCCAAACGATGAAGCCGTTTGGCTCCGGTCGAGATGACAGAGTTGTATTGGCGCGAAGAATGCGCGGCTTTGGTCGAGAGGACGGGTTTCGTGGGGGCACGAAGGACGCGCGGCGCTGGTCAAGAGGATGCTGGGCTACGGGTATCCTGCGGAGGCTAGGGGTTGAGGGCTTTGCGGAGGATGCCGCGGGCGGCGGTGAGGCGTTGTTCGGCTTCGGGGCGGGTTAGGTGGAGGGTGGCCATGAGGATGGCGGCTTTGACGTTGTTGCCGGAGTCGGTGAGGAGGCGGGCGGCGGTGTCGGGGTCGCAGCCGGTGGCGGCGGAGATGATGCGGTGGGCTCGGTCGACTAGCTTGGCGTTGGTGGGGCGGACGTTGACCATGAGGTTGCCGAAGGTGGCACCGGTGCGGACCATGACGCCGGTGGAGAGCATGTTGAGGACGAGCTTGGTGGCGGTGCCGGCCTTCATGCGGGTGCTTCCGGTGAGGACCTCGGGGCCGGTGGCGGGGGTGATGGCGATGTCGGAGGCGAGGGCGAGGGCGGAGTTGGGGACGCAGCTGAGGCCGATGGTGAGGGCGTTGCGGGCGTTGGCGTAGTCGATGGCTCCGAGGACGTAGGGGGTGCGGCCGCTGGCGGCGATGCCGACGAGGGTGTCGGGCTGGGAGTTGGAGGCGAAGCCGGCGGCGGCGAGGTCGTTGGCACCTTCATCGCGGGAGTCTTCGGAGTGCTCGCTGGAGAGGCGGAGGGCGCGGTCACCCCCGGCGATGAGGCCGTGGACGAGGGTGAGAGGGACGGAGAAGGTTGGGGGGCACTCGCTGGCGTCGAGTACGCCGAGGCGGCCGCTGGTGCCGGCACCGATGTAGAAGAGGCGGCCACCGCGGGTGAAGCGGTCGGCGATGGCGTCGACGGCCTTGGCGATTGAGGGGAGGACGGCGTGGACGGCGGAGGCGACGGTGGCGTCTTCGGCGTTGATGAGGGTGAGGAGGTCGAGGGTGGAGAGCTGGTCGAGATGCTCGCTGGCAGGGTTGCGGGCTTCGGTGAGGAGGGCGGCGAGGGTTTCACGATCGGGTGGGGGCATGGGCGTCTCCGTTGGGTTAAGGATAACGCCGGGGGGTGAAGATGCGTCGCTGGGGAGGGGGGAAGTGTGGGAGCATGGTAGGACATGAATGAGGCGGAGCAGACGAAACCAAGGGCTACGATTGCGTGGCAGTCACGAGACTTTCGCTTCTATTCGGCGGCGCGGCTGATGGGGATTATGGGCGCGGAGGCGCAGTCGGTGGGCGTGGCGTGGCAGGTGTATCAGATAACGCACTCGGCGCTGGCGCTGGGGTATACGGGGCTGGCGCTGTTTGCTCCGGGACTATTTTTTGTGCTTCCGGCGGGGCATGTGGCAGACCGGTATGACCGGCGCACGATTATTCTGGTGTGCTACTCGGTGCAGGCGCTGGCGACAGCGGCGCTGTTGGCACTGGCTCTGCATGGGGCTCGGAATATCTGGGTGATCTACGCGATTCTGTTTGTGATTGGGACGGGGAGATGCTTTAGCGGGCCGGCGTCGAGTGCGCTGGTTCCTACGCTGGTGCCGAAGGAACATTTTGTGAACGCGGTGACGTGGGGGGCGACGATCTTTCAGATTGCGAATGCTACGGGGCCGATGTTGGGCGGGCTGCTGTTTACGGTGTCGCTGGCGAGGGTGTTTGGGGGACGGTTTGCGGGGCTCAATGGGGCTCCGCTGGTGTATTGCTTTACGCTGCTGGGGCTGGTGATGTTTCTGGGATTGCTGAGCGTGGTTAGGCCTCGCGGGGGTGGGGAGAAGAAGGGCTTTACGGTGGAGACGATGCTGGCGGGGCTGCGGTATGTGATTGGGACGCGGCTGCTGCTGGGGTCGATCTCGCTGGATTTGTTTGCGGTGCTGCTGGGGGGAGCGGCGTCGCTGATGCCGATCTTTGCGGTGGATGTGCTGCACTCGGGTGCGAATGGGCTGGGGCTGCTGCGGGCGATGCCGTCGCTGGGGGCGCTGGCGGTGTCGCTGACGCTGCTGGCTTTGCCGATCCGGCGGAAGGCGGGCAAGACGATGCTGACGTGCGTGGGGCTGTTTGGTGCGGCGACGGTGGTGTTCGGGTTGAGCCGGAATATTCTGTTGAGCTGCGCGGCGCTGGTGGTGATTGGAGCTACGGATATGATCTCGGTGGTGGTGCGGTCGAGCATTCTGCAGTTGGCGACTCCTCCGGCGATGCGGGGGAGGGTGTCGAGTATTAATTGGCTGTTTCTGGGTGCGTCGAATGAGCTGGGTGAGTATGAGAGCGGGCTGACGGCGCACTGGTGGGGAGCGGTGCGAGCGGTGGTGATCGGAGGAATTGCGAGCATGACCGTGACGGGAATGTGGAGCGTGTTCTTCCCCGCGCTGCGGCATGCGGATACGTTGACGGCGGAGAGCCTGGTGGCGCTGGAGAAGCAGTTTAGCGGGATGGAGCCGGTGGACTAGTTAGTACTGGCCGTAGCGGCCGAGGGTGGAGTCGAGGAGTTTTTTGGAGTCGTAGCCGACGCCGTCTTTGAAGACGAGCTCGGTGTTTTCGATGTCCGTGATGTGCTGGGCGGGGTCACCGTTGACGACGACGAGGTCGGCGTCTTTGCCGGGGGCGATGCTGCCGATGGTCGCGGCTTTGCCCATGTAGATGGCACCGTTCTGGGTGGCGATGTGGAGGGCTTCGAGGGGAGTGAAACCGGCTTCGACGAGGAGCTCTACTTCGCGCTGATCGCCATAGCCGGGGAGTGTGCCGCCGTCTCCGGTGGGGTCGGGGCCGGCGAGGAGGAGGCCACCGGCGGCGACGAAGGCTCGCTCCATCGCCATGCCGTTGTGGAACATGGCGGCGCGCTCGGCGGCGGCTTTGGGGTCGGCGGCGGCTCGCATGAGTTCGAGACTGCGGACGGTGAGGTAGGCCTCGCGGGTGGGGGCGGACATGGCAGCGAGAACGCGCGGCTGCACGTGGAGGTGGGCGGGGTCGTAGGACTGGAAGACGGGGAGGGTGGAGGTGACGGCGACGTGATGGTCGACCAGAAGCTTGATGAGGGCCTTGCCTTCGGGCGAGTCAGGGGTCATGCGGGCGAGGGTGGGGTTGCCGCTGGAGCGTGGGCAGAGGTCGGGCTGCTTGCCGGGGTCAAGCTGGGTGTTGACGAAGAAGCCGTGCTCGAGGTCGTCGATGCCGAGCTCGACAGCTTCAGGGTAGGTGACGGAGCAGAGGTGGCCGGTGATCTTGAGGCCGTGCTTGTGGGCCTCGTCGATGGCGGCCTTGAGCTCGGCGCGGGTGATGTTCATGTAGGCCTTGAAGCTGGTGACTCCTTGGGCGGCCCAGAAGGCGACGGTGGCGCGGGCGTCGTCGGCGTCTTTGAGCTGGTGCATCTCCAGGGCGAAGGCGCCGGAGCCTTCGAGGTAGGGGCCGGTGACGTCGAGGTGGGGGCCGATGAGGGAGCCGTTGTCGATCATGGTGCGGAGGTTGAGGTCGAAGTAGGGCTCGATGGAGCCGGTGGTGCGGAGGGTGGTGACTCCCGCGCCGAGGTAGAGGCGCGGTGAGGTGAAGCCCATTTGCGGGACGATGACAGGCGGCTCAGAGGCGCCGGTGATGTCGAGGTTGGGGCGGGTGAGGTAGTAGAGGTGGTCGTGCATTCCGACGAGGCCCGGGAAGACGGTGCGACCGGTGAGATCGAGGATGACGGCGCTGGGGAGAGCTTCGATTTTGGCGGAGGGGCCGATGGAATCGATCTTGCCGTTGTGGAGGATGAGGTCGGTGTTGTCGATGGCGGGAGCACCGGTTCCGTCGATGACGCGGACGTGGCGGAGGACGATCCACTCCGCGGCGGGGACCTTGATGTAGCGGGTGACGGCGGGGGAGGGAGCGGCGGGCGCGGGCGGTTGCTGGGCGTGGAGGGCCAGGGCGAGAGGAGCGAGGAGAAGGGTGCGGCGAAGTTGCATGAGGGGAGACCTCGGGGAGATGATGTTCGCCGATGATAGCGTACGGAGGATTTTCGAGGATAGGGCTCGCAACCTTTTGGCGATCCAGCTACTCTCTTTGAACGGAGGGTTTTATGCAAAAAGGACCAAAGGTAGCGCTTGCGTCGGCGGGTGTGTTTGTCCTGGTGGTGGCGGGGTTGATTGGGAACCAGTACAGGAAGAATCACGAGGACATGCCGGTGGCGAAGAATCCGTATGCCGAGGTGAAGGTGGATCCGGATGCGCTGGTGTTTCTGAAGAAAGAACGGCCGGACTCGATTGCGAATGAGCGCGCGCTGATTGGGCAAACGGTGTGGGTGAGCGCGGGCGGACAGATGGACTACTACGTGGATGAAGGCAAGCATGTGAACTATGCGCATCCGGTGGGGACGCTGCTGGGAGCGACTCCTCTGCTGATCAAAGATGTGTTTGAGGAGAAGGCTCCGGCGAGTGGACGGGCGGTGCTGCGGATACCGGGGGGAGAGCGGCAGGTGCTGCTGGCGTTCACGATGCCGAACTCGAGCGACCCGAAGAAAGAGTATGCGACTCCGGTGGGCAACTACTCGAATGGCTTGTATACGCTGGTGAATGATGAGGTCTTCTTCTATGACGATCCGCATGTGCTGTACAAACACTGGGGAGCGGAGACGTGGGCTCACATTGACAAGCATGAGGTGGTGCCGGGGATGAGCGAGAACCAGGCGATGATGGCGCTGGGACAGGTGATGACGCCGAGTTCGGATTCGATGGGTGACCGCTATGTGACGTACGACAATGACGGGCACCCGGTGGTGGTCCAGTTTGAGAAGAATAAGGCGGTGAAGGTGACTCCGCAGAAGTAAGAGCTGGATGGAAACACGCCCCAGGCTGCCGCCGGATATGCGGAGGTGGACTGGGGTGTTTTGTGTTTGGGGCGAGGGGGAGATTTTTAGTGGGGTTGGAGGGCGGAGGGGTGGAGGAGACCGATGCGGCCGTGGGGGCCTACGACGTAGGGGAGGGAGAGGGCGTTCCAGTTGCGGTCGGCGTCGGGGGGTTCGTCTTTCGATGGGATGAGGGGGTGCCAGTTGCGGCCGTCGTCGGTGGAGATGTCGGTGCCGTTGGGGCCTACGGTGATCCAGGTGCGGGTGGTGGCGTCGTAGGCTACCGCGCTGCGGTAGCCGTGGGGTGGGGTGGTGGCGGCTTGCCAGTGTAGACCCCAATCTTTTGTGTAGACGGCGGTTCCTTCAGTCACGTTTGGTTTCAAATAATCGCCTCCGACCACAGGGAAAGCTTGGTTCGAAGGCCGATCGACGGAGAATGCTCCAGCACTTGGGCCTGCTGCGAGAGGCAATGGGATGCGCTGCCAGTTGGAAAACATCCCACTCTTTACATCGATGCCATGAACTTCGAAGATGATCTCGGGCTTTAGACCACCAGTCACAAACGAAAAGCTACCGAGTCCGCCACTGGACAAACATGAATTGCTTGCTGCGAAAGCTGTTTCATCTTTCAATGCTCTCACCGGATGGTTGTTCCAATCCGAGGACCATTTGGGATTGTCGCCAATTTGACTCCACAGTCTGAATTCGCCGTTTACGGGATCGCCGAGGACGAACGATTCATCATCAGAGGTGACGACTAGCGCGTCCCAGAAGCCGGTTTCGTCGGGGTTGGTGAAGAGGAGGTGCCAGGATTGGCAGGCGTCGGTGGTTTTGTAAAGGCGGGATTGGTCGCCGGGGCCGCTGGACATGGCGATGGCGGTGTTGGCGTCGAAGGCCTGGATGCCGCGGAAGTCGAGGTGCTCGGCGTTGGGTGGGACGGTGCAGCGTTGCCAGTGGGCGCCGCTGTCGGTGGTGCGGAGGATGGTGCCGTTCGTGCCGGAGGCCCAGGCGATGCCGTTGCCGACGTTGTCGATGCCGCGGAGGTCGGCGGTGGTGGGGGAGGGCTGGAGGGTCCATTGGGCGTGGGCGGTCGCGGTGGGAGCGAGGAGCGTTGCGGCGAGGAGGAGGGCGGCGGCGCGCATGGGGGGAGTGTATCGCGAGAGAGGCAGGTTCTAGCTTTTAGCTTCTAGCTGAGAGCAAAGACAAAGGCAACCGCAACCGCAACGGCAACCGCAAAGGCAAAGGCAAAGGCAGAGGCAGAGGCAGAAGCAGATTCCTTCGCTGCGCTGCGGAATGACAGCTAGAAAGGCAAGGGCAAGGGCAAGGGCCAATACGGGGGTCCTTCCCCTTACAGGGTCAGGATGAGGGTGAAGAACTTGTAGAGGCAACGGTAAGAGCAACAGCAACAGCCAATACAGGGGTCCGTTCGCTACGCTCAGGATGACGAGAGTTGCGGTGGAACAGGAACTGTAAGAACAAGCAACTGCAACTGCAACTGCAACTGCAACAGCAACGACAACAGCAACAGCAACGACAACAGCAACAGCAACAGCAACAGCAACAGCAACGACAACAGCAACAGCAAGAGCAACGGCAAGAGCCAATGCGGGGGTCCTTCCCCTTACAGGGTCAGGATGACGGCGAAAAACGAGCAACTGCAACTGCAAGGGCAAAGGCAAAGGCAAAGGCAAGGGCAACGACAAAGGCAAAGGCAAAGGCAAAGGCAACGACAAAGGAAGAAGCAGATTCCCTTCGGGAATGACAGACAGAAAGGCAAAGGCAACGACAACCGTAACCGCAAGGGCGGAGGTGGAGTGGCCGGTGCTTTGTGGGCGTCCGGCCACTGCCTTGTTGTGGGGATGGAGGCTGGCTGCTGTGGGGCTACTTTTTGTCGGAGGGTGGGGCGAAGCGCTGGACGGAGGGGTCGAGGCGGTTTGCGCTTTGGGTTTGGAGCATCCAGCCGGGGTACTCGGGGGGAAGGGCGCTGACGGCGTCGAGTTGCTGGAGTTCGTCGGGGGTTAGTTGGAGTTCGGTGGCGGCGATGTTGTCTTCGAGCTGGTCGAGGCGCTTGGCTCCGATGATGATGGAGGTGACGACGGGCTTGGAGAGAAGCCAGGCGAGAGAGACTCGCGCGGCGGAGCAGTTGTGGGCTTTGGCGATGGGGGCGATGACGTCGAGGATGCGCCAGGCGCGGTCTTTGTCGACGAGAGGGAAGTCGAAGCTGGAGCGGCGGGAGTCGGCTGGCGTTTGATTGTCGCGGGAGAATTTGCCGGAGAGAAGGCCGCCGGCCAGGGGGCTCCAGACGAGGAGGCCGGTGCGCTCGGATTCGAGGAGCGGGACGATTTCTCGCTCGAGGTCGCGGCCGGCGATGGAGTAGTAGGCCTGCAGGGTGTCGATGCGTGCGAGGTTGCGGAAGTGGGAGAGGGTGAGGGCTTTGGCGATGCGCCAGGCGGGCCAGTTGGAGACTCCGATGTAGCGGACTTTGCCGGAGGTCACCAAGTCATCTAATGCGCGGAGGGTTTCTTCGAGGGGCGTGACGGCGTCGTTGGCGTGGATCTGGTAGAGGTCGATGTGGTCGGTCTGGAGGCGGCGGAGGGAGCCGTCGATGGAGTCGAGGATGTGGCCGCGGGAGGCTCCGATGTCGTTGCGGCCGGGGCCGACTCGACCGAAGACTTTAGTGGCGATGACGACGTCTTTGCGGGCGATGTTGAGGTTCTTTAGGGACTGGCCGAGGGCCTTTTCGCTCTCTCCTTCGGAGTAGACGTCGGCGGTGTCGAAGAAGTTGATGCCGGCGTTGAGGGAGCCTTTGATGAGGTCGTCGGCACCCTTTTGGTCGACGTTGCCGATGGCTTTGAACATGCCGGTGCCGCCGTGGAAGGTCATGCAGCCGAAACAGAGTTGGGAGACGAGCAGGCCGGTGTCGCCGAGAGTTTTGTATTGCATGTGCGGGATCCTTTGTGCCGAGTGCGGCGTGTGGGGAATTGGATGCTTGGAGGCGGAGGGTGGAAGCAGATTCGGCTGTACAGTGTGGGTGTTAGGGATGATGATAGCGAGATAGAGCGAGGTGTGACGATGAGTTTGAATCCGTATGCTGGGGTGCTGGGGGAGCGGGATCCTGCGGAAGTAATTGCGCAGACGGCGAGGCGTTTGGCGCAGGTGATCGACGGGTTGAGCTCGGCCGAGATGGAGGCGCGGCCGGCTCCGGGGAAGTGGTGTGTGCGGGAGATTGTCGCGCATCTGACGGACTGCGAGATTGCGTTCGGGTTTCGGCTGAGGCAGAGCTACGGCGGCGCGAGTCTATTGCAGCCGTTTGATCAGGACGCGTGGTCTCGTGCGTATGGGGTGTATACGGCGGAGCAGGCGATGGCTACGTTTGCGGCGCTGCGGGCGTGGAATGTGGCGTTTGTGAGTGGGTTGACGGAGGCGGATAAGAAGATGCCGGCGGTGCATCCGGAGCGCGGGGAGATGACCCTGTGGACGATTGTGGAGACGATGGCGGGGCATGATCTGCATCATCTGGCGGGGTTGAAGAGGCGGTCGTAAAGGCGGCTTCTAGCTATTAGCTTTTAGCTTCTGGCAAGAGCAAAGGCAAGAACGGGAGACAGCAGGTTCCTCGCTGCGCTCGGAATGACAATTTCCTTTCAGAAATTGTCAAAGAAAAGCAACGGCGACGGCTTGGGCAATGGCTAGGGTTTGGAGTGGGCGGCGGCTTGCTGGCGGGTTAGATCGGATTCGAAGGCTGCGCGGCTTTGGGCGATGGCGCGTTTGTAGCCTTCGGGGTCGATCCAGACGGAGGGGCCTTCGATTTTGCTGCGGGCCAGCTTGGGAAGGAGGTCGAAGTATTCGCCGTGGGAGGCGAGGAAGATGTCGCAGGGGAGGGCTTCGAGCTGGGTGAAGGTGCGGGCGAAGTCCTGCGCGATGCCGGGATAGGAGGCGGGGTGGTGGGGCGTTGCGATGAGGCGGTACTCGCTGAGGGCGGTGACGCTGCCGACGATGACGACGTTGAGGGGCTTACCGTTTTCGATGATCTGCAGGGTCCAGGTGGTGCAGCCGGGAGTGTGGCCGGCGGTCTTGTGCGCGGTGAGGGTGATGCCGCCGAGCTGGACGGTGCTGCCGTCGTGGAGGACGCGGTCGACGTGGGCTGCGGGGTAGGGCTTGAAGTGGGCGAAGTCGGTGCGGCCGCCGGATTGGATGGTGGAGACGTCGGCGTCCATGACCATGTAGCGGGCGTGGGTTTGCTGGAGGATGGCGGCGCTGCCTCCGGCGTGGTCGGAGTGGGCGTGGCTGATGAGGAGGATCTTGATGTCGGAGGGGTGGAAGCCGAGCTGCTCGATGCTATGGAAGATTTGCGGCGGCGAGGTGGTGAGGTTGGAGTTGAGGAGGATGTCTCCGGCGGGGGTGGTGATGAGGTAGGAGGCGAGGTCTCGGCTGCCGACGTAGTAGAGATTGGGAGCGATGCGGAAGGGGGCGAGGGGCGTCGTCCAGTTGGGGTTGGACTGGGCGTGGAGGGGGGTGATGAGGAGGATGGCGGCGAGGTGGAGGAGGCGGGCGCGCATGGTTGTTGATAGCAGGAAATGCGGTGCCGTGGGGTGTGGATTTAGTGGCGAGGATGGTGCGGGGGAAAGGCAGCTTTTAGCTTCTAGCTAAAGGCAAGAACGGGCGCGCGCTGCGGGTTCGAGAAGCAGGTTCCTCCCCTTCGGCTCCGCTCAGGGCCCGAATGACAGACAGAAAGGCAAGGGCAACGGCAACGGCGAATGCAGGGGTCTCTCCACTGCGCGCTTTGGTCGAGATGACGGGCTGTTGGGGTTTGGGTTGTTGGGGTGCTATTCGAGGGTGGCGTTTACGTCGCGGACGAGGTTGCGGATGTAGCTGCGGCGGTTGAGGAGGGCTACCATGGCTTGCTTGGCGGCGTCTTTAGCTGCTGCGGCGGTGGGGTCGGGGGTGGTGGGGGCTGCGGCTGCCTCGGTGTCTACGGCGGCGTCCCAGGCGGTCCAGAGGGATTCTAGCTGGCGCTGGGTTTCGGCTAGCATGGCGGTGAATTTTTCGCGGGCGGACTCGAGGTCGCGGCGGACGTTGGGGTCGGGGTCGGTGTGGGCCTCGAGGGCTTCTCGCATCTCTTCGAGGGCCATGTTGAGCTCGAAGGCTTCTTCGAGGAGGTCGGGGGGAGCTACTTGTTTCTTCTGCGTGCCGGTTGATTTGGCGAGATCTGTGGCGGCGCGGGATTGCTCTTCGAGCTGGATGCCCTGGAGGGAGAGCAGGTACTCGGTGCGGAGGATGGGGTCGCGGAGGGTGCGGTAGGCGTCGTTGAGCTGGGAGCTGGCGGCGAGCGCGGCGGCTTGCTCGGCGGCGGGCTTGGAGGCGAAGCGGTCGGGGTGGAGCTTGCGGGACTGGGCGTAGAAGGCCTTCTCGAGGGCGGCGAGGTCGAGGTGCAGGTGCTGCGGGAGGGAGAAGAGGGTGAAGTAATCGCTCATGCTGTTGATAGAGTAACTGCTGCGGGCGGGGGATTCTTGCGGACCCCACCCCTGACGATGGAACTGTCATGAATGGGGCACCCTTGGTCCTGCGCGGACGGCGAGGGTTGGAGCGTCGCGGGTGGAGGGCGCGGGGATTCGGGTCGGTTGGGGGCGGTATTGGAATGGGTTGGGGGGCGGTGAAAATTCTTTTGTGCAATGTGAGCTGAACAGGACTATTATTCTGTGCGAACCGCCCCTCCTACCTTGCGGGCCCGGGTAATCCAGACTTGCCCGGTATCTGGAGCTGGCTCGAATTCGACGCTAGAGGTGCTTTATGGGCATGATGCCTGTTTTGTGGATGGTGTGGGGTGGAGTTGCGGTCATTCTGCTGGTGCTGCTTGGGTATCGGGGAACGCTGACGCGGTATGAGGAAGATCAGATCTTCCTGGATGATGCGGGACATCTGCAGGCGGAACAACAGCATGAGATTCTGGCGAAGGTTCATCGGATCGATCCGTATGTTCGGGCTGCGATTGCGGCGGTGAGCTTGCTGTCGGTCGGGATCATCGGGATGTATGTGTGGGATGCGGTGAAGAGCCTGCTGTAAGAGTGGATGGCTCGCTGCTCGAGGCGCGGGGTTGGCCTGCGTTGGGTCGTGGGGAGTGCCTTGTTGTGCGGACGGCTGGCTTAGGGTGAGGGCGGCTAAAGGCAAGAACGGGAGACTGCAGGTTCGTTCGCTTCGCTCAGAATGACAAACAAAAAAGCAACTGCAAGGGCAAGGGCAAGGGCAAGCGCCAATACAGTGGTCCTTCGCTTCGCTCCAGGATGACGAGAGTCTTGCTGGGTGTTGGGGAGAGCCAGGGCAAGGGCAACTGCAACAGCCAGGACAACGGCAGCGGCCAGGGCGACGGCAACGGCGAAGGCCAAGACGATCGTAGGCGCGAAGGCGATCCCTGAGGGATTGGGATTTTGATGGGGCTGGATGGGCGGTGCTACACTCCGGCCATGCGACTACGAGTGTCTTTTAGCCTTGCGGCTCTGATGATGGGCTGTGCGTTGACTCAACCCGGTGCTGCTGCGATGGAGGCACAGACTGGTGCTGCGGCGGGTGCTTCTGCAACGGGTGCTGCTGCGGCGGCGAAGCGGGGAATGAACCTGGAGGATCTGGCGAAGCTGCAGAGGGTGGGTGATCCGCAGGTGTCGCCGGATGGGGCTTGGGTTGCTTATACGGTGAGCTCGGTGGATGTGGGGGAGGATAAGAGCTTGAACCAGCTGTGGATGGTGAGCTGGGATGGGAAGCAGGACGTGCAGTTGACGTTCAGCAAGGACGGCGCGAGCGGGCCGCAGTGGAGTCCGGATGGGAGGTGGCTGGCGTTTACTTCGGGGCGCGAGGGATCGGGGCCGGATGCGGGGAAGGGCTCGCAGGTGTGGGTGCTGGACCGGCGCGGAGGCGAGGCGCAGCAGTTGACGAATGTGAAGGAAGATTTGGGAGGGTTCAAGTGGTCTCCGGATAGCAAGACGCTGCTGCTGACGCTGACGGAGAAGGATGAGCCAGAGCCGGAGAAGGGTGCGAAGCCCAAGGCTCCGAAGCCAATTGTGATTGACCGGTTTCATTTCAAGGAAGACCGCGAAGGGTTTCTGACGGACAAGGAGCCGCATCTTTATCTGTTTGATGTGGCGACGAAGAAGTTGACGAAGCTGACGAATGGGCCGGTGGATGGGTCTGTAAACGGCGGTAAGGCGTATGGCGAGAGTGGCGGTGTGTGGAGCCCGGATGGGTCGATGATTGCGTTTGTGAGCAATCAGACGGGGCCTGATCCGGACCGTGTGGCGGACCCGGATGTGTTTGTGGTGGAGGCGAAGGCGGGGGCGAGTCCTCGGAAGCTGACGATGTTTGCGGGAACGGATTCGGGGCCGCTGGCGTGGACGCTGGATGGGAAGAATATTGTGTACCGGCAGGGGACTGTGCCGCATTATTCGATCTACGACCTGCGGCAGATGGCGATGATTCCGGTTGCGGGGGGAGAGCCTGGAACTCCGAAGATGCTGGCTCCGAAGCTGGACGCCTGGGTGGGGGCTCCGGTGCTGGCTCCGGGTGGCAAGGCGGTGCTGACCGAGGTTCCGGAGGATCGCGAGGTGTATGTCGCGGAGATTCCTCTGGATGGTTCGGGCAAGGTGAAGAGGGTGACGGAGGGGAGTGGGTCGGCGAGCGGGATCGATGAGGCGGCGGGGCATGTGGCGCTGCTGTGGTCGACGGATGCGACTCCGAATGAGGTGTATGCGCTGGACGATGGGAAGCTGCGGAAGCTGACCGGCCACAACGATGCGTTGATGGCTGGGCTGGAGGTTTCGCCGACGGAGAATATTGCGGGGAAGACGACCGATGGCAATGATGCGCATGGGTTGCTGACGATGCCCATCGGGTATGTTGCCGGGACGAAGGCTCCGATGATTTTGTTTATTCATGGCGGGCCGACGGCGCAGGATGAACATTCGTTCGATCCGATCCGGCAGCTGTTTGCGGCGCACGGGTATGCGGTGCTGAATGTGAATTATCGCGGCAGCACGGGGCGCGGGCAGGCGTATAGCATGGCGATCAATGCGGACTGGGGGCACAAGGAGGTGCTCGATTTGATGGCCGTGACGGATGCTGCGGTGGCTACCGGGAAGATCGACGCAGACAAGATGGGCGTGGGCGGATGGAGCTATGGCGGGATTCTGACGGACTATACGATTGCGTCGACTACGCGGTTTAAGGCGGCGAGCTCGGGCGCGGGGATGGGGAATCTGCTGGGGTTCTATGGGATCGACCAGTACATTCTGCAGTATGAGAATGAGCTGCAACCGCCTTGGAAGAATCTGGATTTGTATGTGAAGCTGTCGTACCCGTTCCTGCATGCGGACCGGATCAAGACTCCGACACTTTTTATGGGCGGGGATAAAGACTTCAACGTGCCGCTGGAGGGCGGTGAGCAGATGTATGAGGCACTGCGGAGTGTGGGGACTCCGGCGGAGCTGATTGTGTATCCGGGGCAGTTCCATGGATTCACGCGGCCTAGTTATATCAAGGCGCGGTATCAGAGCTGGTTCGATTGGTATGACAAGTATGTGCGGGGGATGGAGCCGAAGCCTGCGGCGCCGGAGAAGAAGGCTGACGCGAAGTAACGGATGGGATGGGGCGCGAGCGGGGCTTACACTTGAGGGCATGAAGATGCTTCGGGTGTGGGTTCCGCTTGCGCTGTGTTTGGGGATGATGGGTGGGGCGTGGGCTCAGCAGGCTGCGGCTGGTGGCGATGCGGTGTGGATGAATGACATGGCCGCTCGGCGGGCGGAGCTGATCAAACGCAATGGGCCGGGGACCGATGCTGCGCTGCGGGACGAGCTGCTGAAGATGGTTGCCAGCGACCAGGAGGCTCGTGGGGTGGGGACGGGGCATCCGAGGTATACGGCGAAGACGGCGGAGGTGGATGCGCGGTTGACTGCGGAGCTGAAGGGGATCGTGGCTCGGCATGGGTGGCCGACGATGGCGATGGTGGGGTTTGAGGCGTCGAATGGAGCGATGGTCATCCTGACGCATACGCGGGATCATGCGTGGCAGCGGTCGATGCTGCCGAAGCTGGAGAGGCTGGCGGGGGAGGGGAAGATCGATGGATCGGCGCTGGCGACGGTGGTGGACAAAGAGCTGGTGAGCGAGGGCAAGCTGCAACGCTATGGCACGCAGTTCAAGATGGTGGACGGGAATACGAAGATGGCGATGTTTGCGGTGGAGGATCCGGCGGGGCTGGATGCGCGGAGGGCGATGGTGTTTCTGATGCCGATTCGGGTGTATGAAGAGCAGAGA
>JAJYCQ010000020.1:28087-30862 GCA_021778315.1 Acidobacteriota bacterium | reverse complement strand
GGAGTTCGTAGTCGACTGCGTCGCGGAGGAGGGTTCCGTTGGGTGTGGGCTGGACGGTGTGGCAGTGGCGCCAGTATTTGAAGGGGCCGCGGAGTTGGATGTCGCAGAAGCCGTGGAGCCAGCGGAAGTCTTCGATGAGTGCGTCCCAGGGGAGGCGGATGGGGGAGAAGGGGATGGGGCGGATGGTGATGGTGAGGCGCGTTCCGTTGCCGGCGGTGATGTTGTCTGAGCCGGGGAAGGGCGCGGGTGGAGGTGGCGGGGTGATGAAGGTTGCGTGGTCGATGCGGGCTCGCTGCCAGGTGGGCATGAGGCGAGGGAGATTGGCGGGGTCTGCGAAGAAGGCGAAGACGGTCTCGATGGGGTAGGGAAGTTGCCGCTCGGTTTGGAAGTGCAGACGCATGATTACAGAGTAGGCCCTGTAGAGACGACGGGCGTGGAGGTTTGTGGCGCGTGAACAAATATAGAGGTCTCTCCACGGGGCATCACAAAGACGCTTGCGTGATGGCCAGGTCGAGATGACGGGGTTTAGGTGAGGTGCGAGGGGAAAGGGCAAGAACGAGAGACTGCAGGTTCGTCCCCCTTCGCTTCGTTCAGGGTCAGAATGATAGACAGACAAGCAAGGTCAAGGGCCAATACGGGTATCCTTCGCTTCGCTCAAGGATGACGACGAAAAACAAGCAACGGCAATAGCAACTGCTGCGGACACCGCCACCGCCTCAGCCACAGCAAAAGCAACTGCTGCGGCAACATCAACGGCAGCGGCAAAAGGCAACTGCGGACGGTGAGGGGGAGGGTGGGGGAACAGGAATGGCGTCCCGGAGGACGCCATTGGCTGCTAGAGAGATAGGACTACAGGCGGAGCAGTTATGCGGGCATCAGGACGGTGTCGATGACCTGGATGACGCCGTTGGACTGGAAGACATCGGCGGTGGTGATGTAGGCTGAGCCACCCTTTTCGTCGGTGATCTTGATCTTGCCCATGTCTTCGGTGAAGGTGAGAGAGCCGCCTTCGACGGTCTTGGCGGTGTAGGTTCCCTTGCCCTTCTTGATCCAGCCCTTGAGTTCCTTGGTGGTGATCTTGCCGGGGACGACGTGGTAGGTGAGGATCTTTACGAGGGTGGCCTTGTTCTCGGGCTTAACGAGGTTGTCGACGGTGCCGGCGGGGAGTTTGGCGAAGGCATCATCGGTGGGCGCGAAGACGGTGAAGGGGCCGGGGCCTTCGAGGGTATCGACCAGGCAGGCGGCCTTGACGGCAGCGACGAGGGTCTTGTGGATGGGCGAATTGACGGCGTTTTCGATGATGTTCTTGGCGGGATACATCGCTGCTCCGCCGACGGTGGGATCCTTCATCTGGGCGGTTGCTGCGAAGGACGTGATGGCAAGCGCGGCGCCGGCCATAAGAGTAATCAGAGACTTCTTCATGTTCAATTTCCCTTTCAAGTGGTGTTGCTGATGATGTGAAACAAAACTTGTTGCTTCGCCTCGCTGTACTACGGAGACGCACACCTTACTTACGTGGCCCGGGTAAGAGTGGATTGCTGTCACACAAGAAAGATGGATGCGGCTGTCGGCGCGAGGGCGCGGCGCGTGGGATTTACGATTTGAGCGCATCGTACGAACGACCAAAGAAATTTGTCCTGCGAGGATGGAGGGAGTTGGCGTCGCGACCGGGCGAAGATTCGAGGTGCGACGCCGGCGAAAGATGTGGAGGGGTTTGTCGTTGAGGTTCGGTTGCGTTGACAAAGCGGCAGGGCAACCGTCAACTGGAAGCGAGGCTATGCAGATTCAGAGACCTTCCCGAAGGAGATCTACGAAGAAGAGAGCGAGATCCAGGGCGGTGCACGCGCCGGCGAGGACGGGGCACTCGCGTGGGTTGTTGCTGGTGGGAATCTTCAAGTTGAGTAAGGCAATCTTTTTTACAGCGGTGGGAGCTGGAGCACTGCACCTGGTGCATAAGGATCTTGGCGACGTGCTGATGCATATGGTGGACGCGCTGAGGATCGATCCAGAGAGCCGGTTTGTGGGGATGCTGATGTACAAGGCGGACCTGATCAATGTGCATCAGCTGCGGAGGGCGGGGACTCTCTCGATTTTGTATGCGGCTGTGTGCGTGGTGGAGGGCACGGGGCTGGTGCTGGAGAAGCGGTGGGCGGAGTACTTTACGGTGATCCTGACGGCGATGGGGCTGCCGTGGGAGAGCTATGAACTGCTGGAAAAGTTTTCTCCTTATAAGGTGGTGCTGCTGGTGGTGAACCTTGTGGTGCTGCTGTATTTGTTGTGGGTGCTGAAGAAGAAGAGGGCTGGGGAGGCTGGGTAGGGGCTGTCTTCGTTTTTCGTTCGCTTACAGGACGTATTGGGCGCTGGCAAGTAGGTAGCAGGAGACGAATCAGCCGAGATAACACAAGATGTGGTGGTGATTATGTCAGCCTACGCTACAGGCTGGATTTTCCACATTTCCAGCGGAAAACAGGGAACAAAACATGCAGATTTCACTTGCTATCCGGCGCTTGAGGCGACATTCTTAGTGGAACGAAGTGGAAGAAAGTGGTCGAAAGGGTAATTTTCTCTCCACTAAGCCGATGGTAAGACATAAGGGCCCAGGAAGCGAGTCTTCGAACAGGTACCCCTGAGGTTGAAATGTTTCGTGGCAATCACCCAACACGCGTAGATGAGAAGGGTCGGCTGAAGGTTCCGGCTGACTTCAAGCGTCGTGTGGATGAGCTGTACGGGCCGCAGTTTTTTATTACGAGCAAGGACGGCAAGCGGGCTGAGCTG
>JAJYCQ010000020.1:0-28077 GCA_021778315.1 Acidobacteriota bacterium | reverse complement strand
AGGAATGGGAGCGGATTGAGGATGCGCTAGCGAAGGCACCTTCGAGCGCTGCGAAGAAGAAGTTTCTGGACGTGACGAACTACTACGGCCAGGTCGTGGAGATGGACGCGCAGGGAAGGTTGTTGATTCCGCAGTTGCTGCGCGAGGCGGCGACGCTGGCGGGCGATGTAGCGGTGCTGGGATTGCAGACGTGTTTGGCGGTTGTGAACGATGAGAAGCACAGGGCATCGCTCGAGGCGAATCCGTTGACTGACGCAGATATGGATGCGCTGGGAGCGGCAGGAATTTAGGAATTGAGCCCCTGAGTGGGGCGCATGAGGCGGACGAGATGGCTGAACCGCAACATGTACCGGTTCTTTTGGAAGAGAGTTTGAACTTTCTGAATGTGCGCGCTGGCGGCGTGGTGGTTGACGCGACGCTGGGGTTTGGCGGCCACTCTTTGGCAATTGCGAAGAGGCTTGGAGGGTCGGGCAGGTTGATCTGCTTCGATCGCGATGAGCAGGCGATGGAGCTGGCACGGGCGCGACTGGCAGGATTGGCTTCGCAACTTCACTCCGAAGGACGGGGAGGCGAGATGCCCACGATTGAGTTTGTGGGGCGGCCGTTCTCAGAGATTGCCGAGGTCATCTCGCCGGGCACGCTGGATGGATTGCTTGCTGATTTTGGCGTGAGCAGCATGCAACTGGACGAGGCGCACAGAGGATTTAGCTTTCGGGCCGATGGGCCGCTGGACATGCGGATGGATACGCGCAGCGGATTGACGGCCGAACAAGTGGTAAATCAGGCGGACGAAGAAGATCTCGCGAACTTGATTTACGAATTCGGAGAGGAAAGGAGGTCGCGGAGAATCGCCAGAGCTATTGTGCGGGCGCGGCCGATTACTACAACAGCGGAACTTGCTCGAGTGGTGTCGGCCGTTGCCCCGCCAATAAAAGGCGAGAAGATACATCCGGCGACGAAGACCTTTCAGGCGCTTCGGATTCGCGTGAATGATGAGCTGGGAGAGATTCAATCGCTGCTGAAAAGCGCGGGGTCTCTGTTGAAGCCGGGAGGCAGAGTGGTGATGATCAGCTTCCACTCGCTGGAGGACCGGTTGGTGAAGGACAGTTTTCGCGAGAGCGCGAGGCTGGGTGATTTGGAGATTTTGACGAAGAAACCGGCCGTGGCGAAGGAGCAAGAGGCGCTGCGGAATCCAAGGTCGAGAAGCGCGAAGTTGAGAGCTGCTGAGAAGATGTCGCAGCGAGAAGTGAGAACGACCAAAAAGTTTTAGAGATCGGGCCGGGGTTGTCCTGCCGTGCTTTCAGGCGAAAGACAACCAACGTACGAAAAATTCCCTTCCCCCATCAGCAACCCCGGCCCGGGTTGCACTCGCACAGACGAGTCGGGTGGAAAGGTTTGAAGAATTTTGTTTTTTTGGATTGAGCGGAGGAACGCGATGGCGACGATGGCGATGGCAGGGCGAGAGATGACGGAGATGCAGGCACGACCTAGCCAGCGCCGCGGAGTGAGCGTGGCGGAGCGCAATCGCGAGATGTTTGAGCAGCAGCGGGCGCGGCGTCGTGGCCCGACACCGGAGATGTTCTTCGCGAAGCATATCGACAACAGCCGCATTGTGAAGGCGGACGATCCTGAGCGTCGCAAGGAGATGCGCAGCTTCACGATCGTGATGACGATGTTTTTTCTGTTGACGATGGTGTACGTGTGGCAACACTTTTCTGCGATTGAAGTGGGCTACCGGGTTGAAGCGCAGAAGACGCAGGTGGAGCAGTTGCGAGAGCAGAACCGGCAGTTGGAGTTGAGCGAGGCGCAGTTGAGTGATCCGGGACGGATCGATCATATTGCGAAGCAGCTGGGCCTGGATGCGCCATT
The DNA here is from genome assembly GCA_021778315.1 of Acidobacteriota bacterium. The sequence goes on along the minus strand of JAJYCQ010000020.1, from coordinate 26,208 downwards.
GCCTGGGCAGGTGGTTCGGCAGGATGGCATGACGGGCAACTCGTCGGTGATGGCGCAGGCGCACATCCCTGTGTTGCCGGTGAACTAGGGAAGCACAACGATCTTCGTAGGTACGGAGAGCATTGCAAGAGAACAGGAATTCTGGGATGAAACAGACGTCACGGCAGAAGCTGACCGCACCGATTCGCAGGGTGCGGTTTGTCTATGTTGCGATGTTTTTTTGCGCATGGGCAGCGGTGATCGGGTTCAGGCTCGGATGGCTGCAGATTGTTCGGCACGGAGAGTTTGTGGACCGCGCGAAGCAGCAGCAGGAGCGAGGGTTCGAGGTGGCTCCGCACCGTGGAGTGTTGTACGACCGCAACCTGCGCGAGCTTGCGATGACGGTGCTCGTGGACAGTGTGTACGCGGTACCGAGCGAGTTGGGCGACAACCGCGCGGATGATGCGGCGCTGCTGGCGAAGATTGTGCACGTGGATCCGCAGGATCGCTTTACGACAGCGCAGCAGATGAATGCGAGGTTCAATGCGTCGCGGCACTTTGCATGGGTGGCGAGGAAGCTGGATCCGGAGACGGCGAACCGGGTTCGCGAGCTGAATCTGAAGGGAGTCTATTTTCAGAAGGAGTTCAAGAGGTTCTATCCGAACGGTGATTTAGCGGCGCACGTACTGGGGTATGTGGGCACGGACGATGATGGGTTGGGCGGGCTGGAACGCAAGTTCGATGATGAGCTGCATGGAACTCCAGGGCACGAGCTGACGGCTATCGATGCGAAGCGGCATGTGCTGGGATCGGATGAGAGTGATCCTCAGCCGGGCGAGAACCTGGTGCTGTCGATCGACTCGAATATTCAGTACATGGCCGAGCGCGCGCTGGATGCGCAGATGGCCAAGGTGAAGGCTGCGCATGGAACGGTTGTGGTGCAGGACCCGCACACAGGACAGATTCTGGCGTTGGCGGTGAGTCCGCGATTTAATCCGAATGATTCGCGGCATCTGGATGCGGACTCGTTGACGGATCTAGCGGTGAGTGATGTGTATGAGCCGGGGTCGACGTTCAAGCTGGTGACGTATTCAGCCGCGCTGGATGCGGCGGGTGTGCAGCCGACGGATATGGTGGACTGCCAAGGCGGAGCGATGACGATGTACGGGCGCACGCTGCATGATGACAAGTCGGATCGCTTCGGCGTGGTTACAGTGCAATATGCTTTGGAGCATTCGAGCGACGTGGGCGCGGCAAAGATGGCGCTGAAATTAGGGCCGAATAAGTTCTATTCGTATATCAAGGGGTTTGGGTTTGGGGAGCGCTCCGGGATTGAGTTGCCGAGCGAGACGAAGGGATTGTTGCAGGCACCTCGCAAATGGGGATCGACGAGTATTTTGTCGATCGCGATTGGGCAAGAGGTGGCAGTGACTCCGGTGCAGTTGGTGTCGATGGTGTCAACGATTGCGAATGGTGGGGTGTATATGCCGCCGCATGTGCTGCTGCAATCGACGGACGAGATGAAGGGTGATGCGAGGTTGGTGGCGGAACCGTTTCGTCCTGTGTACCAGTTGCCGTCGACTTTGCCGGACGGTGCGCACCGTGTGATCACGGAGCTGACGGCGGCAAAGATGCGCGCAATGATGGCGGGCATTGTGACGGAGGGGACGGGCAAGGCGGCGCAGTTGAACGGGTATAGTTCGGCGGGAAAGACGGGCACGGCGCAGAAGATCGATCCGGCAACGCACACATACTCGCACACGAAGCTGGTGGCGAGCTTTGCTGGATTTGCTCCGGTGAGTTCGCCGGCGATTTCAGTGACGGTGGTGATCGATACGCCGACGGTGGGAAGTTTGTACGGAGCGGCAGTGAGTGCTCCGGTGTTTCGCGAGGTGGCGCAGGAGGTGCTGGAGTACTTGGGTGTACCGCACGATCAGCCTCTGCAGACGAAGCAACAGATGCAGCAGGTGCAGGCTTCGGTGCAGCCGGATGATGTTCCGGACGAGCAGGTGGGTGATTTGAATGCGATGTTCGACGAGGTGAATAGTTTGCCGGCGGATGATCCGCTACGGGCTCCCGCGAATGCTGCGGCGATGGCGCAGAACCAGAGTGCAGACCAAGCTTTTGATGCTGCTGAGAAACAGAAGCCGAAGCAGAGTGGTCTGAGTTCGCTGCCGGATAAGGTGCTGGCAGAGTTTCATAAGAATGGGAATACGACATCGGTGATGCCGGATGCGATGGATACAGCGAATGAGCGGGTGGAGGCTCCTGTGATTCGGCCGCAGGTGCAGGCTCGCGGGGATGGCGCAGTGGTGGTGGACCCGGGAAAACGGGTGGCGGTGCCGGAGTTCCATGGAGCGAATCTTCGGACGGTGGTGGAGCATGCGGGGACGCTGGGCCTGAGGGTGCAGACGTTGGGCAGTGGGCTGGCGCAGGAGCAGGCTCCGGCGGCGGGGACGATGGTGCCGGTGGGGACGGCGATTGTAGTGCGGTTCGCACGATAAGGCAGACAGTGGAGAGTAGAGAGGGAAGAGGGAAGAGCTGCGCGCGGGCATAAAATCGAGGGATGCTATGGCGTGACGTGGTTGCGGCGGTGGGTGTGGTGGAGGTGGCGGGTCGGCGCGATGTTGAGGTGCGCGGCGTGCAGTATGATTCGCGGCGAGTGAGCTCGGGCGATGTGTTTGTGGCGATGCGCGGTGAGACTACGGATGGGAACCGGTTTATTGATGCGGCGATTCGCAAGGGCGCGGCGGCGGTGGTGACGGACTCGCTGGAGGTGTTTGTTGATCTGCGATCAATGCAGCCGGAGTTGGCGCTGGCGCTCGTGGAGCATGGACGACGGGCGTTGGCGGAGGTGAGCTCTGCGGTGTTTGGTGCTCCGGAGAAGGTGCTGAAGATCAGTGCGGTGACGGGGACGAATGGGAAGACGACGACGGCGTTTCTGCTGGAGCAGATGCTAAGAAGTGCGGGGCGGAAGTGCGTGCTGCTGGGGACGATTGAGACGCACGTGGGCGATGAGGTGCGGGAGAGCGAACATACGACTCCGGAGAGCAGAGATGTGTTGGCGGTGTTTGCTGAGGGTGTGCGCGCGGGATGCACGGAGGCGGTGATGGAGATGAGTAGCCACGCGCTGGAGCAGGAACGGGTGTGGGGGATTCCGGTCGATGTGGCGATGTTTACGAATCTGACGCAGGACCATTTGGATTATCACGGGACGATGGGGGCGTATGCGAGCGCGAAGGCGAGGCTGTTTGAGGGAGAGGGTGCGGGGGCGCCGAGAGTGGCGGTGATCAACGCGGATGATGCTCAGGGGAACTTCATGCGGAGCTTCGCACAGAAATCTGGAACTGCCGCTGTGTGGACGTATGGGTGGAGACCGGATCGTAACGATGGGCTCCCCGACTCTTATGCGGAGAACGTCGTGATGCGCTCGGGTGCGACAACGTTTCGGTGGCACGCCCCTGGGGGACGAGCCATAGACATTGAGTCTCCGTTGACAGGCCGAGTGAATGTGTACAACTTGCTGGCCGCAGCTAGTGCGGCGTTAGCTCGTGGCCTTTCCTTAGAGCAGATTGCTGTGGCGGCGAGGACGTTGAAGCAGGTACCGGGAAGATTCGAGGTTGTGCCGGGGTCGAGGGATATTGGGTTTACCGTTGTCGTGGACTATGCACATACGGACGATGCCTTGAAGAATTTGATAGAGCTAGGACGAGACTTGGTAAAGGCAGATGGGGGGCGGGTGATTACGATGTTTGGGTGTGGTGGGGATCGGGATCGGACGAAGAGGCCGAAGATGGGGCGCGTGGCTGGAGAGGGAAGCGATCTGGTGGTGGTGACGAGCGATAATCCGCGGAGTGAAAAGCCGATGGCGATCATTGAGGAGGTCTTGGTGGGAGTGCGAGAGACGCGCGTGGCGTGCGTGGTGGAGGTGGATCGGCGAGCTGCGATTGAGATTGCGATTCGCGCGGCGCGGGAGGGAGATATTGTGCTGCTGGCGGGCAAGGGGCATGAGAAGACGCAGACGTTTGCGGATGGAGTGGTGGAGTTTGATGATGTCGCGGAAGCGGCCTGGGTATTGAAGGAGATGAGTGTATGAAGCTGACGTTAGGGCAGATTGCGGATTGGATTCATGCGGAGGGAGAGTTCGATACTGCCGCGGAGGCGTTGGGGTATTCGATTGACTCGCGGACGATTGGAGCGGGGGATTTATTTTTTGCGGTGAAGGGCGAGCGCGTGGATGGGCATGATTATGTCGAGACGGCGTTGGCGGATGGAGCGTTGGCGGCGGTGGTGAGTATGCGGTGGCTGAAGCCGGCTGCGGTGGATGAGGCGCGGCTGCTGCGGGTTCCGGAGAGTGATGACGATTGCGTGCTGCATTCGATGCAGCAGTTGGGAAATTGCGTGCGCAGGGTGTGGGGCGGCAGAGTGATTGGTGTGACGGGGTCAGCGGGGAAGACAACGACGAAGGAGTGCATTGCAGAGGTTCTCAGTTGCAAGTTCCAGGTTTTAAGAACGGAGGGAAATCTTAACAATCATTTTGGGGTTCCGCTGATGCTGTTGAGGCTGGAGGCGGAGCACGAAGTTGCTGTGTTGGAGATGGGGATGAATCATGCGGGAGAGATTCGTGCGCTCGGAAAGATTGCGGAGCCGGACTGGGCGGTGGTGTCAAATGTGGCGGCGGTGCATTTGGAATTCTTCGCAGATGGAATTGAGGGGATTGCAAGAGCGAAGTATGAGTTGGTGGAGTCGCTGCCAGCGGATGGCGTCGCGATGCTGAATGGGGATGATGCGCGGGTGAGGGAGTTTGGCCGCGGGATGGGTGAGAGGGCAGTGCTGTTTGGGACACGCGAGGGTTGTACGGTGCGTGCGGTGGATGTTGAGGATCTGGGGCTGAATGGGACAAGATTTACGGTTGTTGTTAGCGGCAAGAAGGCTCCGATCGTGCTGCGCCTGCCCGGCCGGCACAACGTGCTGAATGCCCTTGCTGCGATCGCGGTGGGGGTGGTGAGTGGCGTGGAGTTCAGCGAAGGTTGCGCAGCGCTGGAGCGGATGAGGCCTACGGAGAAGCGCGGGAACGTGGTGGCGTGGCGGGGCGCGGAGATTGTGAATGATACGTATAACTCCAATCCGGGCGCGTTGGAGGGGATGGTGGAGGCGTTGCGTAGGACGGAGGCGAAGCGGCGGATTGTGGTGGCGGGGGAGATGTTGGAGTTGGGCGCGGAGGGAGCGGCGCTACATCGGAGTTCCGGGGCTGCGATGGCGGGGGTGGATCTTGTGCTGGGCGTGCGGGGGCTGGCGAAGGAGTTGGTGGATGGCGCGAGAGGCTCGGGGGTGGAGGCGGAGTTTGTGGAGACTCCGGAGATGGCGGGGGAGTGGCTGCGGGAGCATGTGCGGGAGGGCGATGTGGTGCTGCTGAAGGCATCGCGCGGGGTGCGGTTGGAGCGGGCGCTGGAGGCGTTGGGTCTGCCGTGATCGCGAGGAAATGACGGAAAACGTGCAGAGGCAGATTCCTTGCGGGGGATGAGCGAAGAATTGCAACGGTCTTGCACGGTGCAGAGGGGTAAGATTAGCCGTGAACCAAGGCGTTGCCGCCGGGTTCGATGAAGGTCGCGAGGCGTGTTCCGTTGCTCTATTGGCTGCTGTATCAAAAGCTGTTTCCATACTTTGGATTTTTCCGGATTTTTCGCTACGTCACGGTGCGCTGCGTCTTCGCGAGCCTGACGGCGATGCTGATTGGGTTGTTGATTGGGCCGTTCGTGATTGACCGGCTGCGGCAGTTTCAGATTGGGCAATACATTCGCGAAGAGGGACCGCAGAGCCACCAGAAAAAGGGTGGGACGCCGACGATGGGCGGGGTGCTGATCTGCATCTCGATCCTGGTGCCGACGCTGCTATGGAGCAACTTGACGAATGCGTATGTTTGGCTGGTGATGTTTTCGACGGTGGCATTTGGGGCGATTGGATTTGCGGATGATTACATCAAGGTAGTGCAGAAGAGGAACCTTGGGCTGACGTCGCGGCAGAAGCTGTTTTTTCAATTTGTTGTGAGTGCGATGATTGCAGTTTCGTTGCTGGCGATGCGCTCGGAGCATGCATATTCGACGCGTTTGATGGTGCCGTTTGCTAAGCGGTACCGGCCGGATTTGATGTGGATGTGGCTGGGGCATATTCCTCACATGCACTGGCTGGTGGCACTGCCGTTTGTGCTGTTTGTGATGCTGGTGATTACGGGTTCGAGTAACGCGGTGAACCTGACGGATGGGCTAGACGGGCTCGCGATTGGATGCACGATCATTGCGGCTGCGGCGCTGACAGCGCTGACCTATGTGAGCGGGCACGTGGTGTTCGCGGACTATCTTGAACTGCAGCGGATGCCGATGGTGAGCGAACTGACGATCTTCTGCGGGGCGATGGTGGGGGCGAGTATTGGGTTCCTTTGGTACAACGCTCATCCGGCGGAGATTTTTATGGGCGATGTGGGATCGCTGGCGCTGGGCGGGGCGATTGCGACCGTCGCCGTGATTATTAAGCAGGAGTTATTGCTGCCGTTTATTGGTGGCGTGTTTGTGATTGAGATCATGAGCGTGATTCTGCAGGTGGGAAGTTATAAGCTTCGAAATGGGAAGAGGATATTCAAGATGGCGCCGCTGCATCATCATTTTGAATTAATGGGGTGGTCGGAGTCGAAGGTGATTACGCGGTTTTGGATTGTGGCGTTGGTGTTTGCGCTGTTTGCGTTGACGACGTTGAAGTTGAGGTAAAGCAGACAGTAGATGTTAGTGAGTAGAGAGTAGAGATTGGGTTAGAGCGATGATTGAGTTGACTGGAAAACGTGTGTTGGTGGTGGGGCTTGGGAAGAGCGGGCTGGCGGCGGCTCGTTTTTTGAAGGAGCGCGGGGCGCGGGTTACGGTGAGCGATGCGCGGCCGGCGACGCTGATTGCGGAGCTGTCGGATTTGCTGGACCAGGGGTTCATGGTGGAGGCGGGGAGCCATGGGTTGCTGACGTTTCGGCGGCAGGATTTGATTGTGGTGAGTCCCGGGGTGCCAATGTCGACGCCGGTATTGACGCAGGTTCGCGCGATGGGAGCGCATATTATCGGCGAGCTGGAACTGGGTGTGGAGTTCCTGCAGGGCGAGGTGATTGGGGTCACGGGGTCGAATGGGAAGACGACTACGACCACCCTGCTGGGTGAGATCTTGAAGGCGGCGGGGAGGCCGACGCTGGTGGGCGGGAATATTGGGCTGCCGGTCACGGCGATGGTGGCGGGGAGTACTCCGGAGTCGTGGAGCGTGATTGAGGTTTCGAGCTTTCAGTTGGAGACGGTGGAGACGTTCAGGCCGCGGATTGCGGTGGTGTTGAATATTACTCCGGACCACCTGGATCGGCATGGGGATTTTGCTACGTATGCTGCGGCGAAGGCGCGGATTACGGAGTTCCAGACGGCTGAAGATTTTCTTGTTCTGAATGGCGAAAACAAAGAGACGCAGATGGTTGCTGCGAAGACCAAGGCGCAGATTTACTGGTTCAGTGCTCGGCGGCCGATCAAGCAGGGAGCGTTTTTGCATGGCGAATCGATCTTGTTTATTCCTCGCGAGGGGGAGAAGGCGGAGCCGGTGATGCCGGTGGCGGAGATTTCGCTGGCGGGTGCGCACAATGTTGAGAATGTGCTGGCGGCAGTGTGTGCGGCGCGATTGGCGGGTGTGGATAGTGAGACGATTCGGGCTGCGGTGCGGGAGTTCAAGGCTGTGGAGCACCGGCTGGAGTTTGTGCGCGAGTTGAATGGGGTTCGGTACTACAACGACTCGAAGGCTACGAACGTGGATGCGACGATGAAGGCGATGGAGGCGTTTGACGGCGGGATCCATTTGATCATGGGGGGCAAGGACAAGGATTCGGACTACAGGGTGATGGCGGCGCTGGTTCGGGAACGGGTGAAGACGGTTATCACGATTGGTTCAGCGGCAGAAAAGATTGCGCAACAGCTCGATGGGGTCGTGAAGATAGAAGCAGCGGAGACGCTGGCTCGCGCTGTGGCGTTTGCGCACGAGACGGCGGTGGCAGGCGAAACGGTGTTGCTGGCTCCGGCGTGTTCGAGCTTTGACCAGTTTGAGAATTATGAGCAACGCGGGCGCGTGTTCAAGGAATTAGTGCAGGGATTAGGCAACAGGGATTAGGGATTAGGAAGTGCCTCGATGGCGAAGCGGGTTGGCGTCGATAAGTGGTTGTTTGGAACGGTGCTACTGCTGGTGCTGTTTGGATTGGTGTCGGTGTTCTCTGCGTCTGCGGTGCTGGCGAAGGCGACGCTGGGATCGCCGTATGCGTATGTGATCAAGCAGGCGGGGTTCGCGCTGGCGGGGATGGTGGCGCTGTTTGTGCTGATGCGGGTGGACTATCGCAGGTACAACAATCCGAAATTGATCTTTCCGCTGATGGCGATTACGGGAATTTTGCTGCTGGCGGTGTTTGCGATGAGCGGCATGAATGGAGCTCATCGGTGGGTGCGTTTTCCGGGGATTACGCTGCAGCCTTCGGAGCTGGCGAAGCCGGTGATTGTGCTGTTCCTGGCATGGTTTCTGCAGACCCGCATTCATACGATCGACAATATTAAAGAGACGATTTTGCCGGCGGTGGTTCCTCCGCTGTTGTTCATTGGGCTGATTTTAAAGGAGCCCGATCTGGGGACGGCGCTGGTGTGCGCGGCCGTGGTGATGCTAATGCTGTTCCTCGCGGGGCTGCAGATGAAGTGGCTGTTTGCGGCGGTAGCAGCTGCGGCTCCGGTGATGTATTACATGCTGTTCCATGTGGCCTGGCGAGCGGCTCGCATGAAGGTGTTCCTGAATCCTGAGGCTGATCCTCGGGGCGCTGGGTTTCATATCCTGCAGTCGTTGATTGCTGTGGGAACGGGCGGGATTCGCGGGCTGGGATTGATGGAGGGGCGGCAGAAGTTGTTCTACCTGCCGGAGCCGCATACGGATTTTATCTTCGCGAATATCTCGGAGGAGCTGGGGCTGATTGGGGCGCTGTGCGTGGTGGCGGCTTTCTGCATCCTGGGGTATCGCGGGCTGCGGGCGGCGTTTCTTTCGACCGACCCGTTTGCGCGGTTCCTGGCGTTTGGACTGACGACGGCGATCCTGGTGCAGGCGTTCTTCAACATGAGCGTGGTGCTGGCGTTGCTTCCGACGAAGGGGATTCCGCTGCCGTTTATTTCGTCGGGTGGAACGAGCGTGTTTGTGACGCTGGCGTGTATGGGCGTGCTGCTGAACGTGACGCGCGAGATCGATTGATAGAGCAGGGATTAGGGATTAGGGAACAGGGATTAGGAAGAATGAATTTGCGGGTGATGATCGCTGGGGGTGGGACGGGCGGGCATGTGATTCCGGCGCTCGCGATTGGGCGGGAGTTGCGGGATGCGCATGGGGCGGAGGTAAGGTTTATCGGGACGTCGCGGGGGATTGAGACGCGGCTGGTTCCGGAGGCTGGGTTTCAGTTGGAGTTAGTGCGGTCGGGACAGTTGAAGAATGTGAGCCTGGCGACACGGCTGCGTACGATGATGGATTTGCCCGTGGGCGTGGTGCGTTGCGTTTCGCTGATGAGGGCGTTTAAGGCGGATGTGGTGGTGGGGGTGGGTGGGTATGCGAGTGGGCCAGCGATGATCGCTGCGATTTTGTTGCGCGTGCCGACGATGGCGTATGAACCGAATGCTGTGCCGGGGCTGACGAACCGGTTGGTGGGTAAGAGAGTGCGGGCGGCGGCGGTGAATTTTGCCGTGACGGCGAAGTACTTTCGCAATGCGGAGGTGACGGGGGTTCCGGTGCGGCCGGAGATTTTTGCGTTGCCTGCGAGGCCGGTGGGTGCCGCCCCGCGATTGCTGGTGACGGCCGGGAGTAATGGGGCGCAGGTGTTCAATGAGACGATGCCGCTGATTGTGCGGCAGTTGTTGGACGAGGTGGAGGGGCTGACGATTGTGCATCAGTCGGGGCCGCGGCGGGTGGAAGAGACGAGGGCTGCTTATGCGGCGAGTGGAGCGGATGCGTCGCGGTGGGCGGTGGAGGCGTTTTTGACGGATATGCCGGAGCAGTATGCGGCGGCGGATGTGGTGCTGGCGCGGTCGGGGAGTACGGTGGCGGAGCTTTGTGCGGCGGGGAAGCCGTCGCTGCTGGTGCCGTTTGCGGCGGCCGCGGATGATCACCAGCGGAAGAATGCGGAGGTGCTGGTAGAGGCTGGGGCGGCGGAGATGCTGTTGCAGCGCGAGGTGACCCAGGAGACGTTGCGGGCCGCGCTGGCGGCGTTGCTGAAGGATGGGCCTCGGAGGGCGGTGATGGCGGAGAGCGCGCGGTCGCTGGGGAAGCCGGGGGCGTTGCAGCGGATTGCGGAGATGGTGCTGCGGCTTGCTGGGCAGTAGTTCGCGGGAGCAAGAAGAAGGGCTGAGGATTGCTCCTCAGCCCTGATTTATTTGGTTAGCAGGCGCTTGGTTTAGCGATGTCCGCCACCGCCGGCGTGGCCGCCACCGCCGCCGTGGAAGCCGCCGCCACCACCGAAGTGACCGCCGCCGCCACCGCCGAAGTGACCTCCGCCACCGCCGAAGTGGCTCCCTCCACCACCGCCGAAGTGACCGCCACCTCCTCCGCCGAAGCTGCCTCCGCGGTTGCCACCGAAGCTCTGGCCGCCTGCAGCGCGAGCACCTCCGAAGTTGCCGCCTTGACGGGCACCTGAGAAGCTGCCTCCACGATTGCCGCTGAAGCTCTGGCCACCGCCGAAGTTGCTGCCACCCTGGCGCGCGCCGCCGAAGTTGCCTCCAGCACCGCGGTTGCCTGCAAAGTTCTGGCCGCCTGCAGCGCGAGCACCTCCGAAGTTGCCTCCGCGGTTGCCTGCGAAGTTCTGGCTACCGGCAGCGCGAGCACCGCCGAAGTTACCTCCGCGACCTGCGCCGAAGTTCTGGCTGCCACGACCGTTGATGGCGGAACCACGGAAGCCGCCTCCGCGGTTGCCGCCGAAGCCGGCTCTGGTGAAGGAGGCCCCACCGGGACGGCCATTGAAGCCGGCATAGCGGCGGTCGTAGAAGCCACCCCGGAAGTCGTCACCAAAGCGACCGTATTCGCGGTTGTACCAGAAGCGGCCACCGTTCCAATAGCCGCCATAGAAGCCTGTGCCGAAGTAGCCGAAGCCGTAGTTGATACCGCCGTAGAAGCCGACAGAAAGTCCCCAATAGCCTGGATTCCAGGCATAGACGCCGCCGCCCCAGCCCCAGTAACCGGGCGTCCAGAGTCCACCGACATAAGGAGGAAGGACCCAGGCCCCGTTGACCCAGTAGTAGCCGCCGTTGCCCCAGGCCCAGTAGCCGGGCGTCCAGATATAGCCGTCGCCGGGGCATTCAGGCTGTTCGTAGTCGGGAATGGGGGGCGGAGCGTAGCCTGCCGTGATGCCGACGGCTACTTGGGCCTGAAGGTTGGGCACGGCTACAAACGCGGCAGTCGCGATTGCGGATACTGCCAGGAGGGTGCGAATTGCGCGTTGAATATCCATAGTCTTGCCGTTCCGGCCGTCCTTCGCTCCCAAATTGGCTGGGATTGCGAGTCCGGCGAGGAGAGAGTTCCGGTCGGGGTGGCGCTCAGGGCGATCCGCTCTCGGTAGATTAGACCCATACTCAATAGGATTTGTTGCGGTTGAACTCGTACAGTTTCAGTGCGGCGACGACTCGCTTAGGGGTGGAAGGCGGTTTTGGGGCCGGTAAAGAGAGATTTTGGGCAGATGACGTGGACACCATCTTTGGTATCAACGAGTTGCGTGATGTCGACGTCGCAGGCGGTGGAGATGAGGGCGTAGGCGTCGTCGCGGGAGAGGTGGGGGTAGTCGGGGTTTTGCTCGGAAAGGAAGGTGATCATGTTGCGGACGGCCATCTCGGTGGCGGTCTTGAGGTCCTCGGAGAAGCCCATGGAGATGTACTCTGTGGGGGTTTCGGCGCGGGGCCAGAGGAGATGTTCTTTGGCGGCTTCGCCTTTGAGGACGGTGAACTGGAAGGTGCCGGTGAGGAAGGTTTCGAGGGCGGTGATGTCGACTTCGCCGTTGCCCTGGCCGGCGTGGCCGTCGCCCGCTTCGAATAGGGCACCTGCGGCGTGGACGGGGTAGAAGATCGTGGAGCCGGCGGTGAGCTCCTTGTTGTCCATGTTGCCGCCGTGCATCCAGGGAGGGGCGGAGTTCCACTTGCCGGCGGACTCGGGGGGAGCGATGCCCATGGAGCCGAAGAAGGGGTGGAGGGGGATGGTGATGCCGGGTGCGAAGTCGGCCGTCATCGCAGTGCGGTCGAGGGGGATGATCTTGGTGCGGCCGTATGGGAAGTCGTCGGGGAGGAAGCCGCGGCCGGCGCCGAAGCCGTTGCAGGCGAAGTCGGTGTCGAGGGAGATTTTGAGGACGCGGACTTCGAGGACGTCGCCGGGTTGGGCCTCGGCGATGGCGACGGGGCCGGTGAGGATATGGCCACCGGGGCCGCGGTCAGACTGCGGGACTCCGGCGTAGAGGGGGCCGAGCCAGGCGGGGATTTCGGAGGGCTTGACGCCTTCGGACTCGAGGCGGTCGGGCGGGCCACAGGTGGAGGCCGTCTGCATGATGACCGTGTCTCCGGAGTGGACGGTGAGGACGGGCTTGGCGTGCGCAGAGTAGTAGCCCCAAGCTACGGTGGTGGGCGTGGCGAGAAGGGTTTGGGTGGTCTGGGCGGAGGCGCAGGGGGCGAGGAGCGTGGCGGCGGCTAGGAGGAGTCGGCTGAGGTGCATGGTGTTTGTATAGCATGCACAAGGCCCGCGGATGGGACAATACAGAAGAATGAGTATGCAGGGTTTTCCGGAACACGCTATGTTTGCGCCTTCGCAGAGGGTGCATTTTATTGGGATTGGTGGGATTGGGATGAGTGGGATCGCGGAGATCCTGCTGACGATGGGGTATGCGGTTTCGGGGTCGGACCTGCGGGCTTCGTCGACTACGGAGCGGCTGGCGGGGCTGGGGGCGACGATTTTTGTGGGGCATGCGGCGGGGAATGCTGCGGCGAGTGATGTGGTGGTGACGAGCTCGGCGGTGGCGAAGGATAATCCGGAGGTGGTGGAGGCTCGGGCGCGGAAGATTCCGGTGATTCAGCGGGCGGAGATGCTGGCCGAGTTGATGCGACTGAAGTACGGGATTGCGATTGCCGGGATGCATGGGAAGACGACCACGACGTCGATGGTGGCGGCGGTGCTGGCGGGCGGGGAGCTCGACCCGACGGTGGTGGTGGGTGGGCGCGTGGATGCGATGGGGTCGAATGCGCGGCTGGGGAAGTCGCAGTACCTGGTTGCGGAGGCGGATGAGAGTGACCGGAGTTTTCTGAAGCTGTCGCCGATTTTGGCGGTGGTGACGAACCTCGATCGCGAGCACATGGAGGCTTATGCCGATATGGCCGATGTTGAGAATTGCTTCGTGGAGTTTATGGACGAGGTGCCATTCTATGGGGCGGTCACTGCTTGCATTGACGACGAAAGGCTGCGCGCGATTCTGCCTCGCGTGACGCGGCGCGTGTACACGTATGGCGTGAGCGCGGATGCTGACTTTCGTATGCGGATGTTGCCGGGTGCGGAGGGGTGTCATGCTCGGTTCGAGATCAATGCGAGGGGGTTGGTGCTGGGGCCGTTTGAGCTGCATGTTCCGGGGCGGCACAATGTGTTGAATGCGACGGCGGCGGTAGCGATTGGCGTGCAGTTGGGATTGGCTCCGGAGAAGATTGCTGCGGGACTGGCGACGTTTCGTGGAGTTGACCGGAGGTTCCAGGTGCGCGGGGTGGAGCGCGGCGTGACGGTGGTGGATGATTATGGGCATCATCCGACGGAGATAAAAGCTACGCTGCAGGCTGCGAGGGAGTGCGGGTATGGGAGGGTGCTGGTACTGTTCCAGCCGCATCGTTATACGCGGACGAGGGATTTGATGGAGGACTTTGCGGGGGCGTTTGGCGATGCGGATGCTGTGCAGGTGCTGGACATCTATGCTGCGAGTGAGCAGCCGATTGAGGGGATTACAGGCGAGGTGCTGGCGGCCGCGATTCGGGAGAACGGCGGCGGGCGCGTGATGTATGCGGCGTCGATGGCCGAGGCGGTGGAGCGGCTGGCGGAGGATGCTCGGCCCGGAGAGATGATTTTGACGCTGGGGGCGGGGAGCGTGTCGCAGGCCGGGCCAATGCTCCTGGAAGTCCTGCGGTCCTGCGCGGACGGCGAGCGTTGAGTATGGGTCCTATGTGGACGGCGAGAGTGCTGGTGGCAGCAGTGGCCTTGACCTTTGGACTGATTCCGCCCGCGTTTGGACAAGCGGTTCCGGCGGCCACCGTAAAGTTGCAGGCGATGGCAGCGGAGGCTGATCCTAGCTTCGAGGTGGCGACGATCAGGCCGAGTGATCCGGACCATCCACTGGAGGGGAGCCCGATTGCTCATCGGAGCGTCTTCGCCGGGATGAATGTGCGGTTCCTGCTGGCATTCGTGTACGACGTGCATGACAAGCAGATTGTGGATGCGCCGGCTTGGCTGGGGACCGAGACGTTCGACATCGTGGGAGTGGCGGATATGCCGGGGACGCCGAGCCTCGAGCAGTTGAAGATCATGGAGCGGAAGCTGCTGGTCGACCGGTTTCAATTGAAGTTCCACTGGGAGAAGCGGGAGATGTCGGCGTATGTGCTGACGGTGGCGAAGGGCGGGGCGAAGCTCCAGGGGAGTAACGATCCAAGCGGACCTCCGAGTTTTCTGGGGCGTCCGGACCGCGAGATGAAGGGACGGAATCTGACGATGGCGAACTTTGCGCAACTGCTGCAGTCGGGGATTATGGATCGTCCGGTAGTGGATAGGACGGGGCTCGAGGGGAAGTACGATTTCGTGTTCAGGTGGACTCCGGACCAGTCGCAGATGAATGGGCGGTTTCCGGTGTCGGAGAGCGCGGACGCTCCGCCGGGGATCTTTACGGCGATGCCGGAACAGCTTGGATTGAGGCTGAGTGCGGAGAAGACGGCGGTCGAGGTGATGGTGATCGATCGGGTGCAGCAGCCTTCTGCGAATTAGGTTGGGCTGTGCTGGAGGATGCGGCGGTAGGGGCTAGTTCGAAATCATGCCGAGGGTGCGGAGCCACGTTTCCACCAGTGCAGGCCATGCTGTGGCGGGGAGTTGGGTGCGGCGGAGACCGAAAGCGTGGCCTCCTTGCGCGTAGAGATGCATCTCTACGGGGACGCCAGCGTTCTTTAGGGCGATGTAGTAGGCGAGGGCCTGGTCTACACCGTCCACGTGGTCGTCCTCGTTCTGGAGGAGGAAGGTGGGAGGGGTTTGTCGGGTGATGTGGAGGTCGGGGGTCAGGGTTAGCTCTGGATCGGCGGTTGGCGAGTGAGGGACGGCGAACTTTTTGGTGCCCTCCTGGGCTTCCCGCTCTGCTCCGGCGAGCGTGAGATGGCCGGGGTAGATGGGGACGGCGAAATCGGGGCGGCAGCTGAGTTTGTCGGCGGCGTCGACGGGCGGGTAGAGGCGGTGGTCGAAATGATTGCTGATGGCGGCGGCGAGATGGCCTCCGGCAGAGAAGCCGAGGACTCCGATTTTGTGGGGGTCGATGTGCCACGCGGCGGCGTGATATCGCACCAGGCCGATGGTTCGCTGGGCGTCTTCCAACGCTATTGGCGATTCTGGATAGGGTCCTGATTTTGGATACGGCGTCGGTTTCGGATACCCTCCCTCACCGGGTACGCGGTACTTCAGCAAGACACAAGTGATTCCGTTGTGCGTTAGCCAGTCGCATACCTCCGTGCCTTCGAGATCGATCGCCAGAATCTCATAGCCTCCACCGGGAAACACGACCACCGCTGCACCCGTATTCTTTCCCGTTGGCGAGTAGACCGTCATCGTGGGCTGCGAGACCTGTTCTACAGAAATCCAAGGCCTGCCGGCAACCAGATCATCCTTCCCCGTTGTGATCGCGACCTCCGGGCCGGAGATGGGCTGGGGATCAGGCGCTGCGCCGGGCCAGATGGGGATCTGGGTGTGGCCGGACGAGGGCTGCCACACGGGCTTTTGCGCGTTTAGGCTGCCTAACGTCGATACAACACAAAGAGCGAAGAGCCAAGGCTTCATCACAGTCCCCAGGGCTTTATGTATAGCCAGTTACTGCCTGTGTAACCAGTTACTGTCTGTGTACCCGGGTCCTGCGCGGACGGCGGGAGTTGGGATGGAGGCGGGGTGTTCCAACGTGGGGCATGGGAAGCGTTCCTGAAGCGATACCTGCCTGCGGAGTATTGGGGCGGGGGCGGTGGTGGACAGTATAGTTGTGTGATACGGCGATTCTTCCGCGGCCTTGCTCAGGGCCTTGCGGAGATGAAGAAGACAGGTTCCAAGCGCGTGTCCGGGTACGAAGCCGGGCTGGGCTCTGCGGTGCTGGATGCGCCAGAGGAGAACTATGCCCGCGAGACCGAGGCGCGTTCTCCGTGGCAGGGGCGTGGACCGGCTCCGGCGGGAGCCTTGCAGCGGGGCTATGGCAGTGAGGACTATGAGAGCGCGGCTGCGTCAGGATATGGCGTGGAGGACGAGCCGGAGTATGTTCCAAAGCGGGGAAATTTCCGGGCGAAGTTTCGTGGAATTCCGCGCAGTATTGCTGGGCGTATCGTGTTTGGCGTGGTGGTGTTTGGCGTGTTGGGAGCGGTGGCTGTGGCCGTCGCAGAGGTTCGGTCGTATCTGCTGCACGATGCCCGGTTTATGGTGGCGGACTCTGACGATATCGAGATTAATGGAGCAGAGCATCTGACGCGTGCGCAGGTGTTGAGTGTGTTTGGAGCGGACCTGGAGAGGAATATCTTTCGCGTGTCGCTGCCGGAGCGCAAGGCGGATCTGGAGCGGCTGCCCTGGGTGGAACATGCGACGGTGATGCGGCTGCTGCCAGACCGGATACGCGTGCAGATCAAGGAGCGGACTCCGGTCGCGTTCATGCGGCAGGGGACACAGATCGGGCTGGTGGATGCTAGTGGCGTGTTGCTGGATATGACTCCTGAAGCTGCGGGAGATCCGCATTATTCGTTTCCAGTGCTGACGGGTTTGTCGGCGGAGCTGCCGCTGGATACGAGGGCGGCGCGGATGGATGTGTATCAGCATTTCATGGCGGCGTTGCGGGGAGCGGACGAGCATCTGACGGACTCGCTGAGTGAGGTGGATGTGTCGGACCCGGAGGATGTGAAGGCGCTGATTGCGTCGGGTAGCTCGGACATCCTGGTGCACTTTGGGAACGAGGAGTATGTCAAGCGGTATCAGGAGTTTGAGCAGCATTTGCAGGAGTGGAAGCAGCAGTATCCGAAGCTGGCATCGGCTGATATGCGGTACGACGGGCAGGTGGTGCTGGAGATGCAGAATGGGTCTGGCGTGACTCCGGTGGTGGATGGAGCGGCTGCGACGACGGCGGTTGCTGCCGGGCCAACTGCAGCCGTGAGCACCTCCCATGCCGCGACGAAACTAGCGGGGTTGAAGCTGGTGGCCGCCAATGAGAAGAAGGCTGTTGCCGCAGCGAAACCTGCTGCTGCGAAAGCGGTCACGACGAAGCCTGCTGTGACTCAGCCTGTCGTGACGAAACCTGTTGCGGCGAAGTCTGCGGCTGCGACGCCGGAGGTTACGACGCCTACGGTGAAGCAATCGGGTCCTGCGCATCCGGCAGTCGGGAAGCCTGGAGCCTGGAGGCCTGCAGCGAAGAAGCCGGCGGCAAAGAAGCCTGTTGCGAAGAAGAAGGCGGCGTCGGGTAAGAGCAGTGCGAATGAGAAGGAGTTTGCGGCGCTGGCGGCGGCCCATAAGGCGGCGTTGGCGAAGGCTGGTAAGAGCGGCGGAGTGACCCCATGAATGCGAAGATGGACAACCTGATTACGGTGCTGGATGCGGGTAGCTCGAAGAGTTGCGTGCTGGTGGCTGAGCTGGTGGATGGCGTGCTGCGGTACCGGGGGCACGGCGTGGAGGCGTCGAAGGGAATGCGTCGGGGTGTGATCTCGGATCTGGGGCCGGCGGCGGCGGCGATCAATGCGGCGGCGTTGACGGCGGAGAAATCAACGAAGGCTCCGATTGAGACAGCGGTGGTGGGAATTGGCGGGCCACATGTGCGGGGGATGAACTCGCAGGGCGGGATCAGCATGGGCAGCCGGATGAAGGAGATTACACGCGAGGATGTACGGTCGGCGATTGACCGGGCGAGGTCGGTGGGACTGGCTCCGGATCGCGAGGTGCTGCACCTGTTGCCGCAGCAATTTATTTTGGACGATCAGGGAGGGATTCACGACCCGGTGGGGATGGTGGGGAACCGGCTGGAGGTTTGCCTGCATCTTTCGACGTGTTCGGGGTCAGCCGCGCAGAGTGTGGTGACGTGCGCGAACCGGGCGGGGCTTGAGGTGGTGGATACGGTGTTTGAGGGCATCGCGGCGGCGGAGGCGGTGTTGTCTGCCGATGAGCGCGAGCTGGGAGTGTGCGTGGTGGATATTGGCGCGAGCTCGACGGAGTTGGTGGTGTTCTTTGAGGGCTCGGTTGCGCATACGGCGGTGCTGCCGATTGGCGGAGACCACTTTACGAATGACCTTGCGGTGGGGCTGCATGTGAGCGTGGAAGAGGCCGAGCAGTTGAAGCGGATGTATGGAAACTGCGTGGTGACGAGCGTTCCGCAGCTGAACGAGATTGAGATTGGTGGAGATCTGGCGACGGGTGGACAGTCGGCGCGGATGGTGCGGCAGAGGTTTCTGGCGGAGATTCTGGAGCCTCGCGCGCGAGAGTTGCTGACGATGCTGCGCGATAATCTTCGCACCGGCGGCGTGCTGGAGGCGATGGGCGCGGGCTGCGTGTTTACGGGCGGAGGTTCGCACCTGGTGGGGTTGCTGGATAATGCGGAGAGTTTGCTGCGGGTTCCGGCGCGGATCGGGTATCCGGTGCCGCTGAGTAGGATGCCTCCGGAGCTGGCAAAGCCGGAATTTGCAGCGGCGATTGGGATGCTGCTGTACACGCACCGGACGCAGGTGCGGAAAGCGAGCGAGGAGCAGGGGCTGGCGCAGAAGCTGAAGTCGATCTTTGCGGGAAGCTTTTAGGGGCAGGGATTAGGGATTAGGCAAGCAACAGAGATGGGGCGAGAGTCGAAGATGGCTTTCTGCGGCAGAGATTTATAGAAAAGCGCACGCAAACGGCGGGGGTGCAGCCCGAAATGCGGCGCAGACGGTAGACTAATGGATATGAGATTTTGCAAGAGTTTGGCAGTAGTTTTGTTAGGGCTTGGGTGTGCCGTTGCGGCGCGGGCTCAGGCGGGTGTTTATGTGGGATATGTGGCAACGCGGTTGAGTGGCATGACGTGCTACGACCCTCAGGGCCAATGCTCCAGTACCGGTGGCGTGGTGAATCCTGCGGGGATTCAATTGGGTGCTTACTATGACTTCCGGACGCTTGGGCCGATGCGTTTGGGATTGGATCTGCGCGGCGCAACGCTACACTCGAACAAGTCGGCGACGAGTTCGGCAGGCGGAAACGATGCCACGGGCTACGACAATCTGCTGCTGGGGGTAAGGGGATCGTTTCATACGCATTACTCGTGGCTGAGTCCCTATGCGCAGGTGTCGGCTGGCTATGCGCGGAGCAATGCGACGCTGCCGTTTGGAGCGAGCACGCTGAACGGGGCGGGAGTTCCGGTGGCGAGGACAGAGGATAATTTCGCGGTGTATGAGGGATTGGCGGGCATTGCCATCCATGTGTTTCCGATGATTGATTTGCGGCCCATTGAGCTGGGCATTGGAAATATGAATCGCTTTGGAGGCTCGGCGACTGTGGATGGTCCGGGGTCGGTTGGGCTGATGTCGATTGGCGCCTCGGTTGTGTTCCACCTGCCGTCGTCACAGTAAGGCGTGGCGGATGGTAACCGATATAGATGCGGGGCGGGTTTTCCTGAATGCGTTCCACGCATTGGCCGTGCAGAATGAAGAAAGCCGTTTCGCAAACACTTGAGGAGATACGCCTATGCCTAATCCGCCGGAAGACGCCCTCCGCATTCATTATCACGATGAGACCAGACGAAGTGCGCGAATCAAAGTCATTGGCGTAGGCGGTGGCGGGAATAACGCGATCAACCGGATGATCGCAGCGAATGTTGAAGGCGTGGAGTTTATCGCGGCGAACACCGATGTGCAGGCGCTGGAGGGGTCAAATGCTCCGATCAAGCTGCAGTTGGGCGTGAAGCTGACGAGCGGTCTGGGCGCGGGAGCGAATCCAGATATCGGGCGGCGCGCGGCGCTGGAGGATTCGGACAAGATCATTGAGGCGCTTGAGGGCGCGGACATGGTATTTGTGACGGCGGGGCTTGGCGGAGGGACGGGCACGGGCGCGGCTCCGGTGATTGCGTCGCTGGCGAGCGAGATGGGAGCGTTGACGATCGCTGTGGTGACGCGGCCGTTTGGGTTTGAGGGGAAGCGGCGTGCCAGACAGGCCGAGCATGGGTTGCAGGAGTTGCTGGAGGCGGTCGATACCCTGATCGTGATTCCCAATGAGAAGCTGCTGGTGACGGCGAAGGACGCGGGATTCTTCGAGAGCTTCAGGATTGCAGACGATATTTTGCGGCAGGGAGTGCAGGGGATCTCGGACATTATTACGATTCCCGGGGTGATTAATCGCGACTTTGCGGATGTGAAGACGACGATGGCGGGGATGGGCTACTCGGTGATGGGAACGGCGGTTCGGTCGGGGCCAGGACGTGCGCGGGAGGCGGCGATGGCGGCGATGGCTTCACCTCTGCTTGAAGATGGAGCGATTGATGGAGCTCGCGGGATTCTGATCAACATTACCGGATCAAGCAGCCTGAAGCTGAGCGAGGTGAACGAGGCGTCGTCATTGATTCAAGAGGCGGCGCACGAGGACGCAAACATCATCTTTGGTGCGGTGCTGGATGAGAGCATGGGCGACGAGGTTAAGTTTACGGTGATCGCAACCGGGTTCCGGAACGAGGCGATGCCGGCGCGGCGCGAACGGATGATGGCGGGGGCGGGTTTGCCGACGGTGCAGCATGATGGAGCACGGTATGACGTTGTGCCTCCTCGCATTGTGACGCGGCCGGTGGTGCCGAGGTTTGCAAGTGAGCCGGAGCAGCCTGCGGCGGCGGCTGAGCCTGTGATCTTTGCATCGCAGGCGGCGATGCCGGCGATACGAGTGGAGGGAGAGCCTGCGGCTGTAGAGCCTCGCATGGAGACCCAGGTGGCGGAGCAGGTTGCGGCGCCTACGGCGGTGGTGCCTGTCGAGGTGGTGCCTGAGCCTGTGGCCGAGGCGCCGGTGGAGCGGTCGGCGTATCCGGTGTCGTCGTACTACGAGACAGCGCGGCAGCAGGCATGGCAGGAGCCGGCGCCGCGGATAGAGTTTGCGTCGAACGCGCCGGTGCGGGTGGAGCAGCCTGTAGAACAGGCTCGGCCGCCGCAGGAGGCTGCGCCGGAAGAGCCGAAGGTAGTGATGCATGTTGAGCCGGTGCACGTGCCGGTGATCGTGGAGCATATCCCGGAGGTAGCGCGGGAGAGTAGCATCGAGCTACCGAACGCGCTGCATGAGTTGCATGGCGAGAGCCAGTGGGAGGCGGCGATCAAGGAGTCTTCGCCGGAGCTGTTACCGGTGCGGGCATCGGTGTTCGATGATGATTTCTTTCGCAGGCCGAAGGTGGAGGACGCCTCGAGGGATATGGATGAGGCCGTGTCGAAGCCGTGGCCGGACGCAAGAGTTCCGTCGTTTTCGGGATATGCGGCCGAGGGATCGGCTGAGAACGACGAGCTGGATATTCCGGCGTTCCTGAGACGGAAGCAGTAGCTCTGAATTCGATAAAGGTGTCTTGTTTTGGGACACAGGATTAGATATCTTCTCGGAACGTTGAGAGGGAGTGTACGACCGTACGAGCTGTAGAGCCACATAGAGAAGAGAGTGGATGGGACCGAGACTTACAGGGCTGGTGATGGCGTTTTTGTTGGGCGTGGGCGCTGCGAATGCGGACACGACGACGTCGACTGCGAAGCATAAGAAGACTGCGGCAGGATCGCATCATGTTGCGGCTTCGCACCATGTGGCTGCATCGCATCATGTGGCTTCGAGCAGCACGCGGAGTACTCGCGGGGCCAGTGTGCATCGGGCGGTGGCGCGTACTCCGGTTCACGGGCATGTGGTGGTGAGGGGACGGCGGCGGCGCTATTACGGAGAACGGTTTACGGCAAGCAGCTTTGCCGATAATCTGACGGCGGGGGATGTGACGGCGGGCGAAGATCCGGTGGTTCGCGCGGCGGCGGTGGAAGCGCTCGGCAATATGAATGGCACGGTGCTGGCGATCGACCCGTCGAGTGGGCGGATTCTGGCGATGGTGAATCAGCGGCTGGCGCTGAGTGCGGGAGCGGAACCATGCTCGACGATCAAGGTGTCGGTGGCGCTGGCGGCGTTGAAAGAGGGCCTGATCAAGGCGGATACTCCGGTGAACCTGGGGGGACATTACTCGGTTGACCTGACGCATGCGCTGGCGCGATCGATCAACTTGTACTTTGAGGTGCTGGGGCGCGCGATGGGCTTTGAACGCGTGAAGCACTATGCGAATGAGTTTGGGTTGGGCGAGCTGGCGGGATACAACATTCCGGGCGAGCAGTTGGGTGTGTATCCGGATAAGGAGCTTCCGCAAGCGAGCGGCGGGGTGGGCCGGATGTGCTCGTTTGGTGAGAGCATCAGCATGACACCGCTGCAGCTGGGAGCGTTGGTGAGTGCAATTGCAAACGGTGGGACGCTTTATTATCTGCAACATCCGACGTCGCAGGCGGATGTGACGGACTTCCAGCCGAAGGTGAAACGGCTGCTGGACATCAAGGATGTGATTCCGCAGATTCTGCCGGGCATGCAGGGAGCGGTGAACTTCTCGAACGGCACGGCACGGTCGCTGCGGACGAACTTTGAGCAGTTTCCAGTGTTTGGGAAGACCGGTACATGCTCGGATAACGGGACGCGGTTTGGCTGGTTTGTGAGCTATGGCGATGCCCCTACGGGGAGGATTGTCACCGTGATCTTCCTGGAGGGCGGCAGGCCGACGTATGGGCCCAAGGCCGCGGAGTTGACCGGCGAGTTCTACCGGGCGATGTATGACCGGAGCTACTTTCAGCCAAAGACGGAGACAACGGCTTCGGTTGGGCAGAGTGGTGGCGGCGGGCGGTAAGCTATTGCATCCTATGGGATGAGGCATTGCTCGCGATGAAGATTCTGACGGCGGAAGAGATGGGTGAGGCGGACCGGCGGTCGGTGGAGGCTGGCGTTCCGGTGTGGTCGTTGATGCAGAGTGCTGGCGCTGCGGTGGCCCGGTTTTGCGAACGGCGGTTCAAGGGCGATGGGCTGGTGGTGGTGCTAGCCGGTAAGGGAAATAATGGCGGGGATGGGATGGTAGCGGCGCTGCGATTGGCAGCGGGCGGGCGGAGCGTGCGCGTGGCGCTGCTGGGGAAGGCGAGCGAGCTGAAGGGCGAGGCGGGGATGGCGCTGGCGGCCGCGGTGGAGCTGTCGACGCAGAGCGAACCCACGTCTCAGACGCGAGACGTGGGGCACCCAATTCTATTGGAGGTGCGGGAGGTCTGTGATGAGGAGGGGCTGCGGACGGCGCTGGAGGGGGCGGGGTTGGTGGTGGATGCTGTTGTAGGGACAGGGTTTAAGCCTCCGCTGCGGGGATTGGCGGCGGCCGCACGCGGGATGCTTGAGATGAGTGAGGTGCCGGTGGTGGCGGTCGATCTGCCGAGTGGGTGGGATGCGGATTCGATGGCGGAGACGGCTGAGGGGGCGTTTCGGGCGGATGCCGTGGTGACGTTCACGGCTCCTAAGCTGGCGCATGTGTTTGGACATCTGACGGCAGGAAAGACGTTTGGGCCGGTGGTGGTGGCGGGGATTGGGACGCCGGAGGCGGCGATTCAGTCGGTTACGGGGATGACTTGGGGAGGGAGTTCGAAGGCGATTGCGGAGGCTCCGCGGGCGATCAACGGGAACAAGGGGCGGTTGGGGCATGTGCTGCTGGTGGGTGGGGCGCTGGGCAAGGCGGGGGCTCCGTCGATGGCCAGCCTGGCGGCGATGCGAGCGGGTGCGGGGTTGGTGACGGCGGCGGTTCCGAGAGAGATTCTGGCGACAGTGGCGGGGATCGCTCCGGAGCTTATGTTGTTGGGGATGAAGGGGTTACATGGTGATGGGTTGGCGATGGAGCTGCTGGAGGAGGAAGCCCTGGAGAACCTGCTGAAGGGGATTTCGGTGGTGGGGATCGGGCCGGGACTGGGACAGGAGGGGACGACTCCAGAGTGGGTGCGGATGTTTGTGGAGAAGGTGGAGCTGCCGATGGTGATCGACGCGGATGCACTGAACGCGCTGGCGGGGAGGACGTGGGTGCTGAAGGCTGCGGTGGAGGCGGGTAAGGTTACGGGTAAGCCTCGGACGATTGTGCTGACTCCGCATCCCGGGGAGATGGCGAGGCTGGTGGGGATGACGGTGAAGGAGGTGGAGGCCGACCGGGTGGGGTTAGCTCGGAGTTTTGCGACGGAGCATGGCGTGACGCTGGTGTTGAAGGGTTGGCGGACGCTGGTGGCGCATCCGGATGGGCGGATCGCGGTGAATACGACGGGGAATCCGTCGATGGCGAAGGGCGGGAGTGGCGATATTCTAACGGGAATTGTGAGCGCCATGCTGGCTCAGTATGCTGGCCCCGAAGGGCCGGACGAGGTGGCGCAAGCTGTTGAGGCTGCTGTGTTTCTGCATGGGCTGGCAGGGGACTTTGCGTGCCTGGCGCAGGACGAGCACACGGTGCTGGCAACGGATACGGTGGGGCATTTGTGGCAGGCGTTCCGGGCACGGGTGATGGATGAGGATGGGTTGATCTGGGTGTCGGGAACGGCGAAGAATGGGACAGTGCGATGAAGAATTGGACTCGGGAAAAGCGGCTGCGGACCCGCAGTGTGCGGGGGACGCTGGGGTTGGGACAGATGCTGACGGAGCTGCTGGCTGCGCCGAAGTTGGTGGTGCTTCGCGGTGAGCTGGGGATGGGTAAGACTGTGATGGTGAAGGGAATGGTGGAGGCGCTTGGGGCAGATCCAGAGGAAGTGACGAGCCCCACGTTTACGTTAGTCCATGAATACAAAGGACTTAGTACTAGAGTGATTCACCTGGATTTATATCGTGTGGAGACGGAACGGGAGGTTGAGGGGATTGGACTGTGGGAGATGGCCGAGGCTCCGGATGCGCTGGTGCTGGTGGAGTGGGGGGACAAATTTGCGAGCGTGAGGGAGAGGGCCGATGCGGAGGTTTCGATCACGCAGGGTGAGGTGGAGGATGAGCGGTTGCTGGTGGTGAGGTGGTGAAGAACAGACAGTAGACAGGTAGGGGTGAGACAGTGGAGACGACAAAAAAGCCGCGATCAGATCGCGGCTTTTGAGGTTTGTGTTGCTGCTAAGTATTACAGCGAGCGCCAGTTAGCATTGGTGCGAGCACGGATGCCGATGAAGCTCGGGACGAAGATGGTGGAAGCAAATACGACTGCGACTAATGCAAGGTACATTTGATTCTCCTGTGGCGACGCGACCGGTCGAGCCGGGAATGCGGCGCTCTACTACTGCGTTGTGCTGCGTGATGTAATTCCGTGGGGGCGGTGTTGAGATCTTGACTCAGCCGTCTCTCCACGGGGAAATTTGAGGCCCTCGTGCGGGTGCACTGCGTTTGTTTAGAGCAGCGCTACCTTGAATCTGTGCACAGTACCTACTACGGATAAGACGGTCGAGGAGTTCCAGTGGATGCAACTTTTATCGCCCGCATGTCCGTTATTCGAACGACACCCTATTTTTATTGGGAAAATCGAACGGATAAGGTCTGAATAGGTATACGTGCTGGAAATCGGGATAGTTCCATGGGGGGCGAATTATTTTGATTTGCGGCCGGAATAGCGGTAGATGGCGCATAGTTCGTCGCCTGTGGAGCCGTATTCTTTTTGTTCGGCGATGGCGGCGAGGTCGGCGAGGTGGTCGGCGGGGGTCATGGGGACGGGGCCCATCCAGAGGCGGGTGAAGGCGGGGTGGCGGTCGAGGAGGGAGCCGTGTTCGGCGTTGGCGTAGAGGAGGTCAAAGGGTTTGGAATAAGCGGCTTGGGAGGACTCGATGTGGCGGAGGAAGCGGCGGAGGATGGGGAGTTCGAAGGGGTGGAAGAGGAAGGCGAGGGTGGGCTCGAGGGGGA
>JAJYCQ010000048.1 GCA_021778315.1 Acidobacteriota bacterium | reverse complement strand
GATCTACCGCCGCGGCCCCATTGAGACGTCCGATTGGGTAGCCCGGAAGCCGGGCTTCACAGATATCGATCAGCAATTTGTCTCAAGAGGCCAAACAGCGTGGCCGATCGCATATTCAGCGAAGGTGACGCAACGAAATCGCAACAAGAAGAACTTCCCGCTAGGGAACCTCTGAAGAACAGCGAGTTATAACGATACGGGTCTGTTGTTGAGCCGTAATGACACCAACGAAGCAGATTGAGCGGCGATCGGTGATGTTATTTCGTCCTGTGGAGACTCATGTGGCCTCGGCCGGACCCACTACGCCCCGATGGGGGCTGTTCGAAGATTGAGCTTGGCGATCCGTTTGCAGCGCTGGTAGATGTTCGCCAGCGCAAACCCCGCGCACAGCCACTCGTGATTCTTCTTCAATTCGCGATAGCGCACCTTGGTAAATCCGAACACGCGCTTGAGGATGCGGAACGGCCACTCCACCCTGGCGCGTACGCGGGCCTGGGTACGATTCCCCCGCTTCCCGGCTTCATCTACACCTGCTTTGGTCTTCACCCGGCGCGAGGTCATGTCCTGTGCCTCAGGCGCGGCTTGATGAATCACCTCGGTCTGGCCCTGATACCCAGCGTCACCCCAGACCTTCGTTTCATCGCCGTGCAGCAGGTGGCGGAAGTGGAGGATCGTGGTCTCGTCCGGAGCCGGGGTACGGCCCAGATCGATACCGGCGAAGCGGCGAAGCACCGGCGATTCATATAGCGCATCTTCCACGCCGGGATCCGACAACGCGGACCACTGCTGCAAAAAGTACACCCGCAGCATGATCGCAAGCCCCACAGGCTTGCGCCCCATCTCACCCTTCGAGTCGTGCGGCGCAACCAGCACCAACAACTCACCCCACGGCATCACCGCATTCATCTCTTCCAGAAACTGCTCCCGCCGCGTCTTCTTCGAGTACCCCTGAAACTCTGCCTGATGGGCCAACGGCATCTGCCGCATGCCGTCATCTTCTCCCTCCATCCACATTACCCGCAGCAGTTGTGCATCGGGGAGCTCTTCAGAGGCTCCATAATACGGCGATCAGACGGGGTCATGAAGCGTGCCGAATCGATTCACTGAAGAGGGAAGCATTTGAGCAGAATTGCTATCGGTAGGACATCCACTTGAAGGAGTTCCCAACGGAGAACAACTGTCGAGAGAGCTTCCACTCGAAACCAAGAGACGATTCATTATGAACGGCGAAGTCCCCTACTCAATGAGGGAGATTAGCGCCAATCGGGAGTCCCTCCCGGCTTTGCCGGGGAGGCAGTAGGCGTTTGACATTTAGGGGAGTCCACCCAAGAAACTCCAGACGTGAGCCGCCAAGCACACGCGAAGGAGTTTCCGGATGGACGAGTATGAGAGTTTAAGCCACTCCCAGTGGGAGTGCAAATATCATGTGATCTTCATTCCGAAGTGTGGGAGGAAGACTCTGTATCAAGGGTTGAGGCCTCATTTGGGCGAGGTGTTCCGCCGTCTTGCCGAGCAGAGGCAAAGCCGGGTAGAAGAGGGTCATCTGATGTCGGACCATGTGCACATTCTGCTTTCGATTCCGCCCAAGTACGCGGTATCGCAAGTGGTGGGGTACATGAAAGGCAAGAGCGCGATCCCTTGGCGCGAGTCTATGGTGAGCGTCAGCAGAACTTTGTCGGGCAGCATTTTTGGGCGCGAGGCTATTTTGTGTCCACGGTGGGCCGTGATGAAGAGGTGGTTCGGGCCTACATTCGCAACCAGGAGAAGGAAGATCAGCGGCTCGATCAACTGAACCTGTGGAAGTGACCTGCCGCCCATCCGGCGGCCAATAATCATCGGGGCCGCGTTCGCAGCCCCGCTCAAGCCGCTTTGAGCGGCTCACACTAATAATGCTCCCGGCTTTGCCGGGGGATACTTACTTTTCCGGGATGGGCATGGAGGTGAGGATTTTCATGCTGGAGCGGAAGCGATGGAAGTCGCGGAAGCGGATCTGGTTGAGTTCGATCAGACGGCGGCCTTTGCGCAGGATGACCTGCGCGCCGATGGGGACGAGGTATTGCTGGGAGCCGATGGTGACGTAGTCGTAGTCGGCGCTGACGAGAGCCTCGCGGATGGGGAAGCGGCGGGGCACGTCGTCAGCGGTTTCAGTGATACGGCGGACGCCGTGGGTGGCGCTATCAATAAAGATGAGGCCGTGATAGCCGACGACTGCGAGCTCCGTGGGTCCGACGCGAAGGCCGAGGTTGGAGTTCTTTTTGGCGACGCGGTATTTGAAGATCTGCACGGTGTCGTCACCGAGGGTGCCGGTCTGGTACCAAGTGATCTCCGCCTTGGATGCGGGGCGGAAGAGGCCGCGGATGACGCCGCCGAAGATGCCTGCGCCGGAGATGCCGTGTTCGGTGTAGCTGTTGCTGTCGTGGCTGGTGCGGTGATTGCGTTGGGACTCCTGGAACTGCCAGTCCTCCTGATGGTCGAAGTAGGTGAGCTGGCCGGTGAGGGTGTCGATGTGTCTCCATTTGGAATTGCCGTTGGAGTTGACGAAGCGATCGGTAATCTGCTGGCACATGAAGTTGGGCAGGGACTCCCAATAGTCGCTGGAGTACTGGGAGGCGTCTGCGAGGAGGGCGCTGATTTCGGCGGTGGGCGGCCGCTGTTCGGTGTTGGGGGAGACGTTGATGGCCAGGGGACCGGCGGGACGGGAGATGGATTCGAGCGAGATCTTGGGGCCGGTGGAATCGTCGTCGACTGAGGCGACGTTGGAGAGGGTGAAGGTGGTTTCAGCGCGGGCGGTCTTTCCATCCTGTGTGAGGACGGCCTCGACCTGGTAGGCGCCGTCGGCGGGGTGGCTGATGCCGAGGCTGGTGAGGTAGGAGAAGTATTCTTCTCCGTTGACTTCGCGGTCGATGGCGGGCGCGCCGCCGAGGATCTGGCCGTCGCGAAGGATGGCGATGCGGAGCTTGGCGGGTTGTGGGGCGTGGGGATTGACGTGGGCGGCAAAGAAGAGGGCGAGATTGGCGTTCCCGGAGGGCAGCGCGCCGGAGATGTTAGGGGTGATGCGCTTTCTGGCATCGAGGAGAGGATCTGTGGGGTCGCTTGCGGCGGTGGGGATGGGATCAGCGCGGCGGACGAGGACGATGTTGCTGAGCGAGGGCGTGCCGGGATCGTTGGCGATGGTGAAGGGAATGCTCTGGGCTCCGGCTTTGCCGCTGTCGGTATCGACGAGGAGGACCTGGAGGGTGTAGTTGCCCGGGGGCAGGATGAAGTGGCGCTGGAGGGAGATAAGGTGCGAGGAGCCGGCTGCTGCGCCGTGGAGGGTGACGCGATGCGGAGTATTGGAGCTGAAGTGAGCGGCGACGGTGCCGGACTGGTCCTTGATGTCGGCAATCATGGCGACGTGGGCGAGAGAGCTGGGGGAGTTGGCGTCGCTCTGGAGGTTAAGGCCTTCCACGGGGAGTTCAACAGCGAGGACGGCGCGGTTGCCGTCAGCGCTGCCGCCGAGGTTGAGGACGGCGGCGCGGAAGGGAAGTTGCGCGGGAAGTGGGGACTGGCTGAGGTACTTGAGGAGCGGCAGCTCGAAAGCCTGGGGGCGGCTGCCATCGGCGGCGGGGGGCGGCAGGGCGAGATACCCGGACTGGGTGCGGATCTTGAGGCCGGAACGGGTGGATGTGACGGCGAGCGGGTGGAATTTGCCATCGTACCCGTTCATTCTGGGGACGAAGGAAGCCTCGTAATAGGAGGTCATGTCTCCGATGAGCTGCTGGAGGGATTTGCGCTGGCTGTCGCCATTGATGTAAGTGCCTCCGGTGGCGAGTGCGAGGTGCTGGAGGTCGGCATTGACGGGGGCATCTTCCGTGACTTCGAGGTCGCTTGCGTCGGGCGGAATGGAGATCGAACCGCCTCCTCCGATGGAGATCGTATTGAGGGCGGTAAGGGCTCCCTGACTGTTGGGATCGAGCATTTTGATGTGCGAACCATGGGGGCCGAGCGCGGTTCCATCGACGATGTCGATGCCGATGCCGGCCTGGTTGGCCGATCCGATGATGGACAGCATGGCCTGCCGAGCGGCGTCGTCAATCTGCGCCTGCTGGAGGGAGCTGAGGTAGATGATAGTTTTCCGTCCGGTGAGATCCTGCTGCGCCTGGACGAGGGCCAGGATGGAGGGAAGCGAGGGTGCGATGTGACGGTCCTGCGCGATGCGGGTGGAGTTGCGGAGGGCGGAGTAAATGGACTGCGCGAGGAGGCGGTCGCGAGCATCGACGTGCTTGCCGGAGGCATCGACGCCATCGAGGGCAACGGAGAGGACGGCCTTTTCCGCGGCGGAGGCTTCCTTTTTGTCGCGGGTTGCGAGAGGGCCTGTGGCGGAGTTGATGGCCTTTTCGACGACGTTGAGATCCGAGGTGAAGGGCTGCTGGAGATGAAGGCGGGAGTCGATGTTGAAGACGGAAAACTCGAATCCGCTTTCAGAGAGCAGGGAAAGGATCTTCAAGGCCGCGTCGTGGGCGTTTCCCATACGGGATGAGTTTTTGGGTGGCTGCTTGCCTTTTTCTACGGGAAAGGGATCGAAGACGAAAGTGACGAGATTGGCGGATTGCTTCTGGCGATTGATGAACTGGAAGTTCTGGAGGCTGAGGGGGGAGCCGTCGTCGGTGACTTTGAGTTCATCCGCTTTGAGGTCGAGGAGGGGCTTGTCGTGCCTGTCATGGACGACGAGGTAGAGCTGCATGGGATCGGCTGCGGCGGGCGAGGCGGACGGGGAAGCCGCGGGCGCCTGCTGCGCGGCGAGCGGGGAAAGGGACGCAGCAAGGATGGCGCCGAGGGAGATGCAGGTTAGGAGGTAAGGTCTCATTCCATTCGTGCCAGCGAGCGAGCCTGTGGAGCGCTCTGCTCGGATGTTCAGTGCCCGCTGTGCCCATTGAAAGAATCGCCACTGGCTCGCGGATTCCGAATGAAGAGACTACGGATACATGCGGGTAAATTGTTTTGCTAGCTAGTCTAGCGCAATCGATCGGTCTTTTGCCATACGCGCAGGAGGGAAGGCTGGACGAGCCGGGAGCGAGGCCAGTGCGCGGCTGCATCATGCGCAAGCGGAGGGCAGCGGGGCGTCCCGTTCAGCGAGGTAACGAAGGGGTGATACACTCGGCTGGCCCGTGGATAGCGTTCCCCTGCCTCCCTCAAGTCTGTCCCGGCGCGAACGAGGAGGATTTCCCCATGGCAAATGGACACGCTGCGCAAGGGCCGGTGACGCCGGCCGTTGTGTTTGGCATGCTGCAGGCGTATCAGCAGACGGCGGCGCTGAAAGCGGCAATCGATTTGGATGTTTTTACGGCGGTCGGCGACGGGCCTGGTGATGTGGCGTCGATTGCGCGGCACTGCAAGGCGTCGGAGCGGGGCATCCGCATTCTGTGCGATTACCTTGTGATTCACGGCGTGCTGTTGAAAGAGGGTGGGAGTTATCGGCACACGGCGACGAGCGCGGCGTTTCTCGATCCGCGGTCGCCGTCGTCGCTGGCGACGATTGCGCAGTTCCTGGGCAACCAGGCGATGAACGATCCGATGAAGGAGCTGGCGGAGATTGTGCGCCGGGGGCGTACGACGCTGGACGGCGATGGGAGCGTGGAGCCGGAGAACCCGGTATGGGTGCAGTTTGCCGAGACGATGGCGCCGATGATGGCGCCGATGGCGGCGCCGCTGGGAAAGGTGGTGCTGGATGGACATGCGGGGCCGATGCGGGTGCTGGACATTGCGGCGGGACATGGGCTGTTTGGGATTGAGATTGCGAAGCAGCACAAGGAAGCGCATGTGACGGGGCTGGACTGGGCTCCGGTGCTGCGGGTGGCGCTGAAGAATGCGGAGAAGGCGGGTGTTCACGATCGCTATGACATGCTTCCCGGAAGCGCGTTTGAGGTGGAGTTTGGCGGGCCGTATGATGTGGTGCTGCTGACGAACTTTCTGCACCACTTTGACAAGGTGACGTGCGTTGGGCTGCTGAAGAAGGTGCGTGGCGCGCTGAAGGCGGGCGGGTGCGTGGCGACGCTGGAGTTTGTGCCGGATGAAGATCGCGTGTCTCCGCCGATGCCGGCGGCGTTTGCGCTGACGATGCTGGCGACAACGCCGGCGGGGGATGCGTATCCGCTGAGCGAACTGCGGGCGATGTATGAGGAAGCGGGGTTGCGGGATGTGACGGGGCATCCGATTCCGATGAGCCCGCACACGATTGTGATGGGAAGGGCCTAGAGAGAAGAACGGAGGAAGACGAGGTCTGCGCCGTCTGGTGAACCGCGGCGCAGCCTTTTTTTGTTGGATCCGGGCTAGCGTGGGAAAAGTTCGGGTGGGATGTGGCGGGGTGCAACCTTTTGAGGCGCTTCCAGCACTTATGAATAGAGATCACGGGAGATGAGGATGGGACGAGCGGGTTGGGCGCTTGGGTTGGCGTTGTGGGTATGGGGTGGAACGCAGGGTGTGTGGGGACAGCAGGGAGTGCCGGCGGCACCGGCGCTGAGGCAGCGGTCGGCAATGCCCATCAGGACGCTGGTGATTCCGGACGGAGCGGTGAAGATCAACGCAATCGTGACGGATGCGCGGGGGAATGCGGTTTTGGATTTGCAGCCGTGGGACTTGAAGCTGCTGGACAACGGTAAGCCGGCGAGGATTCTGTCGTTCAAGAAGTTTGATGGCGTGCATGTGATGCCGCAGCCGCCGGTGGAAGTGATTCTGGTGATGGACCTGGTGAATCTGCCTTTCTCGCAAGTGGCGCTTGTGCGGCAGGGGCTGGATGCGTACCTGCTGAAGAATGGGGGTCATCTGTCGCAGCCGGTGAGTGTGATTCTGCTGACG
>JAJYCQ010000019.1 GCA_021778315.1 Acidobacteriota bacterium | reverse complement strand
GATCTCGTCCTGACAGAACGCCTTGCAGAGATCACTCCAGAAAACGCTCACGCATGGTTCAGACACAAAGAATGCAGAGTATACCTATGAGAGAAATGCTCTAATAGAAGACCTGCGATGAGGAGGGAGATTGAGATTCTGGAGAATTGCCGGGCAAACATAGGGATCCTTTCACGGTCTTTCTGCAACTCGAACGCAGACAGGTTAGACAGCAGCGCCCCAATCCAGTACTGAGAGCCAGGACGCACTCGAGCGCAAGGAAATGTTTGGTAGCAAGCGGCACCCGAGGTGCGTCGAATACCAGATCCTTGATTCTCTCTGTATACCGGACTCACATCATGAGGTGTCTGGTCAAGATTGCACAGTTCGCAATTTTTTTGCGAGGAAATTTGAGCACTCTTAGGCCGGGAGGCCAGAGCGGTCGACGCTCCGCAACGTCTAGATCAGGAGATTCTTGAGGGGGTCCGGACGCTCCCCGACCGCTCGCTTCCTCAGTAACCATCGAGCCACGAATACCCTGCCGATACTGGGGAGTTGTCTTCCGGGGAGTTGGGATCGTTGCCCCACCGAAGCTTCTAAATTCGAAGCAGGTCTGGAATGCGCGACGCTACCGCATTCGTGAATCTTCAAGGAATGCGCGTCGCTCACCGGCTTGAATGCTTCGGGTGTTTGAACGCCTGTGCGGACGGCTTACATCAAAGGGGAGCGTAACTAATTGGTCCCAGATGTTTACTAACCAAGGGGCGCAGTCCCCCCGGTTATAGATATCCCACATCGGTTAGCCTCGAGCCCTATTCCTCTACGTGATAGTTGGGGGCTTCGCGGGTAATGACGACGTCGTGGACGTGGCTTTCGCGCAGGCCGGCGCCGGAGATTCGAACGAACCTAGCCTTTTCCTGCAGCTCTTCGATGGAGGAGCAGCCGAGGTAGCCCATACCCGAACGGAGGCCGCCGACGAGTTGATAGACCATGGCTTCGAGCGGTCCGCGGTGAGGCACTCGTCCCTCGATGCCTTCGGGTACGAACTTGGCGAGGCGGTTGCCGCTGCCTTCGCGAGCGGTGATGGAGGGTCTGCCAGCGGTGGCCTCGAGGTCATCCTTGCCCTGGAAGTAGCGCTCGCCTGAGCCCTGGGCCATGGCGCTGAGGCTGCCCATGCCGCGGTAGGTTTTGAAGCTGCGGCCCTGGTAGAGGATGGTCTCGCCGGGGCTTTCGTCGACTCCGGCGAAGAGCGAGCCCATCATGCAGACGCTGGCACCGGCGGCGATGGCTTTGGTAATGTCGCCGGAGTATTTGATTCCGCCATCGGCGATGACGGCGACTCCCCGTTCCTTGGCTGCGCGGTAGGCTTCGGAGATGGCGGTGATCTGGGGCATTCCTGCTCCGGTGACCATGCGCGTGGTGCAGATGGAGCCGGGGCCGATGCCTACCTTGACGGCGTCGGCTCCTGCGTCGATGAGGGCGACGGTGCCCTCGTAGGTTGCGACGTTACCGGCGAAGAGAGCGACTTCGGGGAAGGCTTTTTTGACTTCGGCAATGGCTTCGAGGACGCGGGAGGAGTGTCCGTGAGCGGAGTCGATGGCGAGGGCGTCGACGCGATACTTGACGAGTTCGGCGGCTCGCTCGAGGTAGTCGCCGGTGGCTCCGATGGCTCCTGCGACTCGCAGACGGCCTTGCTCATCCTTGCTGGCGTTGGGATACTTCAACTTCTTCTGGATGTCTTTGACGGTGATGAGGCCCTTGAGTTCGTAGGCGTCATTGACGACGAGCAGCTTTTCCACGCGATGCTGGTGGAGGATCTGCTCAGCCTGTTCGAGGGTGGTGCCGACGGGGACGGTGATGAGGTTGGTCTTGGTCATGACGTCGCCGATGGGGATGTCGGTGCGCGAGACGAAGCGGAGATCGCGGTTGGTGAGGATGCCGACGAGCTTGCCCTGCCTGGTGACGGGAACTCCGGAGATCTTGAAGCGGCGCATGACTTCGAGGGCGTCGGAGATGGGGCGCTCGGGCTCGATGGTGACGGGATCGACGATCATGCCGCTCTCGGAGCGCTTGACCTTGTCGATCTCGCCGGCCTGCTGATCGATGGTGAGGTTGCGGTGGACGACGCCGAGACCTCCCTGCTGGGCGATGGCGATGGCGAGGCGTGACTCGGTGACGGTGTCCATGGCGGCGGACATGAGAGGGGTGGCGAGGGTGATGTTCTTCGTCAAGCGCACGTGGGTGCTGACCTGAGCGGGAACGACGTCAGAGTACGCGGGAACCAGCAGCACGTCGTCGAACGTGAGCGCTTCGGGAATTTGAGTTTGGATCATACTTCTCTATTGTTGCACTGTAGACGCAGGAGTTGAACTTTCGTTCCACTTGGCCTAAAATCCGAAGAGCAGACGAATTTGTTCTGCCGCAGATAGTATCCGTGAGCGCACCGGAAAGTGGCGGAGGAGATGAGTGGGCGAGAGCCCACTTTTTGTTTGCTCTAAATGTGGTTTGGCGGCGGTGATAGCAACTGCCAGACTCCAGCACGACAAGTCGAGCGTTTGCCGGGAAGAAATATGGCTTTGCAGATTGAGACAATTCGCGCCACTGCCGACCGCATCGCGGCCTCGCACCACCTTGACGTGGTGGATCTCGAGTTCACGGGAGGAGCGAAGCACCGCACGCTGCGCGTCTTTCTGGAAAAGGATGCAGAAGCCCGGGCCAAGTTCGCTGCGGAGGCTGCATCCAATGAAGAAGCAGGGCTGCCGAAGGGTGTTCCTGTCGAGACGCTTTCGTGCGTGACGCATGAGGATTGTGCGAGCTTCGCTCGGGATTTTGGGACGGTGCTGGATGTAGAAGACCTGATCCCGGGAGCGGAATACACGCTGGAAGCTAGCTCTCCGGGCCTGGAACGCAAGCTGCTTAAGCCAGCGGATTATGAGCGGTTTCTCGGTTGCCTTGCGAAGCTGCAGACCTTTGTGGCGGTAGAGAATAATCGCCATTTTACGGGCAGGCTGATTGCTTTTGATGGAAAGACGATCACGCTGGACCTCTCTGCCGTGAAGCAGAAGGGCAAGGCAAAGAAGGCGCTGACGACGCAAACCGTTGAGATTTCGCTGGCGAATGTGGAGAAGGCGAACCTAG
Organism: Acidobacteriota bacterium; assembly: GCA_021778315.1. The sequence continues at coordinate 28,540 of JAJYCQ010000019.1, read as the reverse complement.
TAGCAGAGATCTAGACGCAAGGGATTTAGACGTAACTGAATTTGAACCATCGGCGATGGGTATCGCCGAGCGAAAGAAGTGAGAGACGACATGGCAAGTGCTCTATATCAGTCGATTGAGATTCTGGGCCGCGAGAAGGGGATTGACCCCGAGATCGTGGTGAGCGCGGTTGAAGATGCAATCGCCCTCGCAACCCGCAAGTTTTATAAGACCGTGGAGAATATGCGCGGCGAGATGGACCGCGAGAGCGGCGAGATTCGCGCGTATGTCTACAAGACGGTCGTCGAGACGCCAGAGTTGATCGAAGACCCGGACAACCAGTTGACGCTGGAACAGGCTCGCGAACTGGCTCCCGAGGTGGAGGTCGGCGGCGAGCTACGTTTCTACAAGGACACGACGCCGCTGGGGCGCATTGCCGCGCAGATGGCCAAGCAGGTCATCTTCCAGAAGGTTCGCGAGGCGGAGCGCGATACGGTGTTCAACGAGTACGCGCACCGTGCCGGCGAGATTCTGACGGCTACCGTGAAGCGGCTGGAGCCGATGGACGTGATCTTCGACCTGGGCAAGACCGAGGCTCGGATGCCGAAGCGTGAGCAGTCGCGGTTGGAGCAGTTCGCTGTGGGTGAGCGGGTTCGCGTGGTTTTGCTGCGCGTGGATCGCGCGGCGAAGGGGCCGCAGGTGATTGTGTCGCGTGCTGCTCCGGCGCTGGTGCAGTCGCTGTTCCAGTCTGAAGTTCCGGAGATTTACGACGGCACGGTGACGATCCGCGCGATCGCTCGCGAGGCTGGGGAACGCAGCAAGATTGCGGTCATGAGCCGCGATAAGGACGTCGATCCGGTGGGCGCGTGCGTGGGCATGAAGGGCATGCGCGTGCAGTCTATCATCCGCGAACTGCGTGGCGAGAAGATCGACATCATCGAGTACTCAGATGAGATTACGACGTTCGCGGAGAAGGCTTTGCAGCCGGCGAAGGTGTCGCGTGTATCGATTACGGATCTTGCGGAGAAGCAGTTGGAAGTGATCGTGGACGACACCCAGTTGTCGCTGGCGATCGGCAAGAAGGGCCAGAATGTGCGGCTGGCGGCGAAGCTGCTGCAGTGGAAGATCGACATCAAGAGCGAGGAGGAGAAGCGCCAGGAGGTCGAGCAGCAGATGCAGGCCATGGGCGGCGGACCTTCGACCCCTATCGAGCAGGTAGTGGAGTTGGGCGACTCGGTGATGGAGAAGCTGATTGCCGCGGGAATTACGACCGTGGAGGCGCTTGCGGACATGACGGCCGAAGAGCTTGGGGAGATTCCGGGTATCGGCGAAAAGACCGTGGATAAGATCGCGGTCGCTGTTCGCCACTACTTTGGGCAGTACGAAGAGGGCGAAGAGCGTCCGGTTCCGGTGCCTGCTGTTCCGGTCTTAATCGAGGGAGAAGAAGCCATCGCGGCTGCTGCTGCATCCGATGAGGCTGGAGACGAGGTGCATTCCATGACCAATACGCCTGAAGAGATACTCGCGGAGCAAGCCGCAAATGCTGGATCTGCGCGAGAGGTCGACGATTTTTCAACCGAGGACCTTGCGGATGTTGAGGATGAGCTCTCGTCGATTGACGCAAACGATGCCAATGACGCTCGCGAGGCAGCCATTGAGTTGAACAACGATACAGTGGACGAACTGGTCGATCAGGCCCAGGAAGTCTCCGATGAAGGCATTGACAAATGAGTGGCGCGACCGTGGGTGACACCCACACCGTGCTGCTAAGGATTTTCAGAAATACCAGCCAAACGGCTTCCACCTCAGCGGGCAAAGAACGCCCGTTGGGGGCCCGGGCTGAAAAGTTAACAGTTTCAAGGGATAATAGCCTTGTACGAACTCCTACTTCGATTGAGGCTGATATGAACAGCTAAGCGCGTAGAGGAATTGAAAAGGGACGGATGAGCAAAGTTCGCATCAACGATCTTGCACGAGAGTTAGAAGTCAAGAGCCGATCCATTCTGGATGCTCTTACTGCGGTTGGCGTCGTCGAAAAGAAGACGCATTCGAGCTCCATCGAAGAGGATGAAGCCGAGAAGGTGCGCGGTTACTTCAACCGGGGAGTTCGCAGTGCTGCGCCGCGGGCCGCCGCTGTGGAAGCCAAGCCCAAGTTTGATCTATCGCATGTGTCCAAGCCGGGCGATGCGCTGAAGGCGATTCTGGAGCGCAAGCAGGCTGAGATGGCCGCGAAGTCAGCTCCACCTCCTCGTCCTGCGGTTACGGTCGCTCCTCCGGTTGTCCATCGGCCACCGGTAGCGGTGAAGGCTCCGGTTGCGGCTCAGGCTGCTGCTGCTGCTCCTCCTCCGACTCCTGCCCCGGCGGCACCTGTTGCGGCTGCACCTCCGGTCGCTCCGGCGCCACGGCGGATTGTTCCCATTCCACGGCCTCCAGCTCCGACGTACACGGTTCCCGCGATCGCGAACCGCCCGGTTCCCGGAGCGGTTGTGGCGCCTCGTCCGGCCTCAGCCCCAGCGGCACCGGTGGTGGTGCCGACGGCTGCTCCTGCTGCAGAGCCGGTGGTTGTGAAGGCAGCGGTTGTGGCTCCGGCAGCACCGGTTGCGGCAGCTACTGTGCCTCCGGCACCTCCCGTAGTTCCTGTCGCTGAGCCCGTGGTGACGGCTCCGGAGCCTGTGGCGGCAGCGCCTGAGGTTCCCGTGGTTGCGGCCAACGTGCCTGCTCCGCGCCGCGTGGTGATGCCGCAGACAGGGCCTCGTCCTACGTATCTTGCTCCTCCTCCTCCTCCGGGAGGTCCACGCACGCCGATCTTCCAGCGGCCTCGTCCTGGGTATCAAGGCGGTACTGGCGGTGCTGGGGCTCCGGGCTCGCGGCCGGGAATGGCTCCGGGCGCTCGCCGTCCGATGCATCCGACACGCACCTTCCCAGCTGGAACGGGCGGAGGTCCGGGTGGACCTGGATTTGCGCCGCGACCTGGATTTGGGGCGGGTCGCCCGGGATTTGGAAATCGTCCGGGAACGACTCCGGGAGGCGGCTTGCTGCCACCTACGGAAGCTGCTGCACCTAATCGTCCGGCTCGTCCGGGACAGCGTGGCCGCGGAGCTCCGCGGTACGAGAAGAATAAAGAAGTCGCGCTCAAGGGCTATGCTCCGCGAGCTGGCGCTGCCCAGATTCCTATGGGCGACGTTCCGATCACGAAGACGATCACGGTTACCGAGGGAATCTCGGTGAAGGATCTCGCGGAGAAGCTGGACGTTCGCGGTAAGGATCTTATTGCTACGCTGCTGATGCGTGGCGTGATGGTGACGGTGAACCAGTCGCTGGACGGCGAGTTGGTGAAGGACGTTGCGCGGCAGTTTGGCGCGGATGCGACGGTGATCTCGGTCGAAGAGCAGTTAGAGAACGAGGCGATTGAAGGCTTCCTCGAAGACACTTCGAACATGGTCGAGGTGACGCGCGCTCCTGTGGTGACGATCATGGGACACGTCGATCACGGTAAGACTTCGCTGCTGGATGCGATTCGGCTAACCGATGTTGCAGCTGGTGAAGCTGGCGGAATTACGCAGCACATTGGCGCGTACAAGGTGAAGATCACGAAGCCCGATTCGCCGGCGTTTGGCCGCGAGATCGTGTTCCTGGATACACCTGGTCACGAGGCGTTTACGCGCATGCGTGCTCGCGGAGCGAAGATCACCGATATCGTTGTGATCGTGGTGGCTGCGGACGATGGAGTGATGCCGCAGACGCTGGAAGCGATCGATCATGCGAAGGCTGCGAAGGTTCCGATCATCGTAGCGGTGAACAAGATCGACAAGCCGGAAGCTGATCCGACGAAGGTGATGAACCAGCTCGCGGCTCGCGGCGTGCAGGCGACTTCGATGGGCGGCGATACCGAGTTTGTGATGGTGTCGGCCAAGAAGCGGCTGCACCTGGACGACCTGGAAGAGATGATCTGCTTCGTTGCGGATAGTAATGAGCAGAAGGCTCAGCCGGAGCGTCCTGCTGTCGGTACGGTCATCGAGGCGAAGCTGGATCGCGGTCGCGGTGCGGTGGCTTCGATCCTGGTACAGAATGGAACGCTGCGCGCTGGCGATAGTTATGTCGTCGGCAACACGTTCGGCAAGGTTCGCGCGATGTTCAACGATCGCGGTGTCGAGATCAAGGAAGCTGGACCGTCAACCCCGGTTGAGATCCTTGGTCTGGAGTCGATGCCGGATGCGGGCGATACGTTCCTGGTGATGGCGGACCGCGACAAGGCCAAGGGCATTGCGCAGTATCGCAAGATGAAGGAACGCGAAGCACAGCTGGCGAAGAGCTCGCGCGTGTCGCTGGAAGGGCTTGCGGAACAGATCAAGCAGGCCGGCGTCAAGGACCTCAACCTGATCCTCAAGGGCGATGTGCAGGGTTCGGTCGAAGTGCTGGCCGATTCGATGCAGCGGATGTCGACCGAGAAGGTTCGCGTGAAGGTGCTGCACTCGGGCGTCGGCGCGATTACGGAATCGGATATCCTGCTGGCTTCGGCGTCGAATGCTGTCGTCATCGGGTTTAACGTTCGACCGGACCGCAAGGCTACCGAGATTGCGGAACGCGAGAATGTCGACATCCGGTTGCACTCGATTATTTACGAGTTGCAGGACGAGATTACGAAGGCGATGTACGGGCTACTGGAGCCGGTGTTCAAAGAGAATTATGCTGGGCGCGCAACGGTGCTCAACGTGTTCAAGATCACCAAGGTCGGGCAGATTGCCGGTTGCCAAGTTACGGATGGTCTCATCAAACGCGACAACCAGGTGCGCCTGCTGCGCGACGGTGTCGAGGTCTGGAAGGGCAAGATTTCGTCGCTCAAGCGGTTCAAGGACGATGTCTCGGAGGTCCGTCAGGGCGTCGAGTGCGGCATCGATCTGGCGGGCTACAAAGACATCAAGGTGGGCGACGTCGTGGAGGCGTTTACCACGGAGAAGATGGCCGATGAGCTGGGCCGGAACTCTGCGGAGGCCAAGAAGGAGCGCGATGTTGCGGCTCTGAAGGCAGCTAAGGACGCTGAGAACGAAGTCGCTCGGGCGGAGGCAGAGACTGCCAAGTCCGAGGCGGAAGCAGCGAACGCCTAGGGTGTTTCAGGAGGCGATGGAGAGGCCGGGAGGGATCCCGGCCTCTTCTGTTTTTGTGGGTGCGGCGGGGGACTCCGGTGACGATAGAGGCGAGGGCTGGGCGGGCTGCCGTAAAGGGCGGTAGGATGTAGGACGATGCTGCTTGTGATGAGATTGGGGAGAGGTCGCGGCGGGATCGGGGGCTTGCGGGGAGTGGTGCGGGTGCTGTGTGGGGCGTTGGTTCTGCAGGTCGGCACTGGTTCTGTGTTGAGGGCGCAGGCGGATCCCTTGGGGAGTGGGAAGGTGTCGGCAGATGGCTTTGTCACGAAAATAGATTCGTCTACTGAGTTTGAGATGGGCGCTCTGCAGGTCGTGATGGATGGGAAGACGGCGTGCTCTTCGGAGAGGCTGGACTCGGCGATTGGACTGAAAGAGAAGACGCGCGCCGCGATCCTTGCGCATACTTATTTGGGATTTCAGGACCGCCTTGTCCCATCGAGTATCCAGTCTGCGCGCTGTGATGCTTTGTCGTTGGCGGTCGGGTCGCGAGTGCATCTCGTTGGGAATATGAAGCGCAGCGCGGGTTTATTGTTCGCTACGCAGATGGTTTTGTATCGCGTGAAGATTGTGCAGAGCAATCCGGACTTCAAGTGGGAAGGTGGGGCACTGCTGGAAGAGAAGCCGCAGGTAAGCCGGACGGCACAGGGGTGGTCAGGCACGATGTGGCTTGATGGATATCCGATGAGGATAACGCCGGATACAACGCTGCTGACCGCGCCCGCTGGTACGCAGATACGCTATAAGCACTTTGGATTGTCTGCGAGCCCCAGGATGGGCGCTGTGCTTGCACCGTCCCCTTCGCCAAGGGTTTCCGCAGGCCTGTGGCAACCGAATACTTGGGCTACGTATCGAGGCATGGGGAAGGCGGATCGTGACGGTTGGCTGTATCGGGTTCGGCTGTGGCCGAATCAGATTGACCAGCGAGAGCAGGAGTTTTGGGCGAAGCTCACTCCGGCGATTCAGGCTCCGGATTACCAGAATCATGCTCTGGGTACTGTGAGCTTTTCGCACGCGCCTAAAGGCGGGATTTTCAGGATACTTCCGGATCAGGATGTTCAGAATTTTGTATCCGAGCTGGGCACGACGTTGATCCCTCCGTACCAAAGGGATTTGCCGGAGACAGACGCGACAAAGATTCACTTTCGTTTCTATGTGGTCCAGCCTGCTGGAGGCGCGTTCGACGATGAAGTTCGCAGAAGCGATGGCTTGTCCCGTCTGCTGAGAGCGAGTTGGGATGAGGGTGTGGTCGCTTTACCCAATGGTCTGATTTTTGTTCCAGAGACCATGCTGGCAAGGATTCACATTGAAGCGGAGTTGGCAGCGATCTTTTCCCACGCCATCACCTCGGTGCTTCAAAAGCATCGTTACATTACGCGGCATTCAGATCCGTATAGTTGCGAAATGTTCTGTTCGGAGGATCCTGATTACGGCGGATACGATTTTGCGCTTCAGATGAACGAACAGTCTCTTCGCATTGGGATACGGCAGATGTATCTGGCGGGATATGACATACGCGAGGCACCGTTTGCTTGGGCTGTGGCGCAGGGGATGGCGGTGCATCACCCGGTGGTGGATTCAAAGGAGCCGGACAAAGAGATTCCCTGGTACGCGGCGTATGCGTTTGACTACATCAGCCAGTATTACAAGGACGTGGACTACAGCAAGCTGAAGCGCGGGGAGGCTGAGTATCATGAGTTTCTTGGGGAGTTGCGGAAGGCTGATCCTGCAGTGTTTGCGGCGGAGAAGTAGGCGGATTCGGTGGGTGGGTTGCAGAGGTGGTATATCTGACAGCACCGGAATTTTTAGATTTGGATTGATTGAGGAGAGACATGGCTCGTTCGCGCAGGGACTTTTTGGCTAAGGGATCGATGGGGTTGGTGGGGGTGGCGATGGCTGCGAAGACGGCAAAAGCGGGGCAGACTCCGGTTGCGGCGGGGCCGCAGATTCCGAGTACACCGGGGGCTCCGGGGGCGTTTGGGACGTCGCTGTCGACGGGGCCGGAGGTGTCGGTGGAGACGTTTGTGCAGGCGGAGAAGCTGGTGCAGGTGGAGATGACTCCGAAGGATCTGGCGGAGGCTGCGGGGAATTGGCGGCAGAGTATGGCGGCGGTGTATGAGCGGCGGGTGGGGCCGAGGAAGCTGGCGATTGGGTATGACGTGGTGCCGGCTACGGTTTGGAATCCGACGATGCCGACGGCGCAGGGGGTGGCGGCGGTGGTGGGGGAGAGTTCGTTTGTGCGAGGTGCGGCGAAGGAGGGTGCGCTGCCGTCAAGCGATGAGGCGATCGCGTATGCGACGGTGGCGCAGCTTTCGAAATGGATTGAGAGCAAGCAGATCACGAGCGAGCGGTTGACGAAGATTTATCTGGCTCGGCTGGAGAGGTTCAATAAGGAGTTGAATTGCGTGATCACGCTGACGGCGAAGCATGCGCTGGAGCAGGCTCGGGCGGCGGACAGGGAGATTGCGGCGGGTAAGTATCGGGGGCCGCTGCATGGGATTCCGTGGGGTGCGAAGGACTTGCTAGACACGGCGGGGATCAAGACGACGTGGGGGGCTGAGCCGTTTCGGGATCGCGTGCCGGTGGAGGATGCGACCGTGACGAAGCGGTTGAATGAGGCGGGAGCGGTGTTGGTGGCGAAGTTGAGTTTGGGGGCGCTGGCGTTGAATGATGTTTGGTTTGGGGGGCAGACGAAGAATCCTTGGAACCTGGAGGAGGGGGCTTCGGGTTCGAGCGCGGGGCCTGGGGCTGCGGTGGCGGCGGGGCTGGTGGGGTTTGCGATTGGGAGCGAGACGCAGGGGTCGATTGTTAGCCCGAGTATGCGGGATGGGGTGACGGGGTTGCGGCCTACGTTTGGGCGCGTGCCTCGGACGGGCGCGATGACGTTGAGCTGGACGTGCGACAAGTTGGGCGTGATGGCGCGCGGGGTCGAGGACACAATGCTGGTGCTGGAGACGATCAACGGGCCGGATGAGAAGGACGTGGCTTGCATTCCGGCGGCGCTGCAGTTTGATGCGGGGAAGAGTGTGCGCGGGCTGAAGGTGGGGTATTTCCCGGAGTGGATGAAGGTGGCTCCAGCTACGGACGTGGACAGGGCGGCGCTGGAGACGGTGAAGAAGCTGGGGATGGAACCGGTGGAGGTGAGCCTGCCGGATTGGCCGTATGACTCGTTGAACATTATTTTGTTTGCAGAGAGTGCGGCGGCGTTTGAAGAGATCACGCTGAATCACCAGGTGGACGAGTTGAAGATGCAGGTTCCGGATGCGTGGCCGAATACGTTTCGGCAGTCGCGGTTTTTGAGTGCGGTGGATTTCGTGCAGGCGGACCGGCTGCGGAGGATGGTGGCGGTGGAGATGGCTCGGGTGATGGCGAGTGTGGACCTGCTGCTGGTGCCTAGTCTGCGGGATGAGTTTCTGGTGATTACGAACTTTACGGGGCACCCGTCGTTGACGCTGCGGGCAGGGTTTGTGGAGGTGAGTGAGGCTCGGAGCGATTGGGCTCCGGACCCGAAGAACCCGGTGATGAAGTTTGCGACGCCGCGGAGGGTTCCGCATGGGGTGTCGCTGGTGGGACGGCTGTTCGAGGAGGGAACGATTGTAGAGGCGGGTATGGCGATGGAGGGCGCGTTTGGCGTGGCGGGGGAGAGGCCAAAGGGGTTCTGAAGACTAATAGGAAGCGTGGCCGTTCGGCGTGAAGGTGAGGGTGAGGTCGACGAGGTGTGTCTGGGGATCGGCGGCGGCATTGAAAGCTGCGTCGTATTTACGGAAAAGCGGTTGAGCTACATTCTTGCTCAGGAAAGCTCCGACGGCGAGATCGCTGTAGGGATCGCCGGGCTTCATCTGCCATGCGGCATTGAAGGCTTTCTGGGCGTCGGGGGAGAGACCGGTGGCGGTGAGGGTGTGGAGGTGGTAGACGTCGCCGGGGACGGCGCGGAGGGTGTAGGCGACGGTGTGGGCGGTGTCGTCGGTGAGGGGGTTGGAGAGGATGTAGACGTCCATGTAGCCGAGGGCTAGGTAGGCCTTGGCGATGGCGGTTTCGGTAGAGGCGAGGGCGGAGGCGTTGGCGAGGTCGCCGGGGTGGAGGGTGTTGTCGCGGGTGAAGTCGGCGGCGGAGTAGATGGGCGTGGGTTCGAAGGTGATGGCGGAGAGTTTGTAGGGGTCTCCAGCGAGGATACGGGTGGTGTAGGTGACAGCGAGGTCGTTGTCAGAGGGTGCGACGGTGCGCTGGGTGTTGTCGAGCGTGGCCTTGATGTAGCCTACGTCGCGAGCGGGGGAGAGGAGGAGGTCTTCGAGGGTGACGCCGCCGAGGCCTTCGTTGAAGGGCATGCGGGTGGCCTTGTTGACGGCTTGCTGGAGGCCGGGAGTGAGCGCGGCCGCCGAGCCGGGAGGGCCGGAGAAGGAGAGATGTACGGTGGCGAGATGGAGGTGGGGCTGGTCGACGGTGAAGTTGACGACGCGGACGGGGTGCAGGGTGGTGGGCTCGAGGACGGAGTGGGAGAGGGTTGCGGTGATGCCCTTGTCGGCGAGCATTTGCTGGAGTGCGGATTGGAGGGTATCGGGGAAGTTGCCGGCGTCGGAGGCGAATCCGCGATAGAGGGGGACGCGCGCATGGAGGCCTTCTGCGAGCTCGGCGGGAGTGAACCAGACGAGGTTTTGGAAGCTGATGGGGAGGAGCTTATTGAGGGGAATGGGCTTGAGGTCGACGACGACGGTGCGGGCTTTGCCCTGGCCGGAGAAGGTGATTTGGGCGTCGTCGAAGAGGCCGGTGTCGAGGAGATTGTGGGCGGCGTTGACGAGTGAGTCCTGGGCGAGGGGCTGGCCGACTTTGAGGCCGGAGGCGGCGAGGAGGTCGGCGTCGGTGTAGGGCGCGGCGTTGTGGAAGACGATGCTGGCGACGGTGTACTGGGCGACGGCGGGTAGGGAGAAGAGGAAGAGAGTGGAGAGGGCTCGGCTGAGGGTGCGCATAAGGGTGGCCTCGGTGTCGCGGGTCTGGAAGAAGTAGTTGGCGGCCTAGTGGTGCGATGAAGGTGGGACGAGGATGATCGTGACGAGTTGATGGTCGAGATCTTTCTTCATGCGGACGATTGGGCTGGGCATGAGAGGCCGCTGTGCGAGGATCTGCATGATTTCCTGGGTGACTTCGTGATCGGCGGCGACGCCGGGACGGAGTTTTGTGTCTCGCGCGATGGCGGCCTGCGCCTCTGAAGAGAGTGCTGAGGCGTCGATGATCGCCAGATGATAGATTTCTCCGGGTGTGACGGTGAAGGTGAGATCAACGGTGTGGGAGGAGGCATCTTTGGCAAATTCCTGCTTGGATTTGGCGTCCAGGAAGCCACGCTGGCTGTAGGCGTTTGCGAGCGCGTCGGAGGCATGTTGGATGGGGAAGACTCCGGCAGGCTCACCGACTTTGAGTGCTACGGCCTTCTCCATGTCCGCGTGAGATAGCGGCGGCGGACCGTTGAAGGTGAGCTGACGGATGCGGTAGAGCTCGCCGGGGTGGACGGTGGTGGAGGCGTCGACGAGGTAGGCGTCCTTGTCTTTGCGGGGAGTGGCGAAGGTGACGGGATCGGCGATGGCGTCGAGAAATCCGGCGTTGTCGTAGAGGTCGGTGACGTTGAGGGGAATGGATTTGGTGAGGACTTGCTGGTCGAACTCCTGGGCGGCAAACCCTTTCTTCATATCTGCGAGCTTGGAGGCGACGGGGGGCAGGGAGCCTTGGACGTCGATGTTGCCGAGGAGGATGGTGGGCCTCGAAATGGCGAGGGCCAGGCTATTGCCGGTGACGCCTTCGATGGGAGTGACCTCGGCATCGATGCCCTTCTGTTGGAGAATAGCGACGAGTGCAGCTTCGACCTGTTCGAACATGCTGCCCTTGAGGGAGAGCTTGCCCTGATAGAGGGGGACGCGGGCCTGGATGAGCGAGGTGAGTTCGGAGGGAGTCCACCAGATGAAGTTGGTGAAGCGGACGGGAACGAGCTGCGCGGAAGCGGAGGGTGTGACGGTGATGATGAGCGCGTCGGAGCTGACGGTGTAGTTGAAGTCGTTGAAGAGTCCCGTGTCGGCGAGGCGTTGGAGGGCGGCCTCAATATCCTGCTTCGTCATGGGGCCGGGCTTGAGGGCCGTGATGCCAATGATCTGTTGGGTATCCATGCCGTCGGCGCCCTTGATGAGGATTTGTTTGGGCGTGTAGGTCTGGGCGAGCGCGAAGCCCGCAGAGAAGCAGAGGAGCACGGCCAGGATAGTCCGTTGAAGGAGGCGCATGGGTGCAGCCAGAGTATGGGAGATGTGGGGGAATGGCAATGGCGCTGGCAGACAACGCGGTGGGCTGCGGGTCTGCCGGCGCGTTGGGTTGGTTAGACGGGTTGGACTTTGGAGGTCCAGGGGGTGGCGGCTTCGAGGGCCTTGTTGACGTTCTGGATGTTTTCTACACCGGTGGTTTCGAGCCATTGGCGGAAGGCTTCGGGGCCTTGCTTGGCGTAGATGGCGATGCCGTCCTTCCAGGTGGCTCGGCCGCAGAGGACTCCGTTGAAGGCGACTCCGGACTCGGCGGCGAGTTCGAGGGTTTCGATGAAGACGGGGTTGGAGACTCCGGCGGAGAGGTAGATGAAGGGCTTCTCGGTGGACTCTCCTACGGAGCGGAAGAGGGAGAGGGCTTCGGCGCGGGTGTAGGCGGAGGCTCCTTTGTAGGCGCGGGTTCCTTCGACGAACTCCATGACGATGGGGACTTCGACTTTGAGGACGTCGACGCCGTAGCGATCTTTGGAGAATTCTTTCATGGCACCGGCGACGATGGAGGGCTTTTTGCGGGCGTACTCGACGGTTTTTTCGTCGGCACCGTGCTCGTCGTAGCCGACGAATTCGAGGAAGAAGGGGATGTCGTGGGCACGGCATTCGTCGCCGATGCGCTCGATCCAGGCGTGCTTGAATTCGTTGACGGCGGGGCTGTCGAAGGGGGTGTAGTAGAGGAGGATTTTGATGCAGTCGGCGCCGGCTTCGGTGAGGCGGCGGACGCTCCAGACGTCGAGGAGGTCGGGGAGGCGGCCGGCGGTGGTGGCGTCGTACCCGGTCTTCTCGTAGGCGAGGAGGAGGCCCTTGCCGTTGCGATGCTGCGCGGCGGGGAGACCGTACTCGGGGTCAAGCAGGATGGCAGAGGCGTGTTGGGTGAGGACCTCGGTGACGAGGGTTTTGAAGACTTCGAGGTCGTGGCCGCTGGCGGTTGTGCCTCGCTCTTTAGAGATGGATTTTTCGAGGGAGCCGCGCTGATCCATGGCAGCCGCGGCGATGACGTTGCGCGCGTTGGAGACGGCCTTGAGGCCAGCAAGTTTTCCGGGGGTGATCTTCATCGTGCTCCTTGGGTGCTGGTTGTATGGCTTCGGTTGGTTCGGTTTTTATAGATGCGAAAAACGGGTGGCCGGGTGCGTCGAGGTAACGCGCGCAGACAGACTAAAATTGTACCTAGCGAAGGGTGGGGATCGCATGGGGTGTGCGGTGATCGCACTTCGTTGGGATTCGTGCCGGTCTACGTAAGAAGCAGATTCCCTTCGGGAATGACAGAAAGAACGGCAAGTGCCAAAACAATTGTCAGGGTCAGGGTCAGGGTCAGGGTCAGGATCAGGATCAGGGGTGAAGGCGATCGCGGAGGCCGCTGGCGAGTTGGACGAGGTGGCGGAGGCGGGGAGCTTGCGCAGGGGTGGCCTCGCGGAGAGCCATTTCGGATTCGAGCAGTAGGCTGGCGAGGGTGCCGTTGAGTTCGCTGAGCAGGGAGGAGGAGGCGGCGGAGCGGGCCTGAGCCTGGTCGTGGGTTTGGCGAATGAGGGCCGCTCGAACCTGGCGAACGATGCGGTCGGCGCTGGAGATGGCGAAGTTGATTTCGAGGATGAGGGCGGATCCGGCGTTCTGGTAGAGCAGGTCGGCGGAGGCGGCGTCGGGGAGGGAGAGGCCCGCATCGAGGAGGACGAGGGAGAAGTCGCGGCGACGGAGGGAGGCCATGGCAGTGCGACGGCTTGGAGTCGATTCGACCTCGGTGCGAAGGTCGAGACGGAGGGCCTCGGCTACAGGTAGGGCGGAGGCGTCGGGAGCGATGAGCAGGATCGAGGAAGGCATCGGGGGATGTTGGGGGACTGGACTTGCGTTCAGCCTCCTGGGGGAGGCTGAAGCACGGGCAGGTAGAGGCGATGTTGAGGGCCTAGGAGAGGCTGGCATCTTCGTTGAGGCCGTACTCCTTGAGTTTGCGGTAGAGGGTGGTTTTGCCGATGCCGAGCATGCGGGCGGCCTTCAGTTTGTCGCCGTTGAGCTGGGTGATGGTGGAGAGAATGGCCTGCTTTTCGAGCTCGGCGATGGAGCGGACGGAGCTGTGTTCAGTAGATGCGGAGAGGGCATAGTGGGGTCCGGTGAGGGAGGCCTGGTTGAAGTGCTGGGGCGATTGCTGGGAGTGGAAGAGGTAGTCCTGCATCTGGGTGGGGAAGTCGCCGATATGCAGGATGGGGCCGCTGGAGAGGGCGCAGGCACGCTCGATGGCATGCTCGAGCTCGCGGACATTGCCGGGCCAGTCGTACTCCATGAGGAGACGGAGGGCGTCATCGGCGAAGATGTAGTTGAGAGCGTTCTCGTTGCTGAGGCGGTTGAGGGTGTGGGCGGCGAGGAGGGGTATGTCGGAGGTGCGCTCGCGGAGGGCGGGGATGCGCAGATTGACGACGTTGAGGCGGAAGTAGAGGTCTTTGCGGAAGCGGCCGGTCTCGATCATGGTGGTGAGATCGCGGGTGGTGGAGGCGAGGATGCGGGCGGAGAAAGGAGTGGCAAGGTCGGAGCCGATGGGACGGAACTCCTTGTCCTGCATGGCGCGGAGCAGGCGACCCTGAAGGTCGAGGGGGAGCTCGCCGATCTCGTCGAAGAAGAGGGTGCCTCCCTCAGATGCGGCGAGGAGGCCGGTCTTGGCGCGGGAGGCTCCGGGGAAGGCTCCCTTGACGTAGCCGAAGAGCTCGGACTCGATCATGGAGGGCACAATCGAGCCGCAGTCGATGGGGATGAAGGGCTTGTGGGCGTTGGGGCCATTGGCGTGGATGGAGTGGGCGACGAGTTCCTTGCCGGTGCCGGACTCGCCGAGGATGAGGACGGGGTGGGTGGTGCTGGCGACCTTGGAGAGAATGCGGTAGAGCTTCTCCATGGCGGGGGAGTTGCCGACGAGATTGCCCATGCCGGAGGCGGTGCCGGTGCGGAGACGGTCACGAAGGAGGCGGGATTCTACGTCGATGGTGCGGCGCTGGGCGGCGCGGGCGAGGGTGTTGGAGAGCTCGTCCAGGGTGAAGGGCTTGGTGAGATAGTCTCCGACCCCGATTCGCATGGATTCGACCGCGGAGTCTACGGAGGCGTAGGCGGTCATGATGACGACGATGGTCTGTGGATGTTGAATGCGAAGGTCTTCGAGGAGGGCAAGGCCTCCACCGCCCGGGAGCTTGAGGTCGAGCAGAAGGATGTCGACGGAGCTGTGGGCGAGGGCGAGGCGGGCGGAGGGAACGGAGTCGGCGACCTGGGTGGTGAAGCCGAGGCTGGCGGCGATCTCGGAACAGGCGTTGCGGATGGGGGCATCGTCGTCCACGATGAGGACTCGCAGCTGAGGGAGGCGGTCGGTGTCGGCGCTGCTGTCGGCAAAGGCGGCTGCGTTTAAGCTGTGGGCGTTGAAGGTGAGGGCCGCAGGGGTTTGTGGGTCCGAGGGGCGAAGGGGCGTTCGTACGTAGGTGGTTGCGTGGGACTTAAGCGTTAGCACGTGCCTGCTCCTTGTCGAGTGGCTGCGGTGAGGGGAAGGAGTGGATGGAGGAGGACCTGGGCTGCGATGCGTCGAGGCCGGGAGAGTCGTGGCGCAGGGACGCTGGGATGGGCCAAAGGATCGAGAAGACGGTCCCGCTGCCTGGCAGGACGCGGATGGAGAGTTGGCCGTCGGTGGCGGTTGCGAGCTCGCGGATGATCCGGTGGCCGAGGCCATGGGTGGCATGTGGGGGTAGCGGCGAAGGATGCAGGAATTTGGCGGCGGTGGCGGGGTACATGCCGGGGCCATTGTCTTCGACCGTGAGAAGGAGTTGGCGACCGTCGATGGCGAGGGAGACACGGATCTCGCCTTGATGGGGAGAGATTGGCGAGTCGGTTCGTTTGCGCTGGATGCGGAGAGCCTCGGCGGCATTGCGCACCAGGTTGACGGTGATGCGTTCGAGGATGTCGGAGGTGAAGTCGAGGGGCGGGAGCGTGGTGGGGCAGGTTACAGAGACCTGGGCTGCGCCAGCGGCGATGTTCTGGAGGACGGGCGCGAGGTTGCGCAGGATCGAGGCGTGGTTGGCTGCGTCGGAGGCGGGGGCTTCGTGCGGGTCGCTGACCGAGGGTTTGGCGGCGAGGGAAGAGGCTGGCGGCATCCCGGCGGAGGTCCTGAGGAGACGCTGGATCAGAGC
This sequence comes from Acidobacteriota bacterium, assembly GCA_021778315.1. Next base: position 12,985 of record JAJYCQ010000019.1, on the reverse strand, counting down.
CGAGCTGCGATCGGAGATAAGGCTGAGTTCGGTAGCGTAGTGCTGGTGCTCTGGACGAAGGACGCCGGGGACGCGGAGGAGGTCGCAGTAGAGTCCGAGGGCGGCGAGGAGATTGCCGGCGTCGTGGGCGAGACCGACGGTGTCCGCCAGCGAGGGCGGAGGGGAGTCTGGACGCGGGACGGAGGAGTTAGTCCGCAGAAGACGGATGGGGGTGGGAGCGGGGAGGGCCGGCTGTTGCGACGTGTTGGACTGCGTTCGGTGAGGCGTGGAAGTAATCCGTGCGGCTGGACTGCTCAGAGGGTGAGCCTGCATGGTGGTCTCCGGGTTGTGGACGTGCGGTTATAGGAGATTGACTGATCTGGGTAGGTGCCAAAGTGGGATGATTCGCTTGGCAGCCCTTGAATTCTCTTTTCTCTCTATCGGCAAAATGGGAAAAAGCTTCAACAATTCCCGGGACGGGATAAAGTACCACTGCGATGGACAGTATCACAAAGCGCAGCGGAATGGCGGTGACGGGAGTACCGGGGATTGCGTGTGAGGTGGATTCTTGTGGGTTCAACAAGATGCAGCGGGGGTCGATTTGGGATTTCGGAGGCGGAAGGAGGGAGAGGTTCCTATAATGGGCAGTATGAGCAAGGTTGATGTGGTTGAGCTTTATCGGAGTGGTGGACGTGCGGCGGATGAGGCACGGGTGTTGAAGTTGACGCCGGGATTTGTGGCGACGGCAGAGGGTTCGGTGCTGATTGAAGTGGGGCACACGAGGGTTCTGTGCAATGCGACGATTGAGAATGGGGTTCCGGGATGGATGCGGAACTCGGGGCGCGGATGGGTGACGGCGGAGTATGGGATGCTGCCGCGGGCGACGCTGACGAGGTCTCCTCGGGAGGCGGAGAAGGGCAAGATTGGCGGACGAACGCATGAGATTCAGAGGCTGATTGGGCGGAGCCTTCGCAGCATTGTGGACATGAAGCTGCTGGGTGAGCGGACGGTGATATTGGATTGCGATGTGTTGCAGGCGGATGGCGGAACCCGGACGGCGGCGATTACGGGGGCCTGTACGGCTCTGGCTCTGGCGCTGGGGAAGCTGCAGCAGGCGGGGACGCTGAAGGAGTCCCCTCTGCGGGAGATGGTGGCGGCGACGAGCGTGGGGATTGTGGATGGACGGGTGCTACTGGATTTGGCCTACGAGGAGGACTCGCGGGCAGAGGTGGACATGAATGTGGTGATGACGTCAAGCGGCGGGCTGGTGGAGACACAGGCTACGGCGGAGAAGGGAACGTACTCGCGCAAGCAGCTGGACGAGATGCTGGACGTGGCGGAGGCTGGGATTCGGGAGTTGCTGGCGGCCCAGATGGCGTGTCTGGGGTTGTAGGTGTTGGTTGTACGTTCCAAGTTGTGAGTTGCAGTAGTGGGAGGGCCGGCTTGTCGGCTGAGAGTTGCGGAGAGCAACTTCGAATGCGCAAGTTGCAGGTTCGAACGCACAACTTGGAACTTGAGAGAGGGAAATATGTCTTGTCATCATTTTGATCATTTGAATCCGGTGAAGCGTTCGTCGCGGGGATGCGAGGAGTGCCTCAAGATGGGCGATACGTGGGTGCATCTGCGGGAGTGTTTGATCTGCGGGAAGGTGGGGTGTTGCGACTCGTCGAAGAACAAGCATGCGACCAAGCATTTTCATGCGACGAAGCATCCGGTGATGCGGTCGGTCGAGCCGGGCGAGGATTGGGGATGGTGCTATGTGGATGAAGTGATGGTGGAGTTTGGGTAAAGAGCCAAAGAGCAGGGATGAGGGAACAGTGATTAGGGATTAGGGCTGAGAGATTAGAAGCTTCGCTGCTATGCTGGAGTCTCCAATGGAGGAGTTGCTATGTCTGAGAGTGTGGTTCATATTACGGTGCGGCCGAATGGTCCGCTGCGTGTGGAAGGGCACATTGTGCTGAAGGATGCGGACGGTAAAGAGTGGGACCTGACGGGCAAGCCGGCGATCAGTCTTTGCCGCTGCGGGTTGAGCGACAAGCGCCCGTTCTGCGATGGGGCGCATTCGCGCAATAACTGGACGTGTGAGACGAGTCCTGGTGGAAATCTGACGGGATTGTGAAGTGCAGGAAGTAGGGAACAGGGATTAGGGATTAGAAGAGCCAGGAGCGGGCGAATGCGCGGAACGAATCTGTCGTTGGCGGTTGGGATGGTACTGGGCCTGGGTGGTATGAGTTGCGCGCAGACGGCGCCGCTGCCGACGACGATTCCTACGGTGACGGCGCAGATTCCCGCGCCGGCGACGGACAAGGCGGCGGAGCGGACGGCTCGGGTATCTGAGGCACTGAAGAGTTATCACGGGCCGGAGTATGTGCGGTCAGAGGTGATGATTCCGGCGCGCGATGGGGTGCTGCTGCATACGGTGATTCTGCGGCCGGCGGGGAGCGAGAAGCGTGGAGCGGCGCTGCCGTTTCTGATGACTCGCACGCCCTATGGGGTGGACGGATACGACGCCGCGGCTGTGGAGATGGGAAAGCGGGAACTGGCGACGAGTGGGTATATTTTTGTCGCGCAGGATATACGCGGACGGTATGGGTCGGGTGGGCAGTTTGTGATGAACCGGCCGGTGGTGGAGCATACGACAAAGAACGACGTCGACGAGACGACCGATACGCGCGACACCATTGATTGGCTGCTGACGCATGTGCCGCACAATGATGGCAAGGTGGGTGTGCTGGGGATCAGCTATCCGGGGTTTCTGGCGATGATGGCGGGGATCGATGCGCATCCGGCGGTGAAGGCGATCAGCCCGCAGGCTCCGATGACGGACATCTGGCTGGGTGATGATTTTTTTCATAATGGGGCGTTCCGCGAGACGTATGGCTTCGACTATGTGCAGCAGTTGGAGGCGCAGAAGACGGATGCTCGCGTGAGTTCGAAGGAAGACCAGTACGATTTTTTCTTGCAGCATGTGAACTTCGCGGGAGCGGCTGCGAGTGCGGGGATGAGCAAGCTGCCGACCGCGGAGAAGTTTTTGACGCAGCCGACGTATACGAAGTTCTGGCAGGCGATGGCTGTGGAGCCGCACCTGGGTAAGCCTGAGGTTCCGACGCTGGAGGTGGGTGGGTATTGGGACCAGGAAGATATGTGGGGGACGCAGGCGGAGTATGCGGCGCTGCGTCCAAATGAGAAGCCAAACGATCCGCTTCACAAGGTGTTCGTGGTGTTGGGACCGTGGAACCATGGCGGATGGGCGGGTGGGCCTGGAGATCAGCTGGGTGGGAAGTTTGGGACGGTCATGTTCGGCGGGCAGAAGACGGGCGAGTATTACCGCGCGAAGCTGGAGGCTCCATTTTTCGAGTTTTATTTGAAGGGGAAGCCGGGGTTCGATCTGAAGGACACGGCTAGCTTTCGGACGGGAGAGAACCAGTGGCACCGGTATGAGGTGTGGCCGCCGAAGGTGGGGTTTCGTGAAGAGAGAGCGTACCTGGAGCCTGAGGGCAAGCTGAGTTTTGCTGCGCCAACCGGGGACTATGAAGTGAAGGCCGCGGCGTATGTGGCGGACCCTGCGGATCCTGTGCCGTATAGGCATCGGCCGGTACAGTCGACGTATGGCGAGGGGTCGACGTGGCGGACGTGGCTGGTGGAGGATCAGAGTTTTGTGAGCGGGCGGAAGGACTTGGCAAATTTTGAGACGCCTGTGCTGTCGAGTGATGTGACGGTGACGGGCGATGCGGTTGCAGATTTGTATGCGGCTACAACGGGGACGGATGCGGATTGGATTGTGAAACTGATCGATGTGTATCCGGACGGGGGGTACCAGTTGATGGTGGCTGAGGAGATTTTGCGGGGGCGGTACCGGAGGAGCTTTACGGAGCCGGAGCCGGTGAAGCCGGGCGAAGTGGCGGAGTACAAGTGGAGTCTGCATGGGGTCGACCACACGTTTCTGAAGGGGCACCGGATGATGGTGGAGGTGCAGTCGAGCTGGTTTCCGCTGTATGACCGCAATCCGCAGACATATGTGGAGAACATCATGACGGCTCCGGCGGCGGCGTACCAGGCGGAGACGGTGTCGATTTATGGGTCGGCGAAGTATCCGTCGCATTTGGATTTGCCGGTTGCGGATGGGGCGACGCTGCCGTAGGGGTCTGATGTAGATGGCTGATTTGGGTGGCTTGGTGGGTTGAGTCGGCGGCGCGTCGTGAGCAAGACGTTGCGGTGGAAAACACTTTCTGTAGAAACTTTTGCGGCGGTGATTCGTCTCCAGAGCAGCAGTTTTTTTTGCTCCGGCCCTCACGACGCATCACCATTCACGCTACTGATACACGATCGCACTCTCGTTTTGATCTGCCCGGCGAGGGGAGCTTGAGCGGTTTTGCAGGCTGCGGACGGGATGAGGCTGGACGCGATAGAACGTTCTGTGAGATGGAGCGTTCGACGATATGGAACGAGAGAAGAGACGAATGCGAATTAGTAGAGTGTGGATGATGGCAGCGTTGGCTGTTGGAGTGATGGTGGCTCCGGTGTTTGCGCAGGAGGCAGCGGCGACTGCGACGGCGCACTCATCGGGGACGGTGAAGGCTACGAATGCTACGAGCCTGACGTTGACGACGATGGCAGGGCAGGATGTGACGGTGACGGTTCCGGATGCAGCGAAGGTGTTGGTGGTCGCGCCGGGGAGCAAGGATTTGAAGTCGGCGACGGCGGGGACGCTGAGCGATGTGACGCCGGGTGATCGGGTGATTGTGACGGGGACGGCGGGCGAGGGTGGGGCGTCGTTGACGGCGATGCGCGTGATTTTGATGAAGGCGCAGGCGATTGCACAGACGCATGCGGCGGAAGATGCGGCTTGGACGCAGGGCGGTGGCGGGATTGTGAAGTCGGTGGATGCTGCGACGGGCACGATCCTGATTGCGAGCCGTTTGAAGACGGTGACGGTGACGACGACTCCCGCGACGATTGTGCGGAGATACTCGGGCGATTCGGTGAGGTTTGCGGATGCGAAGGTGAGTACGCTGTCGGCGATTCAGCCGGGGGATCAGCTGCGGGTGCGTGGAACGAAGTCTGCGGATGGTAGTTCGATTGCGGCTGATGAGTTGGTGACGGGAACGTTTCACAACTATTCGGGATTGATTGCTGCGGTGGATGCGACGGCTGGAACGGTGTCGCTGAAAGATTTGATGACGAAGAAGATGGTGACGGTGGAGGTCACACAGAACAGCGACCTGCGGCGGATTCCGGCGATGCTGGCGCAGAGGGTGGCGATGCAGATGAAGGGGGCGACATCCGGAGCGCCAGGTGCTGCGGGACGAAGTGGAGCTCCGGCAGGGGCAACATCAACGGATGCGGTGGGTGGAGCGCAACGGGCGGGGATGGGGTTGTCGCAGATGTTGTCGCGGCTACCGACGGAGACGCTGGGCGGATTGAAGGTGGGGGACGCGGTGATGATTGTGTCGACGACGGATTCGCAGAAGCCTTCCGTCGTAACGTTACTGGCAGGAGTTGAGGCAATTTTGACGGCGTCGCCGAGTGGCCAGTCGATGACGTTGACGCCGTGGAGCGTGGGTGGAGATGCACCGTCGGAGGGTGGGGGTGCGGCACAAGGGCCGGGTGCGCAACACGCGGCGAGTCCGCAATAGAAGCTGTTGCAAGGGCAGAGCTGACGGAGAGGTATTGAGCAAGTTGGGTGAAGCGAGGTCGCAGTATCAGTCGACTTCAGGAGTGTATGGATTGAAGAGTTCAGGAGCGAGGATGTTTGTGGGTATTTTGCGCCATAGGATGATGTTTCGATGGGTGGGTTCGGCAACGATGAGCTTGATGCTGGCGGGCACGGCGCTGGCGCAGGCCGTGGCGGGAGCTCCTGCACAGTCTACGGCGGGGAACGGAACGTCGATGGTCCAGGTGAGTGGGACGAGGGTGCATGGTACGATCACGGATCCGGATGGAGCTCTGATTCCGGGAGCGACGGTGACGCTGACGCCGAGCCACGGGCAGGGAGTTTCGACAAAGACGGGTCAGGACGGAACGTATAGTGTGGTGGTTCCGGCTGGGGGTTACACGGTGCTGGTGACGATGCCTGGGTTTGCAACATACTCGGCTATCAACATAAAGATTCCGGCGGTGGCGAGCACGACGCTGGACGCGAAGCTGCAGATCGGGATGCAGTCGCAGGTGGTTACGGTCGAGGCGAACACGGTGCAGTTGAGCGTGGATCCGGACTCGAACCAGAGCGCGACAGTGCTGACGGGGAAGGATCTGGATGCGCTGTCGGATGATCCGGATGAGTTGTCGAGCGAGTTGAGTGCGCTAGCGGGGCCGTCGGCGGGGCCGAATGGCGGGCAGATTTATGTAGATGGGTTTACGGGCGGGCAGCTGCCGCCGAAGTCATCGATACGCGAGATTCGGATTAATCAGAATCCGTTTTCGGCGCAGTACGATAAGTTGGGCTTTGGGCGCATCGAGGTGTTTACGAAGCCGGGCACGGACAAGCTGCACGGCTACTTCCAGCTCAATGGAAATACGTCGCAGTTCAACACGCAGGACTCGCTGGAGAATGGCGTGTATGTGCCGCCGTACCACACGATCTTTTCGTTTGGGAACGTGACGGGACCGTTGAGCAAGATTGCATCGTATTCGTTCGGCGGATCCTATCGCGCGATTCAGGATGATGCGTTCACGGACGCAACGCTGTATGCGGTGGCCGGTGCGCTGACGCCATGTCCTGCCGGAGCTGCGACGTCGAGTTCGGGGGCGCCTTGCGTAGCGACGAACGCGCAGATATCGACCAACACGCCGCAGACGCGATTTGAAATGTCTCCTCGCGTGGATGTAGCGCTGGGTGACAAGAACGTGTTGACGACGCGCTTTCAGTATGAGCAGAACGCGCTGAGCAACCAGGGCATAGGGAACTTTACGTTGCCGTCGGCGGCGTACAGCGACAACACGAACGAAGCTGAGTTGCAGATGAGTGACTCGGAGGACTTCAGTTCGCGGCTCATCAACGAGACGCGGTTCGAATACGCGCGTGACCGGACATCGACGACACCACTGAATACGACGCCGACAATTTCGATTGGCGGAGACTTTACCAGTGGCGGTTACACAGGGCAGAGTTCAACAGATCACCAGGATCACTTTGAGGTGCAGAATTACACGTCGCTACAGTTGAAGAAGAACTTTATCCGCTTTGGCGGGAGGTTGCGGACAACACGCGAGGCACAGAATTCACTTGGTAATACCAATGGTTCGTTCACGTATACGAGTGTTCTGACGCCGTTGAACTGCACGAGTAAGCCGACGCAGGGGACTTGTATTGTCACGGATCCGATAACGCAGGTTACGAGCACCGTGCCCGATAACAGCTATCAAAGCGGTATTCCCAGCCAGTTTTCGCTAACCCAGGTGAATGTGCCGAAGGTCGCGTTTACGTTCGCGGACCTGGGGATCTATGCGGAGACGGACTGGAAGGTGAAGTCGAATGTGACGTTGACTTACGGGATTCGTTACGAGACGCAAAATCATCTTCGCGATCATCATGATTTTGCTCCACGAGCGTCGCTGTCTTATGGATTGTTTGCAGGAAAGGGTGCTCCAAAGACGGTGCTGCGTGCGGGGTTTGGCATTTTCTATGACAGGTTTGGGCAGCCGAATATTCTGACGCTGGAACAGGAGAATGGACTGAATCAGACGATTTTCACGGTAGATCAGGTTCCGGTGTCATGCTCGCCCAATACGTTTACTCCGGGTTCGTCGGCGTCCGTGGCAGCCTGTACTTCGGCCGCGGCAGTGAATTCTGCTACCTTGTATTCCGCTGGTCCGGGGTTGCGGTCGCCCTATACGACCCAGGCGGCGGTAGGTGCGGACGAACAGGTGGGAAGATTTGGGACACTCTCCTTCAACTTCATTCACTCGCTTGGAGTGCATCAACTGGCGACGGAGAATGTGGGCTACGATGTGGCGACGTCGAGTTCGCCGAATGGGAAGAACTACCAGTACTTTACGGAGGGCGCGTTCCAGCAGAACCAGTTGACGATCAACGGGCATGTGCAGACGTCGAAGAGGGTGTCGTTGTTCGGGTATTATGCGCTGAACTCGGTGCATGGCGATACTTCGGGGGCGGGAGCGTTTGTGAGCACTCCCTATAACCTGCAGGCAGATTATGGGCGGACGAGTTTTGATGTGCGGCAACGGCTATTTCTGGGCGGGTCGATTACGCTGCCGAAGTTTATTCAACTAAGTCCGTTCTTGATTGGGCAGAGCGGCAGACCGTATAACGTGACAACGGGTAGCGACAATAATAACGACAGTATCTATAACGACAGGCCGTACGTGGTGGATAAGAGTCTGGCGACGGCGGCAAATGCTCAATATGTGAAGACGATTCCCGGGTGTGGGACGTTTGCGGAGCCGGGATATCAGTCAGCAGGGGCTAAGATTGCTCCGATCAATGACTGTACCGGACCATCTTTGTTCACGTTCAACTTTCGGTTGACGAAGACGTTTGGGTTTGGGGCGTCGACCAAGCCGGAGGCTAAGGGTGGTGGTGGGCCGGGAGGACCTGGGGGTGGTCCGGGCGGACATGGACCGGGTCGTCGTGGCGGTGGAGCGTTCGGGTTTGGCGGAGGTGGAAGCACGGGTCGGAAGTACAATCTTGCGATGGGTTTGCAGGTGCAAAACCTATTCAATAATCAAGATCTGGCACCGCCGATTGCTGTGCTGAGTTCGCAGGCGTTTGGGCAGTCGACCCAGGTGACGGGCGGGCCGTATACGACCAACAGCGCGCTGCGCAGGATTACTCTGCAGGCGTCGTTCAACTTCTAAGAGTAGAAAGTAGGAGAACGGAGGCAACGGGTGTGGCCCAAAGGGTCATGCCTTTTGTTTTGTAATGGCGTGCTCGAGTGCGAAGATGGAGATATAACGGAGAAGCGAATGGGGCGGATAAAAGAGGAGCTGAGCACAGGTAAGACTCCGCTATTTGGGCGGTTGGCAATGGGGTCGATGGCCGTTCTGATCGGGGTGCTGACAATTGGAGCCATGCTGGCCTGGCGGACCAATGATGTGATGGGAAATCTGCCGTTCATGGCACAGGCAGGTAGGACTACGTCACTGGGTGGTGGGGAAAAGATGCTCGTGGACGAGACTCCGTGGAAGACGGCGGAGACGATCGCGGCGATGGCGGTGACGCAGGAGGAACAGCAGTATGCCCGGGATGCAGAACGGCTGGCGGACCATGAGGTGGACCAGGCGTTTGCGACGGCCCTGCGACGGGCGAATCTGCAACAGCGGACGTTGACTGGGGCGGCGGCAGCGAAGCAGGCGAGAGTGACGCAACTGGAAGGGATGGTGGCGTCGGACCAGGCGGCGCTGGCCAGCGTGACGAAGGGCAGCGACGAGGAGCAGTTGGACCAGGCACAGTTGGGGCTGGATCAGGATCAGTTGACGGATGCGAAGGGGGATCTGGCGAGGGCGTCTGGAGATGAGCGTGACGCGATTCAGCAGGAGTTGACCTCGCACGAGGCAGAGATGAAGGCGTATGACGCCACGGGGGGGATGGGGATTGTGGGGCAGTTGGCGGTGATGTCGGTACACAAGTACCGGACGCTGGCGGGGCTGATGGGGGCGTGGCGTCTGCAGCAGGATAGGTATGCGCTTTTGCTGCAGGCGAAGGCGACGGCGGAGCAGGATGCGGCGAAACTGGTGGCGGAGCATGCTGCGGCAGAGGCGACCCTGGCAAATGCCGCCGATACAGGCAGTGCTGCTGTAGCCGACCGGTTGGCGGGGTTGAAGCGGAAGAGCCTGGAACGGCAGTTGATGAGCCTGTATAACGACCGGATTGAGACCCAGGGGCAGCTGGCTGAGGTCTATAGCAAGTGGGCGGCACAGGTGTTGCTGCAGCACAGGATTCTGGAGCATTTGATTCTGCTGCAGTTGATGAAGATTGCGGTCATTTTGTTGGCGGCGATCCTGCTGGGTGCGGCGGTGAAGCGGCTGGCTGAGCATGAGTCGCTGGATAAGCGGAGGATGCGGACGCTGAGCTGGATTGCTCGTCTCGTGGTGCAGTTGGGGGCATTGATCGCGGTGCTGCTGGTGATGTTCGGACCACCGAGCCAACTGTCTACGGTTTTGGGACTGGTGACGGCGGGCCTTACGGTGGCGCTGCAGGACTTCATCCTGGCGTTCGTGGGGTGGTTCATCCTGATGGGACGAAGCGGGATTGGCGTTGGAGATGTGGTGGAGATCAACGGCGTCGCGGGCGAGGTGGTGGATATTGGACTGTTTCGAACGACGCTGCTCGAGACGGGAAACTGGACGGCGAAGGGGCATCCAACGGGGCGGCGGGTGGCCTTCAACAATATGTATGCGATCAGCGGCCAATACTTTAATTTCTCGACCGCGGGACAGTGGATGTGGGATGAGATTACGGTATCGGTGCCAGCGGAGGAGGATACTGTAGCGACCATGGAGCGGGTGCGGAAGACAGTCGCGGCCGAGACCGAGCAGGACGCTAAAGCGGCTGAGCTCGAGTGGAGGAAGGTGTCGCAGGTGCATGGGCTGAGCCAGTTTTCGGCTGAGCCGGACGTGAATGTGCGGCCCAATGCCACGGGCGTCGAGCTTGTGGTGCGGTATGTAACGCGCGCCTCGGGGCGGCTGGAGCGACGGAATACGCTCTACCAGTGCCTACTGGAGACGCTGCACACACCGAAGGCTGAGGCGGCGAAGACGGACTAGTTAGAGGGTGTGAGCGTCAGCGTGGTGTGGGAGCGATCGGCGAGTGGGATGGAGTGCTCGGGGTCGAGGACGACCGAGGTCGCGGGACTTGGCGTGTCGAGATTGAATGTGTGGCTGGAGTTGAGCATCCAGGTCTCTACGGGGATGGTGATGTCGGCGTGGGTGCCGTCGGCTAGGTTGGCGCGGAGGGTCGCGGGGAGGACGAGCTGGCCGAGGTTTGATACGGTGACGCGAAGGACACTGGTGGGGGGCGTGGAGGCTGAGGGCTCAGGGGGCGCTGCTGCGGTGAGGGTCATGTCGAGTTGCCAGTTGTGGAAGTACCAGCCGCGCCAGAAGTAGTCTAGGTCTTCTCCTCCTGAGGAGCTCATGGAGCGGAAGAAGTCGGAAGGGGAGGGGTGTTTGAAGGCCCAGTCGCGGATGAATTTGCGGAAGGCGAAGTCGAAGCGCTGGGGGCCGAGGATATCGTCGCGGAGGAGGGTGAGGCCGAAGGCGGACTTGAAGTAGGTGATGGGGTGGCGATAGGTTTCGCTGACGGCGTCGGCGCGGGTGAGGAGGATGGGGCCGTGGTTGGCGGTGTCCCTGGCGATGACTTTGGCGATCTGGTCGGCGGGGGTGGTGGAGGCGGCGACTTCGGCGGCGTGGAAGTCTGGGAGGGGTGCTCCGGATTTGGCGTTGGGGGCGAGGATGGGGGCGTATTCGCCGTCGCGCTTGGGGCCGTAGATGCCGTGGTCGAACTCGTCGGACTCGAAGGTGTCGATGAAGGTGTTGAAGCCTTCGTCTATCCAGGCGTCGCGGCGCTCGTTGGAGCCGACGATCATGGGGAACCACGTGTGGCCGATCTCGTGGGCGGTGATCCAGAAGAGTTCGGCGCCCTTGTCGTCGATGCCGTCGAAGAGGATGCCGGGGTACTCCATGCCGGAGGAGAAGCCAGCGACGTTGGTGGCGACGGGCCAGGGATAGGGGTACCAGCGGGCGGAGAAGTGCTCGACGGCGTCTTTGAGGTACTCGGTGGAGCGGCCCCAGGCAGCATCGCCGGAGGACTCGATGGGGTAGACGGACTGGGCGAGGGCGGCGTGGGCGGGATGGCCGGCGCCGACGGGGATGTTCATGCGGGCAGCGTCCCAGATAAAGGTGGGAGAGGCGGAGAAGCTGACGTCGCGGGTGCTGTCCATGGCGAAGTGCCAGGTCTTGGTGGTGGAGGGGTGCTGGGCGACGGCGGCTGTGGCTTCGTCGGCGGTGCGGATCATGACGGTCTTGTCGCTGGTGCGGGCCTGAGCGAGGCGGGCTAGTTCGGAGCGGGTGAGGACCTCGGCGGAATTTACGAGGTCTCCGGAGCCGGCGACGATGAAGTTTGAGGGGACGGTGATGTAGTAGTCGAAGTGACCGTACTCGAGGTAGAACTCGCTGGCGAGGTAGGGTTGGGTGTCCCAGCCGCGGAGGTCGTCATAGACGCACATGCGGGGGTACCACTGGGCGATGTCGTAGATGTCGCCTTGCTGGGCGGCTCCCCAGGAGGTGCGGCCTCCGAACTTGCCGGGGATGGTGTTGTGGAAGTGGATTAGGATGCGGAGCTGGGCGGCGTGCTTGAGAGCGAGGGCTCCGGGGAGCTGGATCTGGATGCGGGTGTCGGAGACGACGGTGGTGGCTTTGGTGGGCTTCGCGGCGGTGAGCGGCTGGACTTCGACGGAATCGAGTATGTAGCCGTCTGTGAAGCCGGTGCCGAAGTGGCGGGCGTAGGCGTCGGGGACGAAGGCTTTGCCGCGGGAGTCTTTGCGGTAGAGATTCTGCTCGAGATTGAGCCAGAGGGCGTCGAGGGTGTCGGGCGAGTTGTTGGTGTAGGTAATGGTTTCGGTGGCGGTGAGGGTCTTGGTGGTGGGGTCGATGGCAGCGTGGATGGCGTAGTCGGCGCGGTTCTGCCAGTACTGCGGGCCGGGTGCGCCGTTGGAGGAGCGGTAGGCGTTGACGGGGTCTGGGAGGGCGAGGGGAGCGAAGGTCTGGAGCGGGCTGTAGGGAGGCAGGGCTGCGGGCGTCGCGGTTTGCGCAATGAGTTTGGCGGTGCAGAGAGCGAGGGGTGAGAGGGCGGCGGCGAGCAGGGAGGCGCGTAGGGTCTTCACGCGACTATCGTACATGGTGGCAAAGCGTGCACCTGGTGACGCTGGAGTTGCAGGTCGGCTAGAGCATTTCTCTATCAGGTGTACACTATAATTGCTCTGACGGACCGCGACATCGATAGGGATGGCGAAGGCATATTCGGATGATTTGAGATGCAAGCTGCTGGCGG
>JAJYCQ010000047.1 GCA_021778315.1 Acidobacteriota bacterium | reverse complement strand
TCTCGTCCTGACAGAACGCCTTGCAGAGATCACTCCAGAAAACGCTCACGCATGGTTCAGACACAAAGAATGCAGAGTATACCTATGAGAGAAATGCTCTAGTGAAGGACGCGATGCGCTACTGGGCGTCGGCGTCGTCTGCGATGATGGCCTGCACGCCGGGCGTGAGAGCAGCATGCTGGTTGCCGACAATCTCCTGGTCGATCAAGACGACCGTGCGAACAGCTCCTGAAGCGTAGGAGGTCTGAGCTCCGTTCAGCAGCGTGACGGTGGAGGAGGCGAGGACGGTTCCGGTGGGAACAACGTCGATAGCGTAGGTTCCTTCGGGGACATTGATGTAGCCGGAGTTGGCTCCAAAGCTGAGATTGGTGGCGATGGGCGAGATGTTGGCGGAGCGGCCGCCGGTGGGCACGAGGTAGACGTCGACGGCGCCGGAGTGCGTGGCCTGATGGACGAGGCGAACAGCGATCTGGCCGGAGGGTGCGGGGACGGACTGGTCGAGAAGGATTGTCTGTTGCAGGTTGACGAGGCTGTTGCCGATGATCTCGGTGTACTGCTTGCCGGTGAGGAAGCGGGCCGAACTTTCGGCGAGGGTCTGGCGGGTTCCGACCCTGTCGGCGGCGAGGGTGTAGGTGCCGGGGGACATGGGGACGTAGCTGGTCATGGTACCGAAGCCGAGGTTGTAGGCGAGCGCGGAGTTGTTCTGGTAGGAGTCGATTACGCCGGAGTCGGCGGAGGTGTTGATGACTCTCATCTGCGCGTAGTTGGTGGTGAAGCTCTGGCAGCCGATGAGAGCGACGGAGAGCAGCATCGCGGCAAGGCGGACGGCACAGAGCCTGAGCGGCCTGCGGGCGTTGCCGGGATGGGTGGAGGATGAGGACATTCGCTGGATGGAGTACGCTCGGGCCGGGACGGGAGATGTCCCGCTCGAGGGTTTTAGACGATACTGCTCACTTTATCTGAATTGGGGGAGGCCTGTCGCTGCGGTAGAGAGCGGGGAGTCCTGGTGGCGCGCGCTTTGCGCATCGGCGTGCGGACAAAAATCAGCCCCGCGGAGGGAAACGCTCAAGGTCACCTCCAACGGGGCTAGCTCTCTTTCTTTGCTGCGTTCGCAATATTACTCCCCGGCCTGTGGAAGACGCTACCCCGTTGCAGTGGGTCGGAGGGGCTATTTTGGGGGACGGTGGGCGACGATGCTGGAGGCGATTTTGTCGTAGGCAGATTGGGGGAGGACTCCTCGGGTAAGGAGCTGATTTTTGGCGGAGTAGGGGCGGCCGGCGATGACGCGGCGGACGTAGGCATCGCCGAAGCCAGAGAGAGCTTTCAGCTGCTGGGGTGTGGCAGTGTTGATGTCGAGGAGGTCGCTGGAGGCGTGTGGGGAGCGGGCGGGTTGCCGGGGTGCGGGGGTAGACTGCGCTCCGGTACCGATGGCAGCGGCGGCGAAAAGTGCGGCGGCGAAAAGGCGTTGAGCTCGCATAGGGATGGGGAGCCTCGAGGGTTAGACGAGGGTGGGAATCCTGCGGCTGCCGGGTTCGATGCTGACGATCTGGCCGTCGCGCATGTGGAGGACGCGGTCGGCGATCTGGGCTGCCTCGGGGTTGTGGGTGATCATGAGGACGGTCTGGTTGAGCTCGCGGCTGGAGGCGTGGAGCATGGTGAGGACGGCGTCGGCGTTCTGGGTGTCGAGGTTGCCGGTGGGCTCGTCGGCCAGAAGGATGGCGGGGCGGGTAATGAGGGCGCGGGCGATGGCGACTCGCTGCTGTTCTCCGCCGGAGAGCTCGTTGGGACGGTGCTGGAGACGGCCCTGGATCTTGAGCAAATCGGCGAGGTGACGGAGGAGCTCGCTGTCGAAGGGCTTGCCGGTGTCGGCGATGTCGTGAGCGAGCTCGATGTTGGCCTTCGCGGAGATGGTGGGGAGAAGGTTGAAGCGCTGGAAGACGAAGCCGATCTGGGAGCGGCGCAGGCTGGTGCGCTGGGGGTCGGAGAGCCGCGAGAAGTCCTTGCCCTGGATGAAGAGCGAGCCGGAGGTGGCGGAGGTGAGGCCACCGAGGACGTAGAAGAGCGTGGATTTGCCGGAGCCGGAGGGGCCGACGATGGCCACGAACTCGCCGGGGTCGACGTTGAATGTGACATCGCGCAGGGCCGCTACCTTAAGCTTGCCGGAACGATAGGTTTTGCCGAGGTGCTGGGCGGAGATGATGGGCTGCACGGCGGAGGGAGATTCTGCTGCGTTGACTGATTCCATAGACTGCTCAAGTCTATCGCAGCAGGGGTGGTTTGCCGGTTGGGTCAGGCACGTCCGACGGAGGGTCTTCCAATTTCAGGGCTTCCCTGCTCGAGGAAACTGAGCTCCAGGCGGACGGTGATGATGCGGCGTCGCTTGGCCTGGCGGGGGTTATGGTCTCGCACGGTGCAGAGGCCGGACATGCGGGTGTGGCTGTCGCGGGTGAGTTCGACCCCGGAGGCGATGAGGCTGCTGTAGAGCTCGAAGACGGAGCGGAGTTGGACCTCGAGGCGCAACTCAGTCGTGGTCGACGAGGTGGCTCGCTGCTCGAGAACCCAGCAGCCACAGGCAGCGACGGCGTCGAGGAGCGAGGGCACAACCTGACGGTGGTCCGCATAGCTGTGACCTCGCAGTTCGACGATGAGCGACTCTGCTGGCAAAGGTTCCGACATAGCCGCAGGTACAGACTTCATGGTCATGGCGAGTCACAAGCTCCATCTCGTATATCGGTAGGGGACGTCAGACCATCAGTGCTGTCGCAGGGTGCTACGCCGAGAGCGCGAGTGGAGGGGCGCCAGCAAGGGCGTTGGGCGAGGCTTCTCGCGGCGATAGAGGACTGCGTACACTCAGAGCAAGGAGACTCGCTCTTGATCATTGGACTGGGTACGGACCTGATTGAAATTGAGCGCATCGAGCGCAGCGTGGAGCGGTTTGGCGAAGCGTTTCTGCAGCGCATCTTTACGCCCGGGGAGATTGCCTACTGCCAGAGCAAGAAGAACGCGGCGGAGAGCCTGGCAGCACGATTTGCGGCGAAGGAAGCGGGGGCCAAGGCGCTTGGAACAGGGATCAGCCGGGGCGTGAGCTGGAGAGAGTTTGAGGTGCGGAGGCTGCCGGGACAGCGGCCGGAGCTGCATCTGAGCGGCCGTGCGGCGGAGATCGCGGCAGCGCTGGGGGTTCGCAGGCTGGCGCTGAGTCTGACGCACTCGCGCAGCGTGTCGATGGCCGTGGTGGTGGCGGAGGACTAGCGGTCTGGATCGTAGAGGCTGCGAGGCGCATCCAAATCTGGAAGCACTGAAGCGATCGCTGTTTTTGATGGCGCACTGATACGATGGATCAACCAGCGTGAACAGCCCGCCGTGCTGCCACCGTCGAGAGACCTTCGAGGAGTATTATGCCCAGCCAGCAGGAAGTGAAGTGGTCGCAGCTTAAGGTTGGAGTGATTGTGCTGGTCGCGATCGCCCTTCTGAGCGGACTGATGTTCCTGATGACGAGTGCCTCGGGTATGAGTGTTTGGAGCCACAAGATCATCCTCACAACCTATTTTCAAAACTCCGGGGGGCTGACGGTGGGAGCTCCCGTGGACCTGGAGGGAGTGACGATCGGGCAGGTAAAGGCGGTGGAGATTTCAAACGATCCGGCTCGCAAGAAGACCCCGGTGCGGGTGGTGATGAAGATTGAACCAAAGTATGGGCGCAGCCTTCGCACGGATTCGACGGCGTCGCTGTCAACGGTAGGGGTGCTGGGCGATACGGTGGTGGACATCAATAGCCAGGTTGCGGCGGGGGCGGAGCTGCAGAGCGGAGCGGAGCTTCGGACGCTGGAGACGCCGAACCTGAACGACGTGATCAAATCGAGCCAGGGAACGGTGGAGAGCCTGAATGTCGTTCTGGCCAAGCTGAGCGCGGTGGTGGACACGATTCAGGCCGGGCAGGGTACCGTGGGGAGGTTGATCAACGATCCCGCACTCTACGACCAGGCCAGAGCGACGGTGACCGAGCTGCAACGGATGACCAAGGACCTGAACGGCGGGAAGGGTTCGCTGGGCAAGCTGCTGCAGGATCCTCAGCTGTACGACCGGTTGAACGATACAGCGACCAAGCTGGACGACATCGCTACGGGGCTGGACGCAGGCAAGGGTACGGCGGGCAAGCTGCTGAAGGACGATTCACTGTACGACAACCTGAACTCGACCGCGAAGCACGCGAACTCGCTGCTGGCGGAGGCGGATGCGGGCAAGGGAGCGCTGGGGTTGATGGCCAAGGACCCTGCGTTTGCCAGCAAGCTGGATCATACGGTGACGGAGCTGAATGCGATTCTGACCCAGGTGAATGAGGGGAAGGGATCGCTGGGCAAGCTGGTCACCAACGACGCGGCGTATACGAATCTGAACACGCTGCTGACCTCGAGCAACGACCTGGTGGGAGCGATTCGCAAGGACCCGAAGAAGTACCTGACGATCCGCCTGAAGATCTTCTAGAAAAGATTCAGCGACCTTATACTTTTGTCGAAACTTTCGCGCGGGTGCCTGCGTCTTGTCTGGCATCGCCTGACTGCCGCGCGTTTTCGCAACCACCTCGTTTTGATTATGCTGGCTGCGAAAGCGCGTTCTGCTGTCTTTCAAAGGAGCTTCATGCGCACCCTCGTTCGAATCGCCCTGCTGGCTGCTGCCACTCCCCTGTGTCTAGCCCAATCGTTTACCTCACCGGCCGATAACGGCCCCACCACGGCACCGAAGAAGCCGATCAGCTTCGACGTGACGGCGATCGATAAGACCGCCGACCCTTGCACCGATTTTTACCAGTACGCCTGCGGTAACTGGATGAAGGCGAACCCGATTCCCGCCGACCAGGTTCGCTGGGGACGGTTCAACGAGCTGAGTGAGCGCAATAACTATCTGCTGTATACGGAGTTGAAGGCCGCCGCCGATGCTCCGAAGACACCGCTGCAGAAGCAGTATGGCGATTACTTTGCGGCGTGCATGAATACCGAGGTCGTCGACAAACTGGGCGCGAAGCCGCTGGAGCCGGAACTTAGCGCGATCGCTGCGCTGAACTCGACGAGCGAACTGGCAGCGTTCAACGCCAAGCAGGAGAAGCGGGGGGGAGGAGGGTTCTTCAGCGTCCGCGTGACGCAGGACCAGAAGGACAGCTCGCAGCAGATTGCGGCTACTGGGCAGGGTGGCTTGACGCTGCCGGACCGGGACTACTATCTCAACCCGGACGCGAGGTATGTGAAGATTCGCGAGCAGTATGTGGAGCACATGCGGAAGATGTTTGCGCTGCTGGGCGATACGGGCGACACGGCGATTGCCGAGGCCGCCGACGTGATGACGATTGAGACAGCGCTGGCGAAGGGGTCGATGGACCGGGTGGAGATGCGCGATCCGGCCAAGCGCTACCACGTGATGACGATCGACGAAGTGCAGAAGCTTAGCCCGAAGTATGACTGGCAGACCTACCTGAACGACATGGGTATGACGCAGGTGAAGACGATCGACGTGATGAGCCCGCAGTACGTGACGACGGTCAACGAGCAGCTCAGCACCGAGCCGCTGGGTGCGATCAAGAGCTATCTGCGCTGGCATGCGCTGCACGATGCGGCGCCGCTGCTGTCCAAGCCGTTTGAGGAGGAGAACTTTGACTTCTTCTCGGCGACGCTGCAGGGCCAGAAGGAAGAGCAGCCCCGCTGGAAGCGTTGCACACGGCTGACGGACCGCGCGTTGGGCGAGGCGGTTGGGCAGGATTGGGTGAAGCAGAACTTCCCTCCTGATGCGAAAGCGAACATGGAGAAGCTGGTGCATGCGCTTGAGGCGTCGATGGCCGCTGACCTGAAGACGCTGCCGTGGATGAGCGATGAGACCAAGGTGGAGGCACGCAAGAAGCTCGACGCGATCACCGACAAGATCGGATATCCGGCGCACTGGAGGGATTATTCGAGCATCGTGGTGAAGCGCGACGACCTGCTGGGGAATGTGGAGCGCGCGGACAACTTCGAGCGCAAGCGGAATCTCGATAAGTTCGGCAAGCCGGTCGATCCGTCGGAGTGGGGCATGACGCCGCCGACGGTGAACGCGTACTACAACCCACCGCAGAACAATATCAACTTCCCTGCGGGGATTCTGCAGCCTCCGTTCTATGACAACTCGAAGGACCCGGCAGTGAACTTCGGCGGGATCGGCGTGGTGATTGGCCATGAGATGACGCATGGCTTCGACGACCAGGGATCGAAGTACGACCTACACGGCAATGTGAAGGTGTGGTGGACTCCGGAGGACCTGGCGAAGTTCAAGGAGCGCACCGAGTGCACGGCGAAGGAGTACGACGGGTTCGAGGTCGCTCCCGGGCAGAAGCTGAACGGGCATCTGACGCTGGGCGAAAATACGGCGGATAACGGCGGAATCCGCATCGCCTACCAGGCGCTGATGGACACGCTGGAGAAGGAAGGCGCGGCGGCCGAGCCGGGATATGTGGACGGCAAGCGCGACGGATTTACTCCGGCACAGAGGTTCTTCATCTCCTTCGGGCAGGTGTGGTGCCAGAACCAGACGGAGCAGTCGGCGCGGGTTTCGGCGAAGACGGATCCGCACAGCTCGGGAGAGTGGCGCACTAATGGAACGGTGCAGAACTTCGACGAGTTCGGCAAGGCGTTCGGCTGCAAGGTTGGACAGCCGATGATGCCGGCGGGCGGTGGCTGCCGCACCTGGTAGTCGAGATGCAGGCAGTGGATACAAGAGCCCCGGACTTCGGTCCGGGGCTTTTTTGCGGCGGAGATTGGCGGGCGGAACGACGACGGGCAGTGAGTGGGGGAGGCGGATTCCGCGGTGCAAAGTTTGCATCTGGAAGAAGTTTCGGGTGCTATGGGGTGGGAATCGGGGGTTTGGAGGAGGATTCGACGGGACAAAATTGGCGTAAAGTCGCTCTACCTTCTACAATCAGGTCAAGGTTTGTACTCCCCTGAGACAGGTTTCCCCGTTCGCACAAGCCATGTCGGCTAATCCCGAGCGGGTGATGAAGGAAACGCATGAAGTTGAGTTTGGTTGGCCGGTGGTCGATGGCCTTGTTCGCGTCGTTGGCATTGGGTCTTGGC
>JAJYCQ010000018.1 GCA_021778315.1 Acidobacteriota bacterium | reverse complement strand
CGGCCTCCAGCTCCGCCCGGAAGTTCGCCCGCTTCAGGCTCTCCGCCAGAAAGTACTTCTTCAAGCTTTCATCCTTGAACCGATCGCCAAGATCCGTGAATCCCTTCTGGCTATCCTCAAGAACCTGGATCAAATCCAGCAGCACCGTCTCCATCTCTTGATTCTTCTTCGATCCATCCAGAACATTTGTCGCCATGATTTCCATCCTTTGCCTAAAGAGGCCGTTGAGTCTGCGCGTATCGGATTGAGTCTGCGCGCGTGAGGTCCGCCGGCTGGCGCGATTCTCCTGCACCGGCAGCAAGCTGGAGAAATCGCGAAAATCCCGCTCCCCCACCGCCACATTTTCCGGATCAGGCTTTTCCACGCCCCCAACCCGTTCCCTCATCTAGATGCGCAAACCCACCCCTCGCGTTGACCAGCCCACCAAAATCCACCTCAACTCCTAATCCCTAACCCCTAACCCTTGCCTCTTACCACTCTGGTTCCACCCCGCAACGCCCCGCACCGCACTCCCCACTATGGAACAATAAATCTGCTCTGGTTGTTCGGTCCTTCGCAGCGCTCCGCCCCAGTCCCTCGGCCTGCGGGCGACACGCTCGACCGTGCCCATACACACCCCTATGAAGCCCCAGAGACTCATCTATTCCCCAACCCGCAGCCGCCGTCTCAACGAGATGCTCGGCCTTGTCCTGCTGGTTGCAGCCGGCCTCCTCCTCCTCGCCCTCATCACCTATACCCCCTCTGACCCATCCTTCAACACCGTCGGCGGCGGAGCCGGCACCCATCCCGCCCACAACTGGACCGGCCTCCTCGGTGCCTACACCGCCGACCTCCTCCTCCAGTCCCTCGGCATCGCCATCTTCTTCGTTCCCTTCGCCCTGCTGCGCATCGGCATCTCCTGGATGCGTTCTCGCCGCGTCGGCTCCACCACGGCCAAGCTCTCCGGAATCGCCCTCTGGCTCATCTTCGCTCCCGCCATGATCGCCCTCATTCCCGGCCACCTCCTCTGGCGCCACGCCCTTCCCATCTCGGGAATCGAAGGCACTATCCTCGCCGGCAGCCTCATCCACTTCGTCAATCTTCCCGGAGCCCTCATCCTCTGCGGCCTCATGGTCGCTCTCTCCCTCTACCTCACCACCACCTTCCTCCTCTCCACCGCACGAGGCTGGTTCCTCTCCCACTTCGCCTTCATCCGCAATCTCAGCGACCGCTACGCCGCCCGCAAACTCCGTCGCGGCATCCACTCAGTCGATGACCCCGACGCCTTCGCCTCCAAGCGTGAAGCCGCCGTCGCCAAAGCCCGTGCACAGTCCGCAGCCGCTGCGGACCCCTCCGCGCCCAGCACCTCGCTCCTCTCCAGCCTCTTCGGCTGGTTCGGCCGCCGCAAGCAACACCACGACGACGACGCCCACCTCGCCTCCGGCAACATGCTCGGCCTCTCCGACGACGAGCCCGCCTCCGTCTGGCAGACCATGCCCCGCACCCTAGTCGACGCCGCCCCCATCACCGGTCTTCACCTAGCCACCGCTGCCGCCGCTCCCTTCGCCGCCCAACTAGCCGCCGCCGCCGCGCCCCTGCGAAGCTCCACCACCAACGACCTCCCCTTCGGCGATCCCGATTCCTCCGCCCTCACCCCCGAGGACGACGGCTGGCTCGACGCCCCCGAGCGCAACGCCCCCGCCCCCATTCTCTCCACCCCCCGCAGCTCGCACGTCTCCATGCCCGAGCCCCCGCCCGCGCGCATCCCCACGCCTCCACCCGCGCCCCGCCCCGCAGCCATGCTCCCTCCCATGCCCTCGCCCACCGCCGATATCCGCGACCAGAATATCGCCTTCGGCAAGCGTGCTGACGCCGACATGCAAGCCGTCGCCATCACTCCCAAATCCGTCCGTGGCTACAAGCTCCCTCCCAGCTCCCTCCTCTACCGCTCCGAAGAGCGTGCCCAGGTTCGCGAAGACGAGCTCCGCGAAGAGGCCCGCGTCCTCGTCGAAAAATGCGCCGAGTTCGGAGTCGACGGCAAAGTCGAACAGATCAATCCCGGCCCCGTCGTCACCACCTTCGAGTTCCGCCCCGACGCCGGAGTCAAATACTCCCGCGTCACCGGCCTCGCCGACGACCTCTGCCTCGCCATGGCCGCCGAATCCATCCTCATCGAGCGCATGCCCGGCAAATCTACCGTCGGCATCCAGGTCCCCAATCACAAGCGCGAAACCATCTGGCTTCGCGACGTAGTCGAGTGCGAATCCTTCGCCCAATCCAAGTCCCGTCTCGCCGTCGCTCTCGGCAAAGACATCAGCGGCCGCATCGTCACCGGTGATCTCGCCAGCATGCCCCACGTCCTCATCGCCGGCTCCACTGGCTCCGGTAAATCCGTCGCCATCAACGCCATGATCATGAGCGTCCTCTTCAAGTCCACGCCCGAGCAAGTCCGTATGATCCTCGTCGATCCCAAGCGAGTCGAGCTCGGCATGTACGAGGGCATCCCTCATCTCTTCACGCCCATCATCACCGAGGCCAAGCTCGCCGCCAACGCTCTCCGCAACGCCGTCCGCGAGATGGAGCGCCGCCTCAAGCTCCTCGCCGCTAACCACGTCCGGAACATCGACCAGTTCAACAAGCTCTTCGACAACGGCAGCGAATACCTCTTCGAAGACGTCAACCAGGAGCCGCTCCCCTACATCATCATCATCATCGACGAGCTCGCCGACCTCATGATGCTCGACCGCGCCAACGTCGAAGAGTCCATCACGCGCCTCGCTCAAATGGCCCGCGCCGTCGGCATCCATCTCGTCCTCGCCACCCAACGCCCCTCCGTCGACGTCATCACCGGCCTCATCAAAGCCAACGTCCCTACCCGCATGAGCTTCCGCCTCGCCACCAAGGTCGACTCCCGCACCATCATCGACAGCAACGGCGCCGAGTCCCTCCTCGGCCGCGGCGACATGCTCTTCCTCCCCCCCGGCACCTCTCGCCTCCAGCGTGTCCACGCACCCTTCGTCACCGAAAAGGAAATCTCCGCCGTCACCGAATTCTGGAGAGCGCAAGGCGAAGCCGAGTACGTCCACGGCTTCCTCGAAGGCCCCAAGGATGACAAAGCCGGCGACGGCATCTCCGACGGCGAAAGCTCCGAAGACGATGCCCTCTTCGACGACGCAGTCCGCCTCGTCTTCGAGTTCGGCAAAGCCTCCACCTCGCTCCTGCAGCGTCGCCTCCGCATCGGCTACGGCCGCGCCGCCCACCTCATCGACATGATGGAGCGCGATGGCCTCGTCGGCCCCGCCGACGGCTCCAAGCCCCGCGAAATCCTCAAGGCTCCCAGCTACTTCGCCGAAGTCGACGCCGCAATCAAGTAATTACTTCCCCGCGTTCGACCGCCGCAGCCAATGCATCACTTCCGCTCGCACGCGCTCATAACTCGGCTCACCATTCGGGTAGCGAGTAATCGTCCCATGCGCCTTGCCCGTATACCAGTTCAGCGCAAAGTCCTTAATCGCTCCGGCACTCGCCGCATCATCTCCGATGTGCACTTGTCCCCCCACATCCAGCGCCCTGCGAGCAGCCTCCGCAGACTCCAGCGACACATACTCCCGCACCCGCCCATCCGTCCCAAAATACTCAAAGTTATACCGCGTAAGCGATCGTCCCGCGGGCTCGTAATACTCCCGCACAATCCAGTGCTCGCCCCGCACATCGAATGAGTCGATCACATCGCTCTCGCGAGCACTAATGCCCGGAGCCCCACGCTGTCGTGCTCCACGCAGCACCTCCCGCTCGCGATCAAACTCCTCCCATCGCCCCAGCGCCGCCTCCACGATCACCAGATTCTTATGCGCCACCCAGAACTCCGGCTGCGCCGCCACCACCCGCCGGTACTCCAACTCCGCGGCCTCATACTCATGCAGCCCCAGTTCCGCATCGCCCACTCCCTCCTCGCCATCCACGCTATCCGGATGCGTCTTCACATACGCCGCAAACATCTCTTCCGCGCGCTGATACTCCTTCGCCGCCAGAGCCTTCCGCGCCGCCAGCAGCTCCGCCGAAACCGGGCGCTGCGCCCACACCATCTGCCCGAGCCCCAGCACAGCCCCACCCATCAATCCCACGCGCAACATCGCGTTGCCGAAAATCCATCGTCTCAATCCATCTACCTGTGCCTTCCCCGCCGCTTCGTATGTCGACTCGCAAACGCTCCCAGCGCCGCAATCGCAATCAACAGCGCAATCCAGTACCGCTCCGGATTGCGCTCCTCGTACCTCTTCACATTCCTGCTCTTCGAATCTCCGCGAGCCACATAATCCCGATTCAACTCTTCCGGTCCCAGCGCCGCAACCAGCGGCATGCCCCGCATCTTCGCCAGCCCCTCCAGATCATAGACGGATGCGCGCAACGCACCGTCACCATACAGCAGTCTGTACGTCGAGCCCGCGTCAGCATCAAAGCACACCGTCCGCTGTCGCATCTCCAACTGAATCGCCTTGATCGGCAGTGGCGCTTCACTGCCATTCTTCACCTCAACCCTCACCCGCGCAGCCTCGCGCAAATTCGACGCAAGCACCGCAACCTGTGTCAGCTTCGACGCACGAATCGCCGCAGCCCCTCCCCGCGTCACCCTCCATATCTCTCCGTCAATCACCTCGTCCGGAGCAACCCCAACCCGCAAATCTCTCCCCGCCGAGATCGTCACGGCACGCAGAAAATCCGCCTTGTACCCAGCATCCAAAATAAAGTTCACCCGCTCAATCGGCACATGCGCCGGAACCTCAAACTCCGCCACAGTCGACGTCCCTACCTGCGTCATCCTGCTCGTCGTCGCCACCATCGTATACAGCGTCTGCGCCTCTCGACTCGCAGGAACCGTAGCCCCCGCCACCATCCCAGCCGACAGCCCCGGAAGCGCACCTCCCTCCACACCACGTAGTCGCAGCTTCACCTCCAACTGCGCATAGCTCGACTCCTGCATCGCCAGCGACGTCGACCTCGCCAGATGCTCCGCCGTCAAATCAAATACCGTAAACCTCCCCAGCGATTTCTTCGCCCCGCCCCTCCCATCCGAACCCCAAACCTCCGCCGTCCCAATAAAATTCTTCGCCGCAACATTCAAATCAACCACCGTGTAAGCACGCGCCGGCATCGCCAGGTCAAACACAATCTCACCCTGCTGCAACCGGGCATTCTGCACCGTCGCCGTCACCGCGTCCGTAGGCTGAGCCTCGCTGTAACTCACCACGAACGGAACCTCTTCCTGCTTCCCCGCGCCACCTTTGCGGAACACCCGTAGGTCCCCCTCCGACCAGCTCGCCGCATCCGCAAACGCGCTCGCATCCAACACCGCGCACGCTGTCCCAGAAGCCCCATCCTGCAACCGCAGCGTGCGCTCATAAAGCAGGTGCTGCGGATCAGCCGCCGGTGCCAACGTCCCCGGCACGCCGAAATCCCCCGCCTGCCACAACAGCACCGCCATCCATGCCAGCACGAGCCTCAACCCTCAACCTCGCCCTGCAGCCCGCCCGCAGCTTTCTTCCACACCACCCTCGTACTCATGGCCTAACTTTACCCCCATCCAACCAACTTGGCATACCTTCGCCCGCACCCTTTCAAATCCATACAATAGACAACATGAGCGAACCCATCCACCACGACGTCCTCGTCATCGGCGCCGGCCCCACCGGCCTCGCCTGCGCCATCGCCGCCCAGCGCGCCGGCCTCCGCGTCGTACTCGTCGACAAGGGCTGCCTCACCAACTCGCTCTTCAACTACCCCGCCCACATGACCTTCTTCACCACCCCCGAGCTGCTCGAGATCGGCAACATGCCCTTCTCCTCCCCCAACCAGAAGCCCACACGCTCCGAGGCCCTCGAGTACTACCGCAAGGTCGCCGAGCACTACAAACTCGACATCCGCCAATACGAAAACGTCGACCGAGTCACCGGCTCCGACGGCAACTTCAGCGTCCACACCACCGACAAGTTCGGACGCAAGCTCATCCATCGCACCCACAAGCTCATCGTCTCCACCGGCTACTACGATCTCCCCAACTACCTCAGCATCCCCGGCGAAGATCTCCCCAAGGTCAAGCACTACTATCACGAGCCTCACCCCTACTTCGATCAGGATGTCCTCGTCATCGGAGGCAAGAACTCAGCCGCCATCGCCGCCCTCGACCTCTGGCGTCACGGGGCGCGCGTCACCCTCGTCCACCGCGGCGCGGCGCTCCATCCCCACATCAAATACTGGATCAAACCCGACATCGAAAATCGCATCAAGAACGGCGAAGTCGTCGCTCACTTCAACACCATCATCAGCGAAATCACCGAAGACTCCGTCACCCTCCTCACCCCCGGAGGCCCCAAAGTTCTCCCCAACCACT
This sequence comes from Acidobacteriota bacterium, assembly GCA_021778315.1. The sequence goes on along the minus strand of JAJYCQ010000018.1, from coordinate 26,660 downwards.
TCGTCTTCGCCCTCACCGGCTATCATCCCGACTTCGACTTCATCGAGTCCCTCGGCGTCCGTCTCGACGAAGCCAACGCCCGCTGCCCCATCTGCAATCCCGCCACCCTCGAATCCAACGTCCCCGGAATCTATCTCGCCGGAGTCGTCGTCGCAGGCGAACGCACCAACGAAATCTTCATCGAAAACGGCCGCTTCCACGGAGACCTTATCGCCAAAGATCTAGCCGAAAAACTACAGCCCCTCCCCGCCAGCACTTAGGCCCTTCTCTACCTCAGCTCAACACGCGACGAGCAAATCCACGCATCCCGGCCCACGTCAGCAGCACCAGAAAAAACACTAGCATCCCCAGGATCATCACCTCCGGCATGTGACCCATTGTGGGAGTCAGCGCCGCTCGCAGCCCCTCGCTCATATACACGATCGGGTTCACCAGCACGCCCATCTGCAGCCACCGAATGTGCGTCAACGCCGCCCACGGATAATACACGCACCCCAGAAACGTAATCGGCATAATCACCACGCCGAAGATCAGTCCAATCTGTTTCGGCTGCACCGACGTCCCAATCGTCAACCCCAGAGCCCCCGCCAGCAGACTCGCCAGCACCACCACCGCACTCAGAAACCACCAGCTCGTCACATGCGCCAGCACCGGAGTGCTCGGAATGTAATACGCCAGCGGAAACACCACCGCCGCGGCAATCACACTTTGGATCGCCGAAAAAATAATCTTCTCCAACGCCACCGCCGCAATCGGCAGTGGGCACATCACTCGGTCGTCAATCTCGCGAGTAATTCCAAACTCCTGCGCCAGCGGCAGCGCCACCGCCGCAATCCCCGAAAACATAATGGCCACCGCCATCAACCCCGGCAGTAGCACCGTGCCAAAGCCTCCGCCCTGCCCCGCCATCCCCGCCACCGGACTCATCGCCGCGCCGCCGCTCATGTGCGGCATCACAAACGTGAATACAAACAGAAACAGCAGAGGGTTCATCGCAATCCGAATCACAAACGGAGCAAGCTCGCGGAGAAGCACTCGCAGATCGCGTTCCATCAATCCAAAAAACGCGCGCGAATAAATCACCCACCGCACGTCACCGCCCTTGCCAACCACTTCCGTCATCGCTACTCCGCTCTCCAAACCTACTCGCGCAAATCTCTTCCCGTCAGCCGAATGAACACCGTCTCAAGACTCGGCTCCGTCGTCATCAGATCCCGCAATCCAAACGCATTCGCCGTCGTCACCACCTTCGCCAACAGACCGTCCTCCGCGCGAGCCAGCACCCGCAGCCCGCCCTCAATCACCTCAACGCCAGTCACTCCTTCAATCATCTGCAACTGTCGTTCCAGCATTCCACTATCGCGAACCCCATGCATGCGAAGGTCATAAATCTTGTCACCACCCACGCTCGCCTTCAACGCCGCCGGAGTGTCTTCCACCAAAATCCGGCCATGATCGATGATCGCCAGCCGGTCACACAACTCATCCGCCTCTTCCATGTAGTGCGTCGTCAGCACCACCGTAATCCCCTCGCTCCGCAGCCCCTGCACCGCCTCCCACATCGCGATGCGACTCTGCGGATCCAGTCCCGCACTCGGCTCATCCAGAAACAGCACCTTCGGATAATGCGCAATCGCGCGAGCAATCTGCAGCCGTTGCGCCAGTCCTCCACTCAGCGCCTGCGGATACGCCGCCGCCCGGTCGCTCAGCCGAAACTGCTCCAGCAGCTGCGTCGTCCTCGCTAGCGCCTGCGCCGTCGACATGCCAAAAAACCTGCAATGAAAATGAATATTCTCCGCCACCGTACACGACCGGTCCAGCGTGTTGTACTGCGGCACCACGCCAATCGATTGCCTCGCTAGCGCCGGATGCGCAACCACATCCACGCCCGCAATCTTCACCGACCCCGCCGTCGGAATCGCGCGCGTCGTCGCAATCGAAATCGTCGTCGTCTTGCCCGCTCCATTTGGCCCCAGCAGACCGTAGATCAGCCCTGCCTCAACCTGCAGATCGATCCCGTCCACCGCAGTCACTGAATTCTTGCCGCCATACACCTTCCGCAGCCCAACAATCTCAACGATCGAATCACTCACGCATCAGCACCTTTGGTAGCTCGATTATAGGAGCCATTCGCCCCTCCAGCCTCAACGATCTGTTCGTTCCTCCAACTTCTGATAGCCCCATCGAAACCACGATACCCGCCGCCATCCAACGCTTCTCTCCACACCAAATAGGTTGCCCCGAAACAATCTTTATCTCATACACCTTTTGTCTCTCTACGCACATCCGACTTGCTAAAGCATTATCTCGACGTAGCTGCGACGGTTCGCGGCCAGAGCATCAAGGAGAACGGCACAATGTTTGTCACGTGGAAGAAGTTTGCAGTCGCAGCACCCGTTGCGGCTTTACTCGGTGGATTTTGTCTCTTAGCCTCGGCCCAGGAACCCAACCCCACCACCCTCGCACCCGGCGCTCAGTCCGGTGAAGTCGTCGCCCAGGGGCCCAATGGCGTCTACATCTACCACGTCCACGTAGTCGAACGCCAACTCGACGCCGTCAACTATCTCAACCGCAGCGGCTCCACCCACGTCGGCTTCACCGGCACCAATCTCATGCCCGGAGCGCACGGCGAAGCTAAGGTAAACTCCCTCACCGGCAAGACCGACATCGACGCCCACTTCGACCACCTCACTCCCGCCAACGGCTTCGGTCCCGAGTACCTCACCTACGTCCTCTGGGCCATCTCCGCCGACGGCCGCCCGCAGAATCTCGGTGAACTCGAACTCTCCGGTGGCAAGGCAAGCCTCGAAGTCACCAGCGGCTTTCAGGCCTTCGGCATGATCGTCACCGCCGAGCCCTACTACGCCGTCTCCCAGCCCAGCGACGTCATCGTTCTGCAAAACGTCTTCACCGACAAAACCAACGGCATCCTCCAACAGGTCAACATCCACTATCAACTCCTCCCCAAGGGCCTCTACGCCAACACCGCTGGAGCCAAGTCCATCTCCCACCCCATTACCGATCGCGAGCACACTCCCCTCGCGCTCTATGAGGCCTACAACGCTCAGCGCATCGCTCAGTCCGTCGGCGCCGATAAATACGCTCCCGACATCATGAAGGAAGTCGCCACCGACATCCAGAATGCGCAGGACATTCAGTCCTCCAAACACCGCGACGTCAAAATGGAGTTCACCTACGCCCGTTCCGCCGTGCAGCGCTCGGAAGACGCCCGCATCGTGACCCTGCGCAAGCAGGCTCAGGAACGCCAGCAAGAGGCCCAGGACGCCAAGGTTGCCGCGCAGCAGCAGGCGCAGCAATCGCAACTGCAGGCCGTCCAGTCACAAGCCGATGCAGACGCCGCCGCCGCCGCTCAGGCAAGAGCTGAAGCCGCCAAAGCACGCGCCGACGCAGACGCCGCCAACGCTCGCGCCCAGGCAGCCGAAGCCCAGCATCAGGCCCAGGCCAGCCAGCAGGACGCAGCCGCTACACGCGAAAAACTTCGCGCTCAGCTCAACTCCGTCCTCGCCACCAGCGAAAGCGCTCGCGGCCTCATCGTCAACATGAGCGACGTCCTCTTCGACACCGCCAAGTTCACCCTCAAGCCCAACACCCAGGTCTCCCTCGCCAAGGTCGCGACCATCCTTCAGCTCTACCCAGACCTCAAAGTCCAGGTCGAAGGCTACACCGACTCCATCGGCAGCGACGCCTACAACCAGACGCTAAGCGAAAACCGTGCCAACGCCGTCCATGACTTCCTCGTCCAGAACGGCGTGCCTGCAGCCAACGTCACCGCCGCCGGCTACGGCAAGGCCGACCCCGTCGCGGACAACAGCACCGCCGCTGGCCGCGCTCAAAATCGCCGCGTCAACCTCGTCGTCTCCGGCCAGGCAATTGGCGTTCAGACCTCCCAGCCTGACGCCACCACACCCCAGACCACCAATCCGCAGTAACGTCAAAAAACATTCTGCCCACGAAGACCGCGAGCCTCTCGCGGTCTTCGTGCGTCACCGCAAAATGCAACAATATCCAAGGAAGAAAGTGAGGAGTCCGTTGAGCACTTCATTGAAAAACAAGATCGTCTTCGTAACCGGAGCCAGTGCCGGAATCGGCGCCGCCACTGCCATGGAATTCGCCCGCCACGGAGCAAAGCTCCTTCTCTGCGCACGCCGCCTCGACCGCCTCCAGGCTATGGAAGCCGAACTCCGCGACGCCGGCTCGCCCGACATCTTCAACTTTGAGCTCGACGTCCGCTCTCGTGATGCCGTCCACACCGCACTCGCCAACCTCCCCGCCGCCTGGCGCTCCGTCGACGTCCTCGTCAACAACGCCGGCCTCAGCCGCGGCCTCACCAAGCTCTACCAGGACGACATCGAAGACTGGGAAGAGATGATCGACACCAACGTCAAAGGCCTCCTCTACATCACCCGCGCCGTCGTCCCCGGCATGGTCGAGCGCAACCACGGCCACATCATCAACCTCGGCTCCATCGCCGGCCACGCCGCCTATCCCAACGGAGGCGTCTACTGCGCCACCAAGGCCGCCGAGCGCTTCTTATCCGACGGCCTCCGCATCGACCTCAACGGTACCGCCGTCCGCGTCACCTCCGTCGATCCCGGCATGGTCGAAACCGAATTCAGCCGGGTCCGCTTTCACGGCGATGAAGAGCGAGCCGCCAAAACATATCAGAACATTGATCCCCTGAAACCCGAAGACATCGCCGACACCATCGTCTGGGCCGCCACCCGTCCACCCCACGTCAGCATCCAGACGGTCGTCCTTACCCCAACCGCGCAGGCCAATCCCTTCGTCATCACACGCAAGGCCTAAGCGCCAACCTGCAGAGTGCCTGACCGTCTACAGCTTTATCGACCACCCAAGCTGCTCAAGCTCCATCTCGATCGTCGCCAGCGCCATCTCCAGCGCGCTGCGGCGATGAGGGCTTGACGTCCGCTCCGAAAGCACCCGCTCCCGCTGCAACTCCAGAGCCTGCACCCGGCGCTTTCGCTCTGCCTCCGCTCGCCTCTCCTCCGGAGTCATCCCCGAAGTTGCGGCCTTTGGAGCAGAAGCCTCTGCTTGTTGCTCTTCGACACTCTTCGATTCCCAGCCTTTGGACATATCTTTATCTTACCCCTCGGCCCGCATGCTTTCACCCTGCCGCCGCCGAAGCTCTGTCCCTACAGCCAAAATCCGCTATCGCCGTCCAAATCGGTAGAGCACACCCACATTGAAGCCCAGATTATTCTGGATCGTGCTCCCGGTCGCCCCCACAAAATCCGTCGCCATATACGTAGGGGTAAACCGTAGCGCAAGGTTTGGATACAGGTTGTAGTCTGCGCTCAATCCCAGCGAAAACGCCGGCCGAACACCATCCGACCACAGTCCAAGCTGCGGCCCCGTCAGCCCCTTGCCGCCGCCCGAGAAGATGCCCCACGTCGTGCCGGCAACCGCCTGCACGCTGTACGCCAGCTTCTCCTTGGCGTAAAACCGGTAGCTCGCTCCGCCCATGAACATGTATTCATTGATCTGCGGCCTGGTAATCTGCGGATACTGCAGGGGCTGCTGCTGGTGCGCGTTCCCGAACGATCCCCGCGCATCCCCCACCACCGCCAGCTTCGGCGTCAGGTAATAGTTCACCGACGCAGCCCAGCTCACTTCATTATTCCTCTTCGTGTAGTCCCCGCTGCGGAATCGCAGATACCCGCCCCCGCCCGTCAGCTCAAAGCGGTGTGAGTACGTGTCCTCGATCGTGTGCTGAATACGAGCCAGCCGCGTCGCATTCGTCTCGCGCCGGGCATGCGTCTCCTGCTTCCTCTTCTTCATCTGGGCCTTCGCTGGGATAAAGGCTCCGGCAAGCAGGACAACCGCCAACCCCATCAGAACCAAACGCACTACAGATTTCCGCACATCACACATCGAATCCGAACTCCTCAACCTTCACTCGCGGCCGCAAAGCTCGCATCTCTCCATTAGAACATCCCAAGCCCGCTTCGGCCCATCACCGCAGCATGTACGTCACGCCCGTGATGAACTGATACGAATTCTTCTGGAAAAATGGAGCCGGATCGTTGAGGTAGTTATCCGTCGTCGACACCGTCGCGCTCAGCCTCTTGAACACCGGTATCGACAGCGCCGCCGTCACATTCGCCGAATACGCCTTGAAGTTATTGAACGCCGGGAGAATCGTCGCCGTCTCCGTAAACAAAATCTTCTTCGGCAGGTTCCGGTTGTACTGCTCAAAAATCGTAGACCCGATAATATTCACGCTCGGAGTAGTCACCGCCCCTGCCGTCGCAATGTATTGCTGCTTCTCATAGTGAACATCCACCTTCAGATCCAGCTCCTGCTTCGCGCTCTTGATCGCCGTCCATCCCAGCCCGCCGCCATACAACTGCTGCAGCTGCAGGCCCTGCCCATAGTTGTGGTCAAATGCCGTATCCGCCAGCGCATACACCCGCGGGCTGAAGTACTGATCCCGCTCCGCATCCGCATGGAAGATGCTGTTAAGCACCACGCTCGGCCCCGTAGCTGGAACCGTCGGTGGAATCACCGGCGTCGACAGCTTCCCATAGCTCTCCGACACGTCCACGCTCGTCCGATTCCTCGCCGGCATCCACGCCACCGTAGGAATCGCCCTCACCAGCGCAGCCGATGCCGTCAGCGTCGTCCCCGTCGTCGTCGAGCGCTCAAGACTCGCCCCACCCGTCAGCGTTCCATTCCACCCCGTCAGGAATCCCGCCTTGCGATTCACTTGCGCATCAAACGTCGCCTTGTCGATCAGATATTCGACATCCTTCGCCGGAACCGTAGCCGCCTCCCCCGTCGGAGGAGTCAGCGTCAAATTCCCCCCCTCCACCAGCACCGAGCCCGCCGGCACCTGCGTCTTGCCCACAATCTCGCCCTTGCGCAGCAACGCAAACTCCGCCCCCGACTTCAGCTCCTTGATCTTGTCAATCGAAATCGTCAGCTCGCCCGCCATGTCGCTGGCAAACACCACATTGCCCGCCGACACCCTCTCCAGCTTCCCCGTCAGCTGATCCCCATTCGCGAAAATCAGCACATCCGGTGTCGGCTTCGACGGTGCAGGCCCTTGACCAAACGACGCGAGACTAACCAGCGAAACGACCACAGCAAGATATCGACGCATAACCCCATCCTTGTTAATTCAATATCAAGTCAAACCTCCCGCGGCCGTCAGCAGAAGATTCCTATCTACCTAGAATAAATGAGCAACTCCTCCTCCCCCGCCCCCGAAAATATTTCCCTGCCCCGCTTGCTTCGACCCCACGCTGCGTCTACCCTGAGAAGGTCATGTATGAAGACTTTGTAGCGATCGATCGCTGGACCTCCGAACCCCTCCACTGCGTCTGGAAGGGCACCATCGTGGCCATCGCCACCCGCCATGCCGACGCCACCGACATCCGCTTCGCCGTCAACGGCAAGCCCCTCTGGATCGCCATGCCCAACCTCGCCTGGATCGAGCAGAAGCGTCGCAACGGCAAAGTCATCACCGACTACCTCGCCGCCCAGGCCGCCGGCCGTTTCCTCAAACACTCCATCGCCAACGGCTACGACAACGGCCGCGAAATCTACACCATGACCATCGACGAAGTCCTCGAGCACGTCGCCGCCGTCGTCGCCGAGGTGGGCCATACCTCCAACCTCCCCAGCCTCCCCGTCATCGACCGCGACGCCCATCCCGCCGAACTCGACTTCAAACTTCCCGGCGAACCTCACACCGCCGCCGAGCTCCTCTAGACCTCATGCCCATCCATACCCGACGCCACTTCCTCGCCTCCGCCGCCGCCCTCCCCTTCGCCCTTCGCACGTTCGCAACCCGCGCCTTCGCCAGCCCCGTCTCCGCGCACCCGCGCTGGATTCTCCTCGGCACCGGCACCGACAAGGGCATCTTCCGCGCCGCCTGGAACGCCGCCACCGGCGAGCTCAGCAGCATCCAGCCCGCAGCTCCCGCCCAGCATCCCAGCTTCCTCGCGATGCACCCCACCCTCCCCATCGTCTACGCGGTCAACGAAATCCCCGAAGGCAACGGCCTCCTCTCCAGCTATCAGCTCGACCCCGCCACCGCGACCCTCACGCCTCTCCAGCGAGTCAGCACCAACGGCAACGGCCCCTGCTTCGTCTCCGTCGACCCCACCGGTGGCGCCGCCTTCGTAGCCAACTACGGCGGTGGAAGCTTCGCCGCCTTCAGCCTCGGCCACACCGGAGCCCTCCACAACGCCGCCGCCACCTTTCGCTGCGACAACAACGCTGCCTGCGGCGCCCTAGGCCCCAACAAGGTCCGTCAGGAAGCGGCGCACATGCACTGCGCCGTCGTCTCGCCGGACAATCGCTTCGTCCTCGTCTGCAACCTCGGCGAAGACGCCATCGAAATCTTCCCCATCCATCCCAACGCCGCCGCTCCGGTCGAGGCCCCAACGCGCTTCGCCGCCCGCCCCGGCTCCGGTCCCCGCCACCTCGCCTTCCATCCCAATGGCCGCTGGCTCTACTGCATCCACGAGCTCGACTGCACCGTCGACCTCTACGACTGGAACGTCAGCAACGGCCAGCCCGCTCCCGTCCTCCGCAACGACAGCGTCTTCTCCACTCTCACCTCGGGAGCCTCCCTCACCGGCAACACCGGTTGCGAGCTCTCCATCAGCCCCGACGGCCGCCTCCTCTACGCCAACACCCGTGGCGCAGACTCGCTCGTCGTCTGCCGCATCGATCCCTCCACCGGCCTCCTCACCGAACAGCAGCGCATCAAAACCGGCGGCTTCACCCGCCACTTCACCTTCGACCCATCGCGCCGCTGGCTCCTCTGCGCCAACCAGACGAACGCCTCGGTCACCGTCTTCGCCCACGACCCCGCCACCGGCCACCTCGCTGAAACGCCCAAGTCTTTCGCCGTCGACACCCCCATGTTCATCCAATTCGTCTAGCCGAATGTTCCAGCGCAAAGTCTCCGTCGAATACCTCTCCGAAGCCACCGATCCCAAACCCTGCCCCCTCAAGTGGCTCGACAACTTCTCCATGCGCAACTTCACCAACGACGCCATCTTCGACGACACTCTCCCCCTCGCCGATGGCCTCCTCGAAATCGGCAACCGAGTCCCCCTCGACCGCCTCCGCACCTCCATGCAGGACTGGTTCCACCGCAAGGGCTACCTCCAGAAAAACGAAGGGCTCCGCATCACTGAACAGTGAGCGAAGCCCCTCTTTCCTAATCCCTGTTCCCTAATCCCTAATCCCTGCCTTCAGCGTCTTTCCATCCAGCACGAACCGATACTTCACATCGCCCTTCACCACGCGCTCATACGCCTCGGCGATCCGGTCATACCCGATCAACTCAATCTCCGAAACGATATTCTTCTCCGCGCAATAATCCAGCATCTCCTGCGTCTCTTTCATCCCGCCAATCATCGATCCCGACAGCGACCGCCGATTCGTCACCAGCGCAAATGGAGAAGTAGCCACCGGCTGATCCGGCAACCCGACCAAACAAATCGCACCATCCAGCCGCAACATCCCCAGGTACGCATTGATATCGTGCGGAGCCGAAACGCAATCCACAATAAAGTCGAAGCTCCCCTTATGCTTCGCCATCGCGTCCGCATCCTTGCTGATCACGACCTCATCGGCCCCCAGCTTCTTCGCGTCCGCAATCTTGCTCTCGCTTGTCGTGAACTGCACCACATGCGCTCCAAAGCTGTGCGCAAACTTCAGCGCCATATGCCCCAGCCCGCCGAGCCCCACCACGCCAACCTTCTTGTTCGGCCCCACCTTCCAGTGCCGCAGCGGAGAGTACGTCGTAATCCCCGCACACAGCAGCGGAGCCACAGCCGCCAGCTCCAGCTTCGGCGAAATCGAAAATACATAGTGCTCCGGAGCAACAATATTGTCTGAGTAGCCGCCCTGCATCATCACGCCGTCATACGACCTCGCGTTATACGTCCCCACCATGCCCTTCGTGCAATAAGGCTCCGCCCCGGCCTTGCAGTTCTCGCACACCATGCACGTCTCAACCGTAACGCCAACGCCAGCCAGATCCCCAGCCTTGAACTTCGTCACCGCGCTGCCAACCCCCGTCACGCGCCCGACAATCTCATGCCCCGGCACCATCGGATAGATCGACCCACCCCACTCATCCCGCACCTGGTGAATATCCGAGTGGCAAATCCCGCAATAATCAATCGCCACCGCAACATCCGTCGGCCCCAAATCCCGCCGCTCAAAATGAAACGGCGCCAACGCCGACGTCTTACTCTCCGCCGCATACCCAAATGACTTCATATGATCTTGTTCTCCTATTCCTATTCGATGCGCGTCTCCCAGCACCGACGCATTGCTTACCCTGACCTAATTGTGTGTCATCGAGAAATTAATCGTAATCGTTGTATCCACTTCTGTCGGCTCGCCATTCAGCAAGTAAGGCGAATACACCCAATGCCGAACCGCGTCGATCGCCTCATCTGTGAACACTGGGTCAGAGACCGCGATCGGAACCAAATCCTTCACCAATCCTTCCTTGCTGATGAGGGCATGCAGCAGCACCACGCCGCTTTTGTGTTCCACCTTCGCCGCCTCCGGATACTGTGGCTGCACAAATTTAATCCGTGCCCCCGCGATCACTCCCCCCGACATATAGGCTATCTTGCCCCGTTCAGGCGATGCCCCAGCAGCGGTCAGCGGTTTCAACTCGTCCGCCGACTTGGCAGGGTCAATCCCCTGCAGCAGCGTTACCTTCCCGCTGATCGCACTCAGCCCCAATAAATTTTCCTGAACATCCAGCGCCACATAAGTGTCATGAAATTGACCTATCGTATTTCGCTCCACCGCTGTGCTGTCATTCAGAAGAAGTCGAACATAGACCGTGCTCGGCTGAATGCAGAGTGTCGGCAAACTCATATGGTGCGTCGAGGCAGCATTCGAGGCCGGAGTTTCGCACTCCAATTCAACTTTGCCAAAGTAACGCTTATGCTCCTCCAATTTCTCCGCTGGTCCCGGTGGATGCTGAGGCACAGGATGCACCGCTTCATCGAGCAGTTCACGTACTAGATATCTCTCTCGGGTAACCGAGGCAGCATTGCCCTCATTTACCGTCGATTCATCTTCATTCAGCGATGGCGATTTGATAACGATCCGCCTCGAATATCCCGGAGCCCACCACTCTTCAACCGTCCCCGTCTCCGCAGCCTTCCCCTTCAGGTCATACAACTGGAACGTCATTCTAAGGTGAAACGGCGTTTTACCCTCGTTATCAAGGTTATTGGCAGCAAAGAGCTGGCTCCAGCGATCAGCAACCGGAGCCGGAGCCTGCGCCGCCGCAGCCCCACCAACACCCAGCACACTCATCCCAACCACACACAGCACAGTCCCCAGCATCACGTTCTGCAACACGCGCATCGACCAAACCCCCTACTCGTCGTAATGCATCAAGCTAAACACATCAATCTCCGGAAACTTCTCCCGCCCCTTCAAAAAGTCCAGCTCAATCGCCACGGTCAACCCCACAATCTCGCCGCCCATCCGCCGCACCAGCTCGATGGTCGCCTCCATCGTTCCGCCTGTCGCCAGCAGATCATCCACAATAATCACCCGCTGCCCCGGCAGAATAGCGTCCTTATGAATCTCCAGCGAATCCGACCCATACTCCAGGTCATACTGCACCCGCTCCACCGGAGCCGGCAGCTTCTTCGGCTTTCTCACCGGAACAAATCCCGCATTCAACCGGTAAGCCAACGCCGGCCCAAAGATAAACCCGCGAGCCTCAATCCCCAGCACCAAATCAACTTTCTTCCCGATGTAATACTGCGCAAACGCATCGATCAACTGCGCAAACCCAGTCTTGTCCTTCAGCAGCGTCGTAATGTCATAGAACAAAATTCCCGGCTTCGGAAAGTCAGGAACAGCGCGGATCATCTCTTTCAACGGCTCGCAATCAATAGGCTTTATCATTCGTTCTTACCAGGCTCCTTCAATCTCAAACGCACCGAGCGACTCCGCCTCGGCCTCCAGCAACTCGTGTTCAATCACCGCATCCACGCGGCTGCCACGCGATCCCCTGCGAAGCTCAACCCGCAGGTCTTCCATCGCCTCAGCCTCTCCCGCCGCGACGATCTCCACCTCACCCGCATCCGTATTGCGAACCCATCCGCGCAGCCCCAGCTCCGCCGCCTCGCGATGCACGAACCAGCGAAACCCAACGCCCTGCACACGCCCGCGAATAAGAAAGTGAATGACCATCGTAGCCCGCTCTTACGCCCGGCTCATATACGCGCCTTCAGCCGTATCCACGCGAATCTTCTCGCCCTCATTGATGAACGGAGGAACCTGCACCACCAGCCCCGTCTCTGTCGTCGCCGGCTTCGTCACCGAGCTCGCCGTCGCCGACTTGATCCCCGGCTCCGTCTGCACCACCGTCATCTCCACCGCCGTCGGCAGCTCAATCCCCACAGCCTTCCCATCATGGAAGCTCACTTCAATCAGCAGATTCGGAGTCAAATACTCCACCGCATCGCCCAGAGTATCCCGCTTCAGCGCCGTCTGCTCATAGTTCGACTGGTCCATAAAGTAGTAGTCGTCCCCGTCGTTATACAGGTACTCCATCTTGATCGAGTCCACATGCACCCGCTCGATCGGATCCGGCGACCGAAACCGCTCCGTAAACATCGCTCCCGTGCGAATATTCTTCAGCTTCGCCTGGATGAACGCCCGCAGGTTCCCCGGTGTCCGGTGCTCTACGCTGAAGACGAGATGAAGATCATCCTTGAACTTGATAACCATGCCCGGACGCATCTGTGTGGCCTGAATCGCCATGAGAAAAACTCCTGTTTCTGTAAGTGAATTGAGGGCGGCCGAAAACTCGGCCCAACCCTACGATTGTAGCCCAGCCCCCGCACCTTCGCGCACCGACCCACCTCCGCGGCCTTCGCGTCAAAGCCTTTGCCTTCGTCTGCCCTATCCCCTACTTGCCCGGATGAAACAACCTGTAAAAGAAGTGTTTGAACTTATACCCAAACCCACGCTTCCTCGCTGGCGCCGGAGTCGTCACAGCCTCCGCAGCCCCACCCGCCGCAGTCTCCACCGTACTCGGCGGTACTCCCTGCCCCGCTCCATACGTAAACGTCGTCGAAATCTGGGTCTGCTTCTCCCCCACCGGAGAGTTCGCCACCGGCTCCGTCGCCGCCAGCCCCTCGCTCGCCGCCGCAGGAAAAGGGTTCGCCGCCGAAGCCTTCTCCGCCGCACTCGCATTCGCCGCCAACTGCACCGCCGTCTCCGCTCCCGGGCAACCGCACTCCGACCGCTCGTGGTCCACCACCTCCCGTAGACTCCCCCGCTCAAACAGCACATGCTGCCCCGGCATCAACCTGTAGCTCGCCCGCGAGAACGCATCATTCAGCATCAGCACCGGAGCCTTCTTCCCCGCATTCTCCACGCACGTATCGCCATTCCGAGTCACCCGCATCCGCAGGTCATAGCTCCCCGCCTGCTCAATCGTGAACCGAATATCCGGAGTCAAAATCACATCCTGCGCCACCGTCGCCGTATGCAACTCCAGCGCCCCCCGATCCAACCCAAACAGCAGCGACTTCCCGCCCCCCTTCCCCGCCCCAACGCTCAGCAGATGAAACTCGCTCGTAGCGCACACCAGCACATCGCCCCCACGCTCCAGCTTCACCTCCGCCGTCTTGCCATACGCCGTCACACTAACATTCGTCATCAACCGGGCCCGGTCCCCCTTCACCTCCAGCCCACCCGTAACCAGAGCATCCTTCGTAGCCACCGTCCCCATCACCTGCTGCTGCGGCGTAGCCTGCTGCGCCCTCACCCGAGCACCACCCACCCCAACCACCATGCACCCCACCGTAACGGCCAACCCAATTCGCATCGTTATCCCTAAACACCAACAACCAGCAACCAACAACATCATCACTGCTTCAAAAAATTCGCAATCAACTGCTTCCCATGATCCGTCAGCACGCTCTCCGGATGAAACTGCACGCCCTCCATCGGCAGCGTCTTATGCCGCAGCGCCATAATCAAGCCGTTCCCTAGCCCCTTCGCCGAGCCCTTCTCCGTCGCCACCCTCGCCGAAATCTCCAACTCCTTCGGCAGCGTCCCCTCATCCACAATCAGCGAGTGATACCGGGTACAAGTCATCGGCTTCGGAATCCCCTTGAAGATCGTTCGCCCATCATGCTCCACCAAGCTCGTCTTGCCGTGCATCAACTGCGGAGCGCGAATCACATCCCCGCCAAACGCGGCACCCATCGCCTGGTGCCCCAGGCAAACTCCCAGCACCGGAATCTGTTCCTTCTTCGGCAACTTCGCCAGATGCTGAATCAGCGGAATCAAGATCCCTGCATCCTGCGGAGTACAAGGCCCCGGCGACAGCAGAATCCGGTCCGGCCGCATCGCCACGACCTCCTCCGGAGTCACCTCATCGTTGCGACGCACCACCACCTCAGCGCCCAACTCGCCCATGTACTGCACCAGGTTGTAGGTAAACGAATCGTAGTTGTCGAGAACAAAGACCATCACCCCCCAATTTTACGCTGAGCCCTCTCCAGCCCCTACCCAAGCCCCTCACCGCACCCCACCCACCCACAACGCCCGTCATCTCGACCGAAGTCTCGCGGCCTCTAGCGAGACGCAGCGAAGAGCCCCCTGTATTGGCCCTTGCAGTTGCCCTCGCAGTTGCACTTGCCTTCGCAATTGCAGTTGCCTTCGCTCTTGCCTTTCTTTCTGTCATTCCCGAAGGGAATCTGCTTCTTCCTTTGCCTTTGCCCTTGCTAGTTTTTCGCCGTCATCCTTGAGCGAAGCGAAGGACCCCCGCATTCCGTCGCGCCACCACGACTCTGCGCCCCACTCCAGCCGCTCTATCCGCACCGCCCAAATCATAGCCAGCAGCTACGGGGCTCTCAAGCAGGGAGACTCGGATTAGTTCACGATTCCACATAGCTCTGGACTAAGATCGCCAACATGACCCAGCCGAATCGAATCGCGCTGATTTCGATGGTCCTTCTAGTTGCAATCCTTCCGTCGTTTGCTCAGCGATTGCATACCTTACAGCAAATCACCAACGACGGTGACTGCGAGAATACGGCCAAAATTCCTGCCGACGCCCTAAAAGCCGTCTTGGAATCCAAGGTGGCCAAGGAAGCGCTGCTCGATGAGCCTCCAGTCCAGGATCCGGGGAAGCTGTTTGGAGGATCTCAATTCAAGCTCGGACACGCCGGACAAATCGCTTTACTGATTTGCGGAACGGGTCAAATGACTGGCGCGGATAACGCTTGGTATTGGATTGTCGCGACCCCCTACACTCATCCACGAGTCGTGCTGTTCGAAGGGACCGATGCGCTTTGGCTTCTGCCGCAATCTCACTACGGCTACCACGACATCGAAAGCGGTTGGGCTGTTGCGGCACAATCGCACGAGAAAACGTTTCGGTTCAACGGATCGAAGCACATCCTGGCCAGCGAACGGTGCTACATGCCAAGTCCTGACAATAACGGAGCGAACAAACGGGTACCTTGTTACTGATCGCACGTCATTCTGGGAGTCTCCGCAGAGACTCCACGGCATCCGACTACCCCAGCCGCGCTCTTTCAATCGCCCTCACCACCGCCATCGCCTTATTCCCACACTCCTCGTGCTCCTTCACCGGCACCGAGTCCGCCACAATCCCCGCCCCGGCCTGGATATACCCGTTCTCTCCATCCATAAAAAGCGTCCGAATCGCAATACAAGAATCCAGATTCCCACTGAAGTCCGCATAAAAAATCGCCCCACCATACACTCCCCGCCGCGCCGGCTCCAGCTCCTCAATAATCTCCATCGCCCGAATCTTCGGAGCCCCACTCAGCGTCCCCGCCGGAAAGCAAGCCCTGAAAGCATCAATCGGAGCCAGCCCTTTGCGCAGCGTCCCTTCCAGTTTGCTCACCAAATGCATGATGTGCGAGTACCTCTCCACGAACATCAAATCCTTCACCTTCACCGAGCCAAACTCACTCACCCGACCCACATCATTCCGCCCCAGATCCACGAGCATCACATGCTCCGCAACCTCCTTCGCGTCTGCCCGAAGATCAGCCTCCAACTCCCGATCCATCACCTCATCTTTCCCCCGAGGCCGCGACCCCGCAATCGGCCTGTACTCCACAACCCCGTCATGCACCCGCACCAGCATCTCCGGCGACGACCCCACAATATGGCAATCCCGCGTCTTCGTCTTTCCTAATCCCTGGGCCCTAACCCCTAATCCCTGTACTTCCAGCGCAACGCGCAGGAAGTACATATACGGCGAAGGGTTCACAATCCGCAGCGACCGGTACACCTCAAACGGCTCCACCCCCGGCACGCAATCGAACCTCTGCGACAGCACACACTGAAACACATCCCCCGCTGCAACATACTCCTTCACCCGCTCCACGGCCTTCAAAAAATTCGCCATCTTCGTCCGGGACTTCAGCTTCAGCGGCCCCTTCACCGCCAGCCTCTTCCGCTTCGGAATCGCCGCGCTAAGCATCTTCTCCAGCCGGTTCAACCGCTTCTCCGCCCCGCGATACCCAGCCGCATCCGCCTTACCGCTTTGCCCCAGCGGGCTTCGAGCCCCCACCGTCACAATCAAGTGAATCGCCTTCTTCACATGGTCGAACGCCAGCACCTCATCAAAAAACATCAAGTGCGCATCCGGAACATGCAGCTCATCCGCCGCCAACACCGGCAGCGTCTCAATCGTCCGCACCACGTCGTAGCTAAAGAACCCCACCGCCCCGGCAGTAAACGGAGGCAGCCCCGGCAACTTCGCCGGAGTCTCTCCCTCCAGCGCGGCCTTCAACTCCACAAAAATATCCCCCGCATACGTCCGCCGTTTCCGCCCCCCGCCCTTCTGGCTGCCAGCCACCGTAATCACGCCATCCCGCGCCGTCATCTTCTTGTACGGCCGAATCCCGATAAACGTGTACCGCCCCACCTGCTCCCCACCCTCAACCGACTCCAGCAGAAACGCCTCAGGCTCCTCCGCCGCCACCCTCAAAAACGCCGACACCGGCGTCTCCAGATCAGCAGCAACCGTCCGCGTCACCGGCACCAGCGAGTGCCCCCGAGCCAGTCGTTGAAACTCAGGAAGCGAAGGTGTCGTCAGCGTGCGAGAAGTAGGCATGATTCCGTGAGCATATCAATTCGCGAGCCCGCCCGGTACCACCCCTCCCCCACTCCCCTCCATCCCCCGTTAGTCTTCAGGTTCGCCCCTCCACTCCCCCGCCGAACCCCGCTTGTCTTCTCTACTCTCAAAGGCCTAGAATCCCCACGTTTGGTCACAGACCGGTCTGACCAGGCTGCAATAAAGTGGCTTCACGGCCTGGCAACCAGCGTCTAACAATTTGCTGGGCCAGTACGAGGAGACACGCCGATGGCCGGAGAGCGATTAGTACCGACGGGACCTGCACTCGCAGGCCACCCCACTCTGGGCCGAACAGGGCCCTCAAAAGATAAGGAACTCACAATGGAATCACCCGTACTAACTGTTCCAGGCTCCCCGATCTCAGCGGAGCAGGAGAACAACCCATGGCTCGCACAAGAGGCGCGCTTTGACGAAGCCGCCCGCCGTCTCAACCTCGACGCGGGCATCTGGAAGGTCCTCCGTTACCCCTCCCGCGAAATCATTGTCCACATCCCCGTAGCCATGGACGACGGCAGCATCGAAGTCTTCACCGGCTACCGTGTCCAGCACTCCATCTCCCGCGGCCCCTGCAAAGGTGGCATCCGGTACTCACCCGACGTCTCTCTCGACGAAGTCCGCGCCCTCGCCTCCTGGATGACCTGGAAGTGCGCCGTCGTCAACATCCCCTTCGGCGGTGCCAAAGGAGGAGTCATCTGCGATCCCAAATCCATGTCCGAAGGTGAACTCGAGCGGATGACCCGCCGCTACACCGCCGCTCTCATCGAGTTCATCGGCCCTGAAAAAGACGTTCCCGCGCCCGACATGGGAACCAACGAGCAGACCATGGCCTGGGTCATGGACACCTACTCCATGCACATGGGTCAGACCATGACCTCCGTCGTCACCGGCAAGCCCGTCTCCCTCGGCGGCTCCCGGGGTCGCCGCGAAGCCACCGGCCGCGGCATCTCCGTCGTCGTCGATCAGGCCATCCACCACCTCACCATGGTCCCCTCCGAAACCTCCGTCATCATCCAGGGCTTCGGCAACGTAGGCTCGAACGCCGCCAAAATCCTCTGGGACAAGGGCTACAAAATCATCGGCATCGGAGAGTACGACGGAGCCCTCTACAACCCCGCCGGCATCGACATCTCCGAACTCCTCGAGCACAAGGCCCGCACCGGAACCGTCCACGACTTCCCCGGAGCCCAGCCCTTCGATCAGGACGACATCCTCATCCAGAAGTGCGACGTCCTTATCCCCGCCGCGACTGAAAACGTCATCACCAGCCGCAACGCCGCCAACCTCCAATGCCGCATCCTCTGCGAAGGTGCCAACGGCCCCACCACCACCCTCGCCGACGAAATCCTCGCCCGGAAAGGCATCTTCGTCATCCCCGACATCCTCGCCAACGCCGGTGGCGTCACCACCAGCTACTTCGAGTGGGTCCAGGACCGCATGGGCTACTTCTGGACCGAAGACGAAGTCAACCAGCGCCTCGATCGCATCATGATCGACAGCTTCAACGACGTCCTCCAGTACTCCATCGCCCACAGCGTCAACAACCGCATCGCCGCCTACATGCTCGCCATCGACCGCGTAGCCCACACCACCAGGCAGCGAGGCATCTACGCCTGACCCCCTAACCAAATCACCCCAAACAAGAGGAGCCTGCACACAGCAGGCTCCTCTTGTTGCTGGTCCCCACTCCCGTTCTTCTCCCTCCCCGACCATTAGGTCTACATCACAAAGTGTCCTTCAAATCCGTTGACAAGGCCTCGCTCTCGGAACACCATCTTCAACATTACCTGCAACTAAAGAAAGCATTTCTCAAAAGCGAGGGCCTCAATGAACCGGAATTACGTTCTCCGTTTACCCATCATCGCTGCGATGATGGCGGTCGCTTCAACCCTGTCTCAAGCCCAATCCGTCATGACCCACCACGTCCGCGATGTCGTCATGAGCGGCGAAGCCCAAACCCTCGGCCGTCTCCCTGCCACCCAAACGCTGAGCCTCGACATCGTTCTTCCTCTCAGCGATCCAGCCGGCCTCGAAACCTTCCTCACCCGGCTCTACGACCCCTCCAGCACCACCTTCCATCACTACCTCACCCCCACCCAGTTCACCGCAAAATTCGGCCCCACTCAGGCCCAGTACGATGAGGTCCTCAGCTTCGCCAAAGCCAACGGCCTCACCGTCACCGGAGGCTCCCGCGACGGCATGGAAGTTCAGGTCAAGGGCAGCGTCCTCGCCGTCGAACACGCCTTGCACGTCAACATGCTCACCTACCAGCACCCCACCGAAAATCGCGCGTTCTACTCCGCCGATCGCGAGCCGACCACCAGCCTCTCCTTCGATCTCTGGCATATCTCCGGTCTCGAAAACTACTCCATCCCCCACCCTCTCCTCGTCAACAAGAATGACTACGCCGCAGCCAACGGCATCCGGCCCGATCAGGTCGTCTCCCACGCCACCACCGGCTCCGGCCCCTCCGCTTCCTTCCTCGGCAGCGACATGCGTGCTGCCTACTACGGTGGCACCGCCCTCACCGGTGCAGGCCAGAACCTCGGCCTCCTCGAGTACTACGGCACCGATCTCGCCGACCTCAACACCTACTACAACAACGTCGGTCAGACCAACGCCGTTCCCATCACCCTCCTCTCCACCGACGGCACCAGCACCTCCTGCCTCTACTCCGCCGGCTGCGACGACACCGAGCAGACACTCGACATGACCCAGGCACTCGGCATGGCCCCCGGCCTCTCCAGCCTCGTCATGTACGTCGGCTCCACAGACACCGCCATGATCAGCGCCATGACCACCCACAGCCCGCTTCCCACCACCATCGGCTGCTCCTGGGGATGGACACCCGCTGATCCCAAGACGCTCGACCCCTACTTCCAGAAGATGGCCGCACAAGGCCAGAACTTCTTCGCTGCTTCCGGCGACCACTCCACCTGGTCCAGACATAATGAAGCCTGGCCCGCCGACGACGCCTACGTAGTCTCCGTCGGAGGTACAGACCTCATCACCTCCAGCGCCGCAGGCCCTTGGCAGTCTGAAACCGCGTGGGTCGATAGCGGCGGAGGCATCTCCCCCGACAAAATCCTGATCCCCTCGTGGCAGAAGCTCTCCGGAGTCATCAACGGCACCAACAAGGGCTCCACCACCTATCGCAACGGCCCCGACGTCTCCGCCAACGCCAACTTCACCTTCTACACCTGCGCCGACCAGACCACCTGCCTCGCCAACCAGTACGGAGGAACCAGCTTCGCCGCTCCCATGTGGGCCGGCCTGGTCGCCCTCGCCAACCAGCAACTTGCAACCAACGGCAAAACCCCCATCGGCTTCCTCGACCCCCTCATCTACCCCCAGAACCTCACCTCCGCCTATGCCACCGACTTCCACGACATCACCAGTGGCAAATCCGGAAGCTACTACGCCGTCGTAGGCTATGACCTCGTCACAGGATGGGGTTCACCCAACTCTGGCCTCATCCCCTTCCTCGCCACACAGTAACCTCCAACCCAGCACCTACGCCTAAAACAGGGATTAGGGTACAGGGAACAGCGATTAGAAAGCGGCAACCACGACAACGTGTAGCCTCTTCGAATCGCTGTTCCCTAATCCCTGATCCCTGCCTTGTGTGAGAATGTCTGTACTCGCGACTTTCTCTCCAGCCGCCCCGTCAAGTGAATCTGCCCAACTCCATCACGCTGACCCGTATTGCGAGCGTCCCGCTCCTCATCTGGGCCCTGTCCCCTCACTCCCCCTTCCAGGGCACCCACGGCGAGCAGGAGATCATCGCCTCCGCCATCTTCATCCTCGCCTCCATCACCGACGGCCTCGACGGCTACCTCGCCCGCCACCGCGGCCAGATCACCACCCTCGGCATGCTCCTCGACCCCCTCGCCGACAAGCTCATGGTCACCACCGCCTTCATTCTCCTCGTGGCCTACAACCCCGCCATCATGAAGCCCTGGATCGCCGTTCTCGTCATCGGCCGCGAGTTCCTCGTGTCCGGCCTCCGTTCCATCGCCTCCAGCGAAGGCTTCACCATCCAGGCCAGCGATCTCGGCAAGCTCAAAACCGTCGTCCAGATCGTCGCCATCGTGGCCGCCATCCTCAACCACCGTTGGGACTTCTGGTACTTCGGCTGGTTCCCCATCGGCGTCCACCTCATCGCCCTCACCGCCACCTACTGGATGACCCTCCTCTCCATCATCTCCGCAGTCGACTACTTCGTCGGTTTCTGGAACAAGATCGACCACGTCTCCACCGGCAAGCGCCGCCGCAGCTCCGTCCTGACCCGCAAAAAATCCACGTCCACCCCCTCCATCACAAAGCAGGGATTAGGAATTAGGGACTAGCAAACAGCCTGCCTGTGCTCCCGTCGTTGCTGTGGCTGCTCCCTATGCCTTTGCTGTTGCTGTTGCCCTTCTCGAGCCCCGCCCACAATCCCGTCATCCTAGAGCGAAGCGAAGGACCCCTGTATTGGTCTTTGCTGTTGCGTTTGCCCTTGCGTTTGCGTTTGCCCTTGCCGTTGCCCTCGCCCCTGTTCGCCACCCCCCCCACCAAAGCAAAAGGCCCCAGCAACCGCCAAGGCCTTTCCTAATCCCTGTTCCCTAATCCCTGCCTTACATATGTCCCCGCTGCTCCCGGTGCACAAAGTGATACGGTGGCCACGGTCCCGACAACTGCATCGCGCAGTCCTTCAGCTCCAGCGTCGCGGTGCTGTACTTGTTCTGATACCGCTCCACCGTCTTTTTATCGACAAGGTGAGCAATATCCAGCAGCATCTTGCCCGACTCCATCCGCTTGCACGAAATCTCCTCCGCCACCGGAAGAAACATCCTGTGCATCTGGATCGACAGCGCCCGTGCCCGCGATTGCCGTTCCCTCTGCCGCGTAGCCGACTCCCGCAGATGCGACAGATACTCCTGCCCCGCCGCCTGGAACGTATGCCCCACACCCTTGGTCTCCGGGCAGATATCATCCACCACCACCTTCAGGTGCATCTCTGCCATGCCGCGCAAACGCTCGACATTCGCCATAAAGTGACGCTGATTCGACCGCACCGACCTCCGCAGCGACTCATCGTCATTGAACGTCGTCCCAAACCGGAACGGCAGCACCGTCGACTTCGCAAAGCACCCCGAGATCACCTTCGCATGGTCCCTTGCCGCTGCCTGTCCCTCCGGTGTCGTTAACCGGTTCGCATCTTCTGCCAGATGTTCCGACACCACCACCGCCAGCTCTGCCGCTGGAAATAAAAACGTTTGATTGCCAAACAGTCCTGTTACCCCTGTAAGTGGCATCGGTCTCCGATGCCGTCCAAGTTCTGGAAATGCACTTCTTTCTGTGATGCAGTATGCGTACCAAGCCATGACGTTTGCCACTCCTGAATGCTATTCCGCCGCTGACTAGCTGCTTGCCCAGTCATGCGGGTACTACGTGGGCCCGGGAGCTGCAGTTGCTGCTGATCCGAACCTGCGGCAAAGTCACCTGAACCTCTTCAATTAGTGCAACTTTGCTGGATTCGAGCCCGATAGTATGCCCATCCAATCACGATTGGCAAGAGCCAATGCACCCAATCCGAAACCTCCCCCTCCCAACTCCAAATCGCCCCTAAATCCCCTCTTTTTCCGCCCTCAACTTCTTCCCTGCTAAACTGAAACGATGCGCGGGCGGCGGACCCGGCAATCTTTTTGTAGCTTTGAAGGACGGATTTTCGTGGATAACGCAACCAAGCACCAACTCAAGAAGCAGGACCAGTTCGTCGCACTCACCACCAGCAGCGTTCATTGGGCAGAGGAGCACCGCCAGAAAACCATCCTCTTCGGCGTCCTCGCCATCGTAGTCATCCTCGCCATCGTCGGGGGCTATACCCTCGATCAGTCGCGCTCCAACGCCGCCGAAACTCTGTTCGGCGCCGCAATGGAGGTCTACCAGACCCCCATCGCTAACTCCGCGCAGCCCCTCCCTCCCGGCATGAAGACCTTCCCCACCGCCAAGGACCGCGCTGCTGCCGCCAACACCCAGTTCCAGCAGGTCGCCAATAACTACGGCTTCACCAACTCCGGCAAGCTGGCCGAGTACTTCGTAGGCCTCACCTTCCTCGACCAGGGCCAGAAGGGCCCCGCCGAAGAAGCCCTCCAGAAGGTCTCCACCAGCTGGGACAGCGACCTCGCCGCCCTCGGCAAGGCCGCCCTCGCCCAGCTCTATCAGCAGAACGGCCAGGACGCCAAGGCCATCGACCTCTACAACGAGCTCATCAAGGGCCACGCCTCCACCGTCCCCCCCTCCCTCGCCCAGCTCCAGCTAGCCGAGCTCTACCAGGCTGAAGGCAAAACCGAGCAGGCCCGCCAGATCTACGCCGAGATCAAGGACAAGGACAAGACCTCCAAGGGCAAGCCCGGAGCCGCCTCCGAGATCGCCTCCCAAAAACTGAACCCCACCCCAACCCCCGGCCCCGGAGCCCCCCAGTAAACCAGGGATCAGTAAAGCAGGGATTAGGGATTAGCCAACCAAAACGCCAAGCTCGCCATCGCGATCTTGGCGTTTTACTTTCCACCCACAAACCTCCCACTCACCGCTGCTCTTGCAGTTCCCACTCACCGCTGCTCTTGCAGTTCCCACTCACCGCGGCAAGTGCAATTTCAGTCGCACTTGCACGCTCCAACCCGCCCAAAACTCCCGTCATTCTCGAGCGAAGCGAAGGACCACTGTATTGGCTCTTGCTCTTGCTCTTGTTCTTGTTCTTGCTCTTGCTCTTGCTCTTGTTCTTGCTCTTGTTCTTGCTCTTGTTCTTGCTCTTGTTCTTGTTCTTGCTCTTGCTCTTGCTCTTGCTCTTGCTTTAGATCTTGCACTAGCACCATCCAACCCACCCACCCGTCATCTCGACCGGAGCCAAGCAGCTTTATGCGTGGCGCAGTGGAGAGACCCCTGTATTGGCCATTCCCCTTCCTAATCCCTACACCCTAATCCCTAATCCCTGCTTTTCTAATCCCTGCTTTTCTAATCCCTGCTTTTCTAATCCCTGCTTTCCTAATCCCTACCCTCCAAATGTCCCGCAGTCGACTGCGAGCTAACATGCGCCGTCAGCCTATCCGCAAGCGCGCTCGGAGACCTCAGCCCCGCCACCATCGACCATTGATCCGGCTTCTTCCCCGGCTCCGCCACCGGAGGAGCCCACGCCGGCAGCCGCAGCCTTAAATATTGAGCCAGCGCGCACGCATGAGGCTCATACAGCACCCGAATCGAATTCAGCCGGTCCCTCGCCCCCATGTCTCCGCACAACGAAAACCCCGCCGTCCCCAGCAAATCGCACAGCCTCGCAAACTCTTCATCCTCCAACCGCTTCGGAGGCTCATTCCGCATCCGCTGTTCGTTCCTCTCCTGATGAAACACATGCCCCAGGTCCACCAGCGTATGCCGTCCAATCGCGAACGTGAGCTGCGCCTGCCGCGTGCTCGGCCCCTCCACCGTAGTAATCAGCAGAGCGCAAGCATCCAGCACCGCCGTCAGCGCCGCCAGCCAGCTCTGGTTGTCATGCTGCGACCGGTAGTAGCACAAAATCGGATACGAAATATGCGTCTCCAGCATCGTCGCGCACCACCGCTCCCACTCCTCCAGCAGCGCCGTCAGCGCCTCATGCCCACCGCTAAAATTGTGCCGGGACAGCAGCTCTCCCGCCGTCGGAGGAGATCCCGCCCTCGCATCCAGCAGCGCCACCGAAATCTCCCTCGTCGAAAACGCCGTATACAGCACCGGCAGATACCCAATCACCAGCGCCACAAACCCAGCCCCGTCCCCGCCTCCACCACAATCAGCATCCGAGCCGCATTCGTCGCCGGCTGCACATCTCCCAACCCCAGCGTAAACAGCGTCGTCCCACTCACATAAAAGCACGTCCGCAGCCGCTCCAACGCCGTCACCGGATGCGTCGGATCCGCAAACGGCATCTGCATCCCAAAGTAGATCAGCGCATACGCCGCCGCCAGCATCCCCGCCCACATCCCAAACAGCAGCAGCAAAGACAGCGGCCCATAAAAGCTGTACATCTGCTCCCGGCTCCGCTTCACCGGCCAGTGCCCCGTCACCCAGGTCCACGGCCTCCACGTCGCCCCAAAAAATAGCCCCGTAATCCGGAATCTCCCCACTGGCCTTCGCGGCAGAATAATCGTTTGAAACGCATCCAGCAGCACTCCCGCCAGGAACACGCACCCGAAGATGACCGCCACAATATGCATGAGCATGACTCTACCCTCTTGTCCGACAGAAAGATTTATTTTCATAAAATTACATCAGGACCGTATCTTTTTGGCTCACCCCGGGTCTAAGCTCATAGCAACTCTCATCGGCCGCCCATTTTCAAGGTGCTGCTATTGCATCTCCTTCACGCCAACAGAAACAGATTTCCTCCATGCAGATGGGCCCGAGGTGTCTCATGAAACAGCGTGTTCTGGTCATCGACGATGACCGCTTAGTCGCCGATACTCTCACTCTCATCTTCCAAGCCAACGGCTACGACTCCGAAGCCGTCTACTCCGCCGCCGAAGGCCTCGCCCGCGCTCGAACCTTCTCCCCCGAACTCCTCCTCTGCGACGTCACCATGCCCGAGGAAAACGGCCTCCAGCTCGTCGAAAAGGTCCAGCACGAGATGCCCCAGTGCAAGCTCCTCATGCTGACCGCCTACTCCAGCAACCACATCAAAGTAGAGCAGCACGCCTCCCGCACCAACCTCCCCCTCAAGCTCCTCAACAAACCCTGCCGCCCCGAAATCCTCCTCCGCGAAGCCCAAAGCCTCCTCCAAACCGCATAAGAGCAGGCCCCAGCGCCCAGGGCTCAGGGCACAGGGCACAGGGATTAGGACACAGGGATTAGGGCACAGCGCTCAGGGATTAGGGACCAGCTCCCCGGCACAGGCCGTTGCATTTGCCGTTGCCGTTGCCTTCGCTCTTGCCCTCCCCGAGCACCCGGCAAAACTCTCGTCATCCTTGAGCGCAGCGAAGGACCACTGTATTAGTAGTTGCTTTTGCTTTTGCTTTTGCTTTTGCTTTTGCTTTTGCTTTTGCTTTTGCTTTTGCTCTGGCTCTGGCTCTGGCTCTGGCTCTGGCCGTTGCCTGTTTTTCGCCGTCATCCTTGAGCGAAGCGAAGGGCCCCCGCATTGGCTCTTGCCGTTATGTCTGTCATCCTGAGCGAGAGAAGAACCTGCAGTCTCCCGTTCTTGCCTTCCCTAACCCATCCAAACCCCGCCCTCTCGACCGGAGCATCACGCCCTTGTCTTTGTGATGCACGGCTACAGTCACCAAGCCCGAACAACGCCCCTCACCCCGACCAAAACCTACCCCCGCCGTCCGTGCAGGACCGCAGAACCACGGGACCGCAGGACTAGAGCATTTCTCTCATAGGTATACTCTGCATTCTTTGTGTCTGAACCATGCGTGAGCGTTTTCTGGAGTGATCTCTGCAAGGCGTTCTGTCAGGACGAGATCGAGAG